>JAJDOI010000041.1 GCA_022340245.1 Thiogranum sp.
GCCACATGACCGCAGACATCGTTGACCACCTTGAACTGGTCGAGATCGATATAGCAAAGCGCGTGGTGCGAACGCTGGCTGCGCGCGTTGTCCAGCAGCCGTTTGAGCTGGGCTTCGAACTCGCGGCGGTTGAACAGGCCAGTGAGCGGGTCGTGGCTGGCCTGGAAGGACAGCTGGCGAGCCAGTTTGCGTGCCTGAGCAACGTCGTGGAACACCAGTACCACGCCACGCAGCTGTGCCGAGGGATCGCGTATCGGCGCGGCACAATCGGCTATCGCCACTTGCCGGCCGTCGCTGCGGATCAACATTTTGTGACTGTCTTCAGTCACCCGTTCACCGCTCGCCAGGCACTGATCCACGGGATTTACCAGCGGCCGGCCGCTCTCTTCATCAAGCAGGCGCATGAATTTGCCCAGCAGGCGCCCGCGGATATCCATCAACGTCCAGCCGAGCAACTCCTCGGCCACCGGGTTCATGTATTCGACCCGACCAAGCTGGTCGGTCGTGATCACGGCATCGCCGATCGAATGCAGTGTGACCTCGGCTTTTTCCTTCTCCTCCTGCAAAGCGCACTCGGAGCAACGCACCCGCTCAATCGCCTCGTGCAGGGCATTCTTCTGCTCCATGGAGTAGTCCAGCGCCTGGTTGATAAAGCGCCCCAGGTAACCGAACTCGTCGTGACGCTGTTCATCGAAACGGACGTTCTCATCACCCGCGGAAAATGCCTGCGCCGCCTCGACCATTTGCTGGAAAGGCGCGGTCAGTATCCAGTTGAGCACACGCTGCAGCACTAACCCGAAGAGCAGAAACAGTCCCCCCATGCCCACCAGCAGTTGCTTGCGGGCAGCGGTAAGCTGCCCTTCGATCGACGGCATTTGCAGAACCGTCACTGCGTAGGTGAGTGGCTTGCCCCCGCCGTTGCCCAGCCACAAGGGTCGCGTGTAGGTCACGGCGTCGGGATGATTGCTGCCGTAACTGACTTCCAGCCCCTGGGCTTTCAGCAACACTGACTGGATCTCTCCGCCGGATCCGCGGGCCAGCTGCGACACCAGCGCCGACAGCGGCTCGGTACCCATAGGGCCATGGCGCGCCAGGTGTGCGTAGAGGTCGGACATGAACCGGTCGGCAACGGCCTGCTGGCGCTGGTGTATCTGCGCTTCGCGTCCGTCGAGCATGACCAGTACAATCAGCAGCCCGATGACCACCAGCCCCCAGAAGACGATGCCGGTAACCCGAACCGGCAGTATCTTGCGGGCGTCGGCCCTCGTTGATGGGAAAAGATCGGCCATCGGCAGGCCCTACCGGAAACCGAGCATGCGCAGGCTGGTCAACATCGGGCAGACGCCGCTGATGCCCGCGCCCAGCAGGGCAAATCCCACGAACCAGGCCATCCACCACACCTGTTGCGGATAGATCCAGACCGACACCAGCAGAATCAGCGCAATCGTCAAGCGCAGTGCCCGCTCCGCGGCAAACTGAAATCTAACCGGCGCGGCAATGTTAAGCGGCTGGACGTTGCGCACTTTTCCGGCATCGCCCGCCACCAGTCGGTTGACCAGCAGGGGCAAACGCCAGCCCGTAATCCCCTCGAACAGCAAGTAGCCGATCAGGATCTCTACGCCGGGCGCGTTATCGAGGTACAGGAGTGCCAGAAGTACGAGGCCAAGCAGCAGCCGGGATTGACGATCTGTCATACGTGATTGATCAGTTTGAACTCATGACGACCGCGCCGCCGACGAACATAACATCGACAGACCCGCTTTATCCTTTATATGCAACGCGTGGCCCGGGGGCCTTCATCCGCGCCGCCACAGGGTGCCGCCGGCCGCGTCCTCCAGGACAATCCCCAGGCTCGTCAATTCGTCGCGAATGCGGTCGGCCTCGGCCCAGTCCCGGTTCGCGCGCGCCTGTTCGCGCCGTGCCACCAGGGCGTCGATTGCCGCGTCATCGGGGCCGGCATCCGGACCGGCTTGCGTCGCCCCGCGCAGGTAAAGTTCCGGGTCGGCCTGCAGGATACCCAGACGGCCGCCGAGCTGCTTCAGGGTCGCCGCCAGCCGACGGGCCGCGGCGGTCTCCGCTTCGCGCTTCCGGTTGATGGCGCGCGTCAATTCGAAGAGAACCGCGAGCGCCTCCGGCGTATTGAAGTCGTCGTTCATCGCGGCCTCGAAACGCTCCCGGTAAGCGCTGTCGGGCTCTGCGCGTTCGTCGGGAACGGCGTCGCGCAAGGCAGTGTACAGGCGCTGCAAGCCCCCCCGCGCCTTGTCAAGGTTATCGTCGCTGTAATTGAGCGGGCTGCGGTAATGACTCGAGAGGATAAAATAACGCACCTCTTCCGGCTGGTAACGCCGCAGGATCTCGCGCACGGTGAAGAAGTTCCCCAGGGACTTGGACATTTTCTCTTCGTCGACCTGCACAAAGCCGTTATGCACCCAGTAGTTGACAAAATGTTCGCCGGTCGCGGCCTCGGACTGGGCGATCTCGTTTTCGTGGTGAGGGAACTGCAGGTCCATACCACCGCCGTGGATATCGAAATGCGCGCCCAGGCACTCGGTCGACATCGCCGAACATTCAATATGCCAGCCGGGCCGCCCTTCGCCCCACTCGGATGGCCAGCTCGGCTCGCCCGGCTTCGCGGCCTTCCAGAGCACAAAGTCCAACGGGTCCCGCTTGGCGTTCTCGACGTCCACGCGGGCCCCGGAACGCAGTTCCTCGACGCGCTTGCCGGACAACTGCCCATAGTTGTCGAACCTGCTGACTGAGTAGAAGACATCGCCGTTATCGCCCTGATAGGCATAGCCCTTGTCCAGCAGGCGGCGAATCATGCCGAGGATGTCCGCCATCGAATCGGTTGCGCGCGGCTCTGCATCCGGGCGCAGCACCCCCAGCGCATCGGCGTCTTCGTGCATCGCGTCGATAAACCGTTGCGTCAGCGCGTTGATACTTTCACTGTTCTCCTGTGCCCGGGCAATGATCTTGTCGTCAATATCGGTTATGTTGCGAACATAGGTCACGGCATAGTCCAGGCTGCGCAAATGCCTCACGATCACATCGAAAACCACCAGCACGCGCGCGTGCCCGAGGTGGCAATAGTCGTAGACTGTCATGCCACAGACATACATGCGCACCTTGCCCGGCTCGATCGGAACAAAGGTCTCCTTGCGGCGGGACAGGCTGTTAAACAGTTTCAGCATCTGATTCGGCTCCACGACAATAATCCAGTGCCGCCAGCAGGCGCTCGCGGCAGATATCCGGACCCAGCCACGCCCACAAGCCACCCATTTCGGGGCCGTGCGTGACACCGGTCAGCGCCACCCGCAAAGGCATGAACAGGCTCTTGCCCCTGGCACCGGTGGCCGCGCCCACGGCCTTGGCAAACTCGCGGAAATCCCCCGGGAACGCCCCCAGCAAGTCCACGGCAGTTTCGAAAAAAACCCGACCGGCCGCCGCCAGGACGCGGCCTTCGGCCTCACCCACGGGCAGTTGCGGGACCGACAGGCGCTGCAGCCACTGGCCGACGTCGGCGGGCATTTCCACGTTATCGTGCACCACCTCGAGCAGCGCGATCAGGCGCTCCTCACTCCAGTCAGCCGACAGGCCCCGGCCGGCTTCGCTCTGTCTGAACCAGTCAAGCAGGCTTTGTGTCGAGGCACCTGCAACCGCCTGTTTTTGCCAGTAACGCAACTGCGCCTCATCGTAGCGGGCCGGCGCCGTGCCCAGCCGCTGGAGTGCAAAACCCTCAGCCAGACCATCGAGTCCGAGGAAATCGTCGCTGGCATAGCTGTGGCCGAGGCGGGCCAGGTAGTTGAGCAGGCCACCGGGCATATAACCCTCTTCACGCAACTGGCGCACACTGCGGCTGCCATGACGTTTGGACAGCGGGCTGCCATCATCACCCACCAGCAGTGACAGGTGGCCGTAGACAGGCGCCGGCAAACCCAGCGCTCGAAGAATCATCAGCTGGCGCGGCGTATTGGTCAGGTGATCCTCGCCGCGCAGCACATGGCTGACGCCCATCAGCGCATCGTCGACAGCATTGCTGAAAAAGAACGCCGGGGTGCCATCACTGCGCCGGACAATAAAATCACCGATGTCATCGCTGGAAAAACGCTGTACGCCCCGCACCAGGTCGTCAAACTCCACCCGCTCGCCGGCCGGCACGCGGAAGCGCCAGGTCGGCTTGGCGCCGTCAGCGAGCTTCTGCCGGACTTCCTGCTCGGAGAGATTCGCACAGGTGCCCGGGTAACGCGGCGGCAGGCCTGCTGTGCGCTGGGCTTTGCGGGCCAGCTTCAGTTGGGTATCGCTGCAAAAACAGGGATAGATGGCACCGCTTGCGGCGAGCGCATCGTAGTATTCCCGGTATATATCCAGTCGCCACGCCTGGTAATAAGGCCCATGGTCACCACCGGCATCCGGGCCCTCCTGCCAGCCGAGCCCCAGCCATTTCAGCTCGTCCATCAATGCCTGCGCATACTCCGGGCGGCTGCGCTCCTTGTCGGTGTCCTCGATACGCAGCAGGAACACGCCGTCGTGGCCGGCCGCGTAGAGGAAGTTGAACAGGGCGGTACGCAGGTTCCCGAGGTGTATCTCCCCGGTCGGGCTTGGCGCAAATCGGGCTTTTACGCGGGGTTCGCTCATCGTCGCTTATGGTCGCAGGAAACGGCGCGCATGGTAACAAAAATTGGTCGGCGGCGCGGAAATCGTTATTATACCCAGCCGGAAACCGCGACAGGAGACGTAACTGTGAGTGTGCGTATGCAGACCAACAAAGGCACCATCGTTCTCGAACTGGATGCCGAAAAGGCCCCCGAGACGGTAGCCAACTTTCTCGAATACGCCCGATCGGGCTTTTACGACGGGACTATTTTCCACCGCGTCATTCCCGGATTCATGATACAGGGCGGTGGGTTCGAGCCCGGTATGTCACAGAAATCGGCCGGCGCCCCCGTCAAGAATGAAGCCGACAACGGTCTGACCAACGAACTCGGGACGATCGCCATGGCGCGCACCTCGGATCCCCACTCGGCCACCGCACAGTTTTTCATCAATGCCAAGGACAACGGCTTTCTCAACTTCAGCGCCGCCAACGCGCAGGGCTGGGGATACTGCGTGTTCGGCAAGGTCGTGGAAGGCATTGAGGTCGTCAAGGACATCGAAAAGGTCGCGACCACCACGCGCGCAGGCCACCAGGACGTGCCCAAGGACGATGTCATCATCGAGTCAGTCAGCGTAGACGACTGACGGGGCGCGTGGCCCCGGGAGCTTCCCCCGGGGCGCCGGCCTGCCGAACCCCGCTGCAATGCCCACTTTTTTTATTTCCGATCTGCACCTGCACCCCGCCCGCCCGGCGATCACCCGCTGCTTCACCAGGTTCGTGTCAGCCATTCAGGGACATGCCGAAGCGCTGTACATACTCGGCGACCTGTTCGAGGCATGGGTGGGTGACGATCACCCCGAGCCCGCGTACGTACCGGTCAAGCGCGGACTCATGCAGTGTGCGCAGGCCGGTACACCGGTTTTCGTGCTGCACGGCAATCGGGATTTCCTGCTCGGCCCGCGCTTCGCGCAGGAAACCGGCTGCACCCTGCTGGACGACCCCTGCTGCATTGACCTGTACGGCCGCAGGACGCTGCTGATGCACGGTGACTCACTGTGTACCGACGACGCCGACTACCAGACGCTGCGCGCCCGGCTGCGTGACCCGCAATGGCAACGACAGGCCTTGTCGTTGCCGCTCGAAGAACGCCTGTCACTGGCCGAACAGGCGCGCGACCTGAGTGCGCTCGCGGTACGGGGCAAGGATGAAACAATCATGGATGTCAATGCGGACGCGGTTCTGGATGTCTTTACCAGTCGCGATGTCAGCTTGCTGATACACGGCCACACCCACCGTCCCGGCATCCACCGGCTGCAGCACCGGGGACGGCAGCTCGAACGCATCGTGCTCGGCGCCTGGTACGAACAGGGCAGCGTGTTGAGCGCCGATTACGACAAACTGGAACTTGAAATCCTGTCGACCTGATTCAGTTTCCTGCGCCCCGAATTACCCGAAAGTCCCCCGGCACCACGAACAACGAGTCATCGAAGGGGACCCCCGTTTTATAGCTCGTCATCTCGCGCCGGTCACCGCTATCGTTCCAGTCAGCCAGCACCATGCCGCGCGCGAAGTGAAAATCACTGGCATACAGGTAGCGCGACAGGAAACACGGGGTTTGAAAATCCTTCGGGGTGCGATCCAGCGTGCGCACCTGCTGTACCGCAAGCGCCTGGTTGTACTCCTGCAGCGCCGTGCGCACCGGATCCAGGAACCCGGGCACCACTACGGCCGAGTGGCACACCTGGCCTTGGGCGACCAATTCGAGCTCCAGTGGCACACGGCCGCTCACCAGCGGCGCTTTCTCATCCGGGCGCTCCCGGACGCTGATCGACAGACCGTCCGGCGCCTGCGGCGCCGGGGCGCTACCGTCGATCTCCAGAACCGTGCGATTTTCCCGCGCCACGCTGTAGATCTTGTGCTGCTTGCGGTCATACAGCAGAAAGTCACCATCATCGCGGCCGTCGTCGGAGCGCATGTAATCGGGGGTGACGATGTAGCGAACCGGGTAACCGTCAATGCCGGGCTCCTGTTCCAGGTACCACACAACCGTGGCCGCGGTCTGCGCGAGCGCCGGCGTGAACGGAACCAGGCCCAGCAGCACACAGCCCAGCAGTCTCATCAGCACGTTGCGCACACGCATAGCTCCCGTGTCCGGGTCAGCGCCCGGAGGACGCCAGTTCTTCAAGGTACTGCATTTCCAGCTCATTAAACCCCGCCTTGTGGCGCGCCGCGTAGTGGAACGGTTGTTTGACCTGTCCATGCATGTATTCGTTCAACAATTGTGCGAAAGTCGCCTCGCTTGCCAGCCCACGCTGTTCGCACAGGTAGCGGAACCAGCGGGTACCGATTTCAACATGGCCGATTTCATCGCGCAGAATGATTTCGAGCACTTCAACGGCCCTGGCATCGCCGCTCTTGCGCAGCCGTTCGAGTATCCCCGGGGTTACATCCAGACCGCGCGCCTCCAGGACCCGCGGCACGAGTGCCATACGCACCAGGGGATCATGTGCAGTCTTGCAAGCCATCTCCCACAGCCCGTTGTGCGCATCGAAATCGCCGTAGGCATACCCCAGGGTGTCGAGGCATCCGCAAAGGAGCTGGAAGTGTAACGCCTCTTCGCGTGCCACCCTGACCCAGTCGGCATAAAAAGTCCGCGGCAGGCCGCGAAATCGGTAGACCGCATCCCACGCCAGATTGATGGCATTGAATTCGATATGCGCCAGCGCATGCAGCAGGCTCGCCCGACCTTCGATCGTGCCCGGCCGGCGTCGCGGGAGATCTCGCGGGGCGACCAGTCGCGGGCGCGCCGGACGGCCGGGCATGTCAATAACAACCGGTGGCTGGTCGGATTCAATCCGCAACTGTCCCTCGCCCATCGCCGTAAGCGCCCCGACGGTCAACTGACACTTGCGCGCCGGATCGTCGCAGCGCAGGCATTGCAGCGCGGAATCATAGAGGCTGTCGGTGGTTAGCATCGCGGAATGCGAGTCTGTATATAAAACTTCATTTTCAATAGCTTATAAAATATAAATAATGCATTTTATAAACAGCTTGTACGTAAGGATTTTGACACCTTCCGACTCTCTGGTGCATGCTGCCAATATACACAATAGAGGGCTGGAAATTATGACTATACAGCATCATGTCCTCGAAGTTTACGAGCCCTACGACTACCACGGAGACAACCCCCTCACCGTTTCAGGCATCGCCGTCGTCGCGGGTCCCATGCGCGATAACTACTACCTGTTGCGGCTCGACCACCCGTTTGTTGTCGAGCAAAACGACGTCACGCAGTTGTTGGTGCAACCACGCTATAACGGTGACAAAATAGACCTTGCCGTTTCCGGCACCTGCACCGTCACCATTGCCCGGGTGCATGGCGACGTCGACCTGACGCAAAATGAAAAAATCAGCTTTGACGATTTCGAACGCTGGGGGGTGGGCAAGATAAGCCCACCGACGTGAACCGGGCGTTTACCACCAGGCGTGAAACGGCGGCCGCTGCCAGGAAAGAACCTTACCATCACCGCGCGAGAACATAACCGATCCGCCGCCCACGCCCGTGTAGTGGTAATACCAGACAGCCTGGCCACCGAGCTTGAAATCCCGACTCGGCGCGCCAAGCAGCGTACGCACGCGCTGCGGCTCCATACCCTCGCGCAGTGCTTCCCAGTTCTCGACGATTTGCGGTGTCAGCGTCGCTGCGGCAGCACTGTCGTCGTCTGGCCGGCTCGCCGCCGGTGGCGCCGTCGCCCCGAGCGTCGCGCGAGCAGCCGGCGGTGTGGCGGCGATCCTTGCCTCGATGCTGTCAAGACGTCGTTGCAGGCGCTGCAGTTCCTGCCGCAGTTCATGCACCTCGGTCTGCAGGGATGCCTGATCGTCAGCCTCACCCTGAGACTGTTGGGCCGGAACACACAGCGGCAACAGCAACAGCACGGCGCCCGTCACGCTCGGTCCCCAGCGCCAGCGCAAACCTCGATGCATTCCAGTACCCCCTCGAATGCGGCCGGCCGGGAAAAACCCGGCCGGCCGCCAGACTCTGACAAGCTCGCCCCCTACGGACTGCCTGGCGTCTAGAAGACGAACCACGCCAGGAAGTAGAGGGTATTGTTGTCGGTAGTATCCTTGCTTGAACTGGAACCGTCCAGCTTGTTGTAACCCGTGTACTGCACCGTGAGCTTGGTGTTCTCCCAGGGCAGATAGGCCGCCTGAGCGATCCAGCCATTGCTGTCCGGACTGAAGCTGCCCGTCCCGCTGGGGGTTGGATTCAGGGGATCACCGTCACCATTGACGTAACCGGGATAATACGCACCGTCGTCGCCCCAGGTATCGAAGTAGGCAAGGGTTGCAGTGGCATGACTGCCCAAATGATAGGTCCCGTCCACCTTCGCGGAGTCGAAACTCAGCGAGTCGGCTGTCCCGGTAGAGTGAATATCCTCATCCTCGTGCGTAATGCGGGCGTGCACTGAAAGCGTGTCACCGCTGGCTAAAGGGTGCTCATACTGCGCATCCAGGGCCGTATCGATGTAGCGATCCGTCGGTCCACTGACACCATTGGGATGAAAATTTGCCCACATCCCGTAGGTACCCACCATCAGGTTGTCACCGTTGGCCGCCGCATGCTCCCAGGCCAGTCGCCAGTAGGGAGCGACGTTGGCGATCGTCTGGTTACTGCCTCCGTTGGGGGCCGCCGAGCCCACGTGCGCCGAGCGGTATGCGGTGAATTCGGCGTACACCGTGTTATTCCACAGACCATAAACGCCCAGACCACCGGAACTCAATGCCACAAAGTCTTCTGAGCCGATAAACGGCTGGACAGCGGGGCCCGCGGGTGCAGCGTCACCCGGCCCTGACCAGGGATAACCCCAGACAGGACCCGTGTTCCAGACGTCCTGCACCGTAGGCGAATTGTTCAGCGTAAGGCCATAGGTCAGGTTTCGGTCGGGAAGGTCGTTGGCATAACGAATGTCCGTGTTATCCCAGCCGAAGTTTCCTGATGCCTGTTCATAGGTCACCTGGGCGAAGGAACCGGCATGATCGCTGATTGCACCGGCATAAAACAGGCTGAACTCCTGCGGAAACTGCACATCGTCATTCTGACTGCCGCTCGGCGAACTCTGTACGTGGGTAAAGGACACCTGCAGCATCGCCGAGAGCGGCGGTATGGAGTTCAGCTTCAGCGCACTGTCGGATCTGGTGGACTCCGCGGTGATCGCCTTGGTGCCAGTGAGCGTATAGCCATGCAGCTTGAAACTGCGACCGAAGGATGTCAGTTCCGGGAACACAGTATGACAAGACGCACAAGGAAGCCCGGTCTGACGAGCGAAGCTCGGAACCGCCTGCGCCGGCACCGTTATCGCCAGACCACACAGCGCCAGCGACGCAACCCCCAACAACCTCCTGAACGAACCGTACAGCCTGTAGCGTTGCTTGTGTAACATCATTACCCCTACTCCTTGCCATGCCAGATTTTCATGAGCCAAACCACTTTGTCGACGCACACGCCGAGACGCTCCTGATACAGATCACCCGTGTGACTGCGAAACAATGATGGCCATCGATGCTGCAGTTGCCGCGCGTTGCGGCGCGGTGACTGCGGGCGCTATGGGATGCCGACCGGGTCGTCGCATTGATAACATCACGGTTATTACTGTTCGAGATGCTTCGACGAGACGATGCACTGCACCCACCGGCGACCATGCCGGAAAAACACAAGCCATATACACCGGGCTATCGCCTGAACGGCACCGATACAGATGACTCCTGCCGCCGACACGCACTAACCGAAGCACGCTGTGTTGTTGTGAGATCGTTGTTCGTGCCAGCTGCTCGCAACGTTAGGTCCTTCATCTACGTCGCGTCAATACATTGCGTATTGATACTGGTCAATAAAAACTGAGATACTGATTTCGTACTATTATTTAGCTGTAAAATTGATGCCTACGGAATATTTGTGAACAACTTGTGAAGCTCGTTTCACCCTGATTGTGTGAACAAATCGTGAAGCCCGTTCAACCATAGTGATGTCATTCACGCACGAGATGAATGCGTCCACTGACCTGCACGGTAAGACTGCTGGTACCCTGCTCCATCGCGGGAGCTGCAACAGCCGCGCGACTCACTGACATGGTTTCGGCACGAAGCGGAACCGGCGGACGCGGCCCACCGGTATGGACGCTGAGATCCATCAGCCGGTAGC
Source organism: Thiogranum sp. (assembly GCA_022340245.1). Classification (GTDB taxonomy): domain Bacteria; phylum Pseudomonadota; class Gammaproteobacteria; order DSM-19610; family DSM-19610; genus Thiogranum. The sequence goes on from JAJDOI010000041.1 coordinate 10,794, forward strand.
TACTCGCACCGAGTGACTTGCGAATGAGTTCGGCGCGCTGCTGAAACGAGGCCAGCGCCTCCCCGGTCAAAGCGGCTTCGACGTCGCGGCGCGTGGCGTCCGAGACAAGAAACTGCATGCCCTGAACCTGCAGGCGTTCCTGCAGGCTGCCGATCAGCTGCGCCAGGCGATCGATATCGCCGGACTCCAGTTGCAACTGCTGCGAACCGCGCCAGCGCACTATCTTGCGCTCGTCGTAGACGGGATATGTCTGGTAAGTACCGGTGCGCGGCTTGACGACGCTCTGTGCTTTCACTTGTTCCAGCGCCCAGCTCATAGCCTCATTGATCTGCTGCGCGACCCTGCCCGGATCCCGGTCCTCGGCAATCGCACTCAGTGTGGCCACGGCGCGGTCGTTTTCCACATCCCGCCCGACTTCCACCTGGAAGCTCACCTGATCCTCGATGAGCGCCTCATCCGACCCGGCGGCAAATACCGGAAGCACCTGCATCTGCCACAGCAACAACATAATGGGACCAAACTTTCTCATGGGTTTTACCTCCGTTTATGCCAGTCCGCGGGCAAGATCCGCGCATAGATCGTCAACCGTTTCGAGGCCGACGGCGACACGCACCAGGCCATCAGAGATGCCCGCCTCGGCACGCTGCTCGGGGGTCAGGCGCCCGTGCGTCGTAGTTGCCGGGTGAGTGATGGTGGTCTTGGCGTCACCCAGGTTGGCGGTGATGGAACAAATGCGCACCGCATCGATCAGCTTCCAGGCGGCGACCTGCCCTCCGGCGACTTCGAACGAAACGATGCCGCCGAAATCGCTCTGCTGCCGCGCCGCGAGTTCGTGCTGGGGGTGCGAGGCCAGCCCCGGGTAAAACACCCTGTCGACGCCCGGCTGCTGCTGCAACCACTGTGCGAGTTGGGCCGCCGAACGGCAGTGCGCCTGCATGCGCAGCGACAGGGTTTCCAGCCCCTTGAGGAACACCCAGGCGTTGAACGGACTCATGGTCGGTCCGCAGGTGCGCAGAAAGCCGTAGACCGCGTCACCCACGATTGCCTCGCTGCCCACAACCGCACCGCCGACACAGCGCCCCTGTCCGTCCAGATACTTGGTTGCCGAATGAATGACAATATCGGCACCCAGCGACAGCGGACGTTGCAGGGCCGGCGTACAGAAACAGTTATCCACCACCAGCAGACAATCATTGGCGTGCGCCAGTTGCGCCAGCGCGCTGATATCGGCGACTTCGGTCAGCGGATTCGACGGCGTTTCCAGAAACAGCAGCCGCGTCTGCGGCCGGATCGCGCGCGCCCAGGCATCGACATCATGCTGCGCCACAAAGCTCGTTTCGATACCGAACTTACCCAGGTAGTTGTTGAACAACAGCGTGGTACTGCCGAAGATACTGCGCGAGGAAACGATATGATCGCCCGAGGTCAGCAACCCCGCGCAGCTTGCATAGATCGCCGACATGCCCGACGCCGTGGCCACACAACGCTCACCGCCTTCGAGCGCCGCCAACCGCTCCTCGAAGGTTCTGACGGTCGGGTTGGTGAAACGCGAATAGATATTGCCCGGCTGTTCGCCCGAGAACCGCGCGGCGGCCGCGGCCGCACTTTCGAACACATAGCTGGAGGTTGGAAAAATCGGCTCCGCGTGTTCCTGTTCAGCGGTGCGATGCTGTCCGGCGCGCACCGCCAGGGTATCAAAACCCGGTGTTGAATCCTTTTCCCTCATAGTCTGTCTACCTTCGCCCTGTCAGCACGAGCTTGTGTGCAATTGGTCGACGCGCGGGCACAAAAAAACCCGCTCCCGACTAACAGCGAAAACAGGTGCCATCGCTTTAGCCGTATTTATAAAGCGCCCGCAAGCTGAAACTCAAATCGGCGCTCTGAAGAAAGGTTAGACAAAGTCAGCCACGGGCGTCAAGCGTTATTGTGCATCTCTATCACCTCGTCATCGGACGCGCGCCGTTTTTCCTTGGCCGAGTCGTTGCGCAGGCTCTCCAGGTGATCCAGGTAGCTGACTGTCACATCGCCGGTGACATATTCACCGGTGAACACCGAGCAGTCGAACTCGGTAATGTTGCGGTTACCCCGGCGTACCGCATTGACCAGATCGTCCAGATCCTGGAACACCAGCCAGTCGGCGCCAATGGCCTCGGCGATATCCTCCACCGAGCGCCCGTGGGCGATGAGTTCATCCTTGGTCGGCATATCGATACCGTAGACATTGGGATAGCGTACCGGCGGCGCCGCCGAGGCAAAGTAGACCTTCTTCGCTCCGGCCTCGCGCGCCATCTGGATGATCTGCTGGGAGGTGGTGCCGCGCACAATGGAATCATCAACCAGCATCACATTCTTGTCCTTGAACTCCAGCTCGATGGCATTGAGTTTCTGACGCACGGACTTCTTGCGCTCCTGCTGACCCGGCATAATAAACGTGCGGCCGATGTATCGGTTCTTGATGAAACCCTCGCGGTATTTAACGCCCAGGTTGTTGGCCAGCTGCAAAGCCGCGGTTCGGCTGGTATCGGGGATCGGGATAATCACGTCGATATCATGCTCCGGGCGCTCGCGGCGGAGCTTTTCCGCGAGCATATCACCCATGCGCAGGCGAGCCTTGTAAACCGAAATGTTGTCTATGATGGAATCGGGTCTTGCCAGATAGACGTGCTCGAAAATACAGGGCGCATACCGCGGCTTGTCGGCGCACTGCCGCTTTGCCATACCACCGGTCATCCTCAGCAATACCGCCTCGCCGGGACCGACGTCTGCGATCAGCTCGAAGTCAAGCGTGTCCATGGCAACGCTTTCGGAGGCGACCATATACTCGGTGCCCTCCCCGGTCTCGCGTTTGCCATAGACCAGCGGCCGCACGCCGCACGGGTCACGGAAGGCAACAATGCCAAAACCGGTAATCATGGCCACGGCCGCATAGGCCCCGCGGCAGCGGCGATGAACCCCGGCAACCGCCGCGAAGACATCTTCCTCGTCGATTTCCAGCTTGCCGCGGCGCTGGAGTTCGTGGGCGAAGATATTCAGCAGGACTTCCGAATCCGAATCGGTGTTTATGTGCCTGAGATCTTCGCGATAAAGATTCTGTTTCAACTCTTCGGCATTGACCAGATTGCCGTTGTGCGCCAGCGAAATACCGTAGGGTGAATTGACGTAAAAAGGCTGCGCCTCGGCTGAACTTGCACAACCGGCTGTGGGATAGCGAACATGGCCGATCCCCATGGTGCCGTGCAGACGCAGCATATGGCGGGTGTGGAACACATCGCGCACCAGACCGTTGTCCTTGCGCAGGCAGAGCTGGTCCCCATCGCAGGTCATGATACCGGCGGCATCCTGGCCACGGTGCTGCAGCACGGTCAAGGCGTCGTAGATCGACTGGTTAACCGCACCGACTGAAACTATTCCGACAATCCCGCACACTGGCCCTAACCTCAGTTACCCGTCATGTCATAAAGCGCCTAGAACCGGATGTTCCCGGCAATATCTGCAGGCAGAAAACTCTTTAACCACAAAGCCAGTTCCTGGAAATGACCCAGCAGCAATGATTCGTGCCACCAGGGGTCCTGCGGCAAGGCGGTCAACCCCGCCAGCAACACCAGCACGGCCACGATGATCACGCCACGGGCGACGCCGAACACCATACCGAGCGCGCGATCCGTGGCTGTCAGCCCGGTCTTGGCCACCAGCTCCCCGGCCAGGTAGCCTACCAGGCCACCGACCAGAACCGTGACCACGAACAGCACCGCAAACCCGACGCCATCACGTACCGAAGGGGTCTCGATCCAGCGCGCCAACCAGTCGGCCAGGTCATGGAAGAACAACAGGGCGACCCACAGCGCCGCAATCCAGCTGGCCAGTGACAGCGCTTCCTTGACAAAGCCGCGCCAGAGACTGAGCAGTGCAGAGATGGCGATTATCGCAAGCAGGATATAGTCTATCCAGATCAAACGTTGATCCCGCGCTGCTTGTGCGTACACCGTCCGCCAACCGAAGACATGGTCATATTTTACTCGAAGACGCGTGGCGGCGACAGCGGATCAGGGATAGGACAGCACACGACCGTTGAGTTTGACCGTGTCGGCCATTTTGTTCCGATCGCGCTCGGCCTCGGCGCGCTCGAGATAAGGCCCCACCCGCACCCTGAAATGCGTCTTGCCGTCTACCAGCACCTTCTCGACCTGGGTGACAAAACCGGCTTTGCGTAACCTGTCGCGCAAGCGCAGCGCGTTCTGCTCGCTGGAAAAGCTGGCCATCTGCACAACCCAGTTACCCAGTGGTCCCGGCTCTCCCGCCTCGTCGCCCGCCGGCGCCGGCTTGGGCACCTCGGCCTGTTTTTCGGGCCGAGGTGGCGTAGTTTCGGCGCGCGGACTTTGCGCCGATTCCGGTTCGGACTCAGGTTCCGGCAGTGGCAGCGGACGGGTCAGGGATTCCTCCTCGGCGCCATCCGGGCTCGCCGATGGCTCGTCCGCCTCGGCCGCCACATCGCCCTGTACAATGGCACGGTCGGGCTCAGGGGCGACCTCTTCCCCGGCCGCGAACGGTTCCATCGGCTGGGTGAGGTCCTGCCCTTCGGGTTCCGGCAACGGCTGCATTTCCGGGACCAGGTTGCGATTCGGCCCCTCCAGCAACATGGGAATAAAAATCACGCCCAGCGCCACCAGCACAATGGCCCCGACCAGGCGTTGCTTCAACAGGAAGTCCATCTTACCTCTCAATAAAATTCCGGCCCAAGCGCAGACCACTCTGCGACCGTATAGAACGACCCGCAGACCAGCACCTGATCGCCCGCCTGCACCACCTCTTTTAACGCCGCCAGCGCTTGCGGCATGCTGGCGCAAACCACCATTGCCTCCGGGCGCACTTGCCCAGCCAGCTGCCCGGCAAGCATCTGTGCCGAACTGGCGCGTGCTATTTGCAATCCGGTCACATACCAGACATCCACGCACTCCAGCAGCGGCTGCACGAAAGACCCGGCATCTTTATCGCGCATCATGCCCAGAACTGCAAAGCGGCGCCCGGATACCGGCAAGCGTTCCAGTGCACGCGCCAACGCCTGCGCGGCCTGCGCATTATGAGACACATCGAGCACCTGTTCCACCGGACCGGCAATGCGCTGCACCCGCCCGGGCAGACTGACGCACTGGAGCCCCGTCACCACGGCGCTGCGTGGAACGTCAAGCCGCGGTTCCAGGGCTTCCAGTACCGCGAGTACGCCGGCGGCATTTGCCAGCTGGTGCGCGCCGGCCAGTGCCGGACGAGGCAGATCATCGAGCCGCGAGGCGCGCCCCTGCCAGTGCCAGCGGCCGCCTGCCTCCATGATCGAAAAATCCCGGCCCGCTACCGCCAGATCGGCACCGCAACGCGCCGCAGCGTCGATCAGGCCGGGCGGTGGGTCGTCGTCTGCGCATACCGCCGGTCGGCCGGCGCGCATAATGCCGGCCTTCTCACCGGCAATCGCGTCGCGGTCGGGGCCGAGCCAGTCGGTGTGATCGATGCCGATACTGGTGATCAGCGCAACGTCGGCGTCGACGATGTTCACGGCGTCGAGGCGGCCGCCAAGACCAACCTCCAGCACAGCGACATCGGGTTTGCCGCGCGACATCAGGTCGAGCGCCGCCAGGGTGCCGAACTCGAAGTAAGTCAGGCTTTGTTCGCCGCGCGCGGCGTCAACGCGGGCGAACGCCTCGCAGAGCTGCGCGTCGCTGACAAGCTCGGCGTCAAAACGCAAGCGTTCGTTATAGTGGTACAAATGCGGCGAAGTGTAAGCCGCCACGCGGTAGCCGGCGCGCAGCAGAATGGCTTCCAGCATGGCCACGCAGGAGCCCTTACCATTGGTGCCGGCAACACTGATGACAATGGGCGCCGGCATCCGGCACGCCAGGCGGTCAGCAACCCGGCTGACGCGCTCCAGCCCCAGGTCGATGGCCGTCGGGTGCAGGGTCTCCTGCCAGCCCAGCCAGTCCAGCAATGACAAAAAACGTGGCGTCGCAGCCATCGGAGCTCCCTGGCCGTTACCAGGCGACAGAATTACTGGGGCGGCGAGCGATGTGTCAGGATGGCCAGCAACGACGCAATGCGTTCGCGCATTTCGCGACGGTCCACGATCAGGTCAATGGCGCCGTGATCCAGCAGAAATTCGCTGCGCTGGAAACCCTCCGGCAGGGTTTCTCGCACCGTTTGTTCGATCACCCGCGGACCGGCGAAACCGATCAGCGCGTGCGGCTCCGCGATATTGATGTCGCCGAGCATCGCCAGACTGGCGGAAACACCGCCCATAGTGGGGTCGGTCATCACCGAGATAAACGGCACACCGGCCTTCGACAGCCGTGCCAGCGCCGCGCTGGTCTTGGCCATTTGCATCAGCGACAGCAACGCTTCCTGCATACGCGCACCGCCGCTGGCGGAAAAACACACCAGCGGCACATTGTGGTCGAGGCTGGCATTGACCGCGCGCACGAAACGCTCGCCTACAACCGAACCCATGGAACCGCCCATGTACTTGAACTCGAAAGCGGCGGCGACCAGCGGAACGCCTTCCACCTGCCCGCGCAGAACGACCATGGCATCGGTTTCGCCAGTCGCCTTCTGCGCCTGCTTTATGCGATCGACATACTTCTTGCTGTCCCTGAACTTCAAGGGATCCGCCGGTTGCAGCTCGGCGCCGATCTCTTCGCGTGGTTCGGGATCCAGAAACAGGTCGAGGCGTCGTCTCGCGCCGATGCGCATGTGATGATCGCACTTCGGACAGACGTCCTGGTTACGCTCCAGCTCAGTACGGTAGAGAACGCCGTCGCAGGCCGGGCACTTCGTCCACAAGCCTTCCGGGACCGTACGTTTGTCCTTGCTTTCTGTCCTGATGCGCGAGGGCATCAGTTTTTCAAACCAGCTCATTCAACCTTCCCGTTCAGTTGGCGGCGGCAACGGAGCCCTTGGCATCCATGGCGTCCATGGCGGCCCGCATTTCGGCAATCACCTGCGGCGCCTGGGCCACGATGGCGTCCGGTTTATCGGCCAACGCCGCAACGCGGTTCACCAGCGCGCTTCCGACCACGACGGCGTCGGAAAACGCGGCGACCTGCGCCGCGGTTTCGGCGTCGCGGATACCAAAACCCACGCCGACCGGCAGTTCGGTGCTGGCGCGGATCTGCACCAGCTTGTCCTTTACCGCCTGCACATCCAGGCGGTTCGCACCAGTCACGCCCTTGAAAGACACGTAATAGAGGAAACCACTGCCGCTCGCCGACATCTGCTGGATGCGCTGATCGCTGCTGGTGGGTGCGGCGAGAAAAATCGGATCCAGCTGCCGGGATTTAAGCGCTGCAACGAGATCGTGCCCCTCCTCCGGCGGCAGATCGACCGTCAGCACGCCGTCGACACCGGCCTCGCGCGCGGCGGCGGCAAATTTGTCATAACCCATCACCTCGATGGGATTGAGATAGCCCATCAGAACCACCGGTGTGTCGTTATCACGGTCACGAAAACTGCGCACCATATCGAGGACATTATGCAAACCGACGTGGTGCACCAGCGCCCGTTCACAAGCGGCCTGGATAGTCGGCCCGTCGGCCATGGGATCGGAAAACGGCACGCCCAGCTCCAGCAGATCGGCACCTGCCTCGACCAGTGCGTGCATCAATGGCACAGTGACCGTCGGCTGCGGGTCGCCCGCGGTAATATAGGGAATCAGCGCCGTGCGACCCTGGCTGCGCAAATCCCGAAAGCGACCGGCGATACGGCTCATATCCGGATTCCTTCCAGTGTCGCCACGGTGTGAATATCCTTGTCGCCACGGCCGGACAAGTTGATGATCAGGATTTGATCCTTCTCCATGGTCGGCGCCAGCTTGCGCGTGTAGGCCAGCGCGTGGCTGGATTCGAGCGCCGGGATAATACCCTCGGTGCGAGTCAGCTCATGAAAAGCCTGCAAGGCCTCGTCATCGGTTGCGGCAACATATTGCGCCCGCCCGGTGTCTTTGAGCCAGGCATGTTCCGGACCGACACCCGGATAATCCAGACCCGCGGATACCGAGTGGGTCTCGATGATCTGGCCATCGTCGTCTTCCATCAGGTAGGTGCGGTTGCCGTGCAACACACCCGGCCTGCCCGCACACAGCGGCGCCGCGTGATGACCGCTGGAGATGCCTTCGCCGCCGCCTTCGACACCGTACATGGCGACGCTGTTGTCATTCAGGAACGGATGAAACAGACCGATGGCATTTGACCCGCCGCCAACGCAGGCGATCAGGGCATCGGGCAAACGCCCGGCCTGTGCCAGGATCTGGGCGCGGGCCTCTCGTCCGATAACCGCCTGAAAATCGCGCACCATGGCCGGATAGGGATGTGGACCGGCGACGGTGCCGATAATGTAGAACGTGTCGTCGACATTGGTCACCCAGTCGCGCATCGCCTCGTTCAACGCATCCTTGAGCGTTTTCGAGCCCGACTCGACGGACACAACTTCGGCGCCCAGCAGGCGCATGCGGTAAACATTGATAGCCTGGCGCTTGATATCTTCGGCGCCCATGTAAACCACGCACTGCATGCCGTAACGCGCCGCGACGGTGGCAGACGCCACGCCGTGCTGCCCGGCGCCCGTTTCGGCGATAACGCGCTGCTTACCCATACGCCGGGCGAGCATCGCCTGCCCGACCGTGTTGTTGATCTTGTGGGCACCGGTGTGATTGAGGTCCTCGCGCTTCAGATAGATCTGGGCACCACCCAGCTCCCGGCTCCAGCGCTCGGCGTGATACAGCGGCGAAGGGCGCCCCACGAACTGCGCCAGGTCATTGTCCAGTTCGGCCTGGAATTCAGGGTCCTTGGCGTACTTCAGGTATGCAAGGCGCAGCTCCTCCAGCGGGCCCATGAGGGTTTCCGCGACAAATCGGCCGCCGTAAGGGCCGAAGTGCCCTTCGGCATCCGGCAGATCGGTCAGCGCCGCAGCTTCAGCTGCGCGTCCGGCTTGCGTCACCACGTTCCACACCTCGCATGAATGCTTCTATCTTCACTTCGGACTTTATGCCCTTATGCTGCTCCACACCACTGCTGACATCGACGCCGAACGGCCCCAGCTGTTCGATCGCACCGGCGACGTTTTCCGGCGTCAGGCCGCCGGCCAGGATCAACGGCCGGTCACGGCGCGCCGGCACCTGGCTCCAGTCGAATGCCAGCCCGCCGCCCCCGTGGTTTTCAGGCTGGTAGGTGTCGAGCAGAAATCCACTGGCGTGCGGATGTTCTGCCATCACCGCCACTGGATCAACACCGGCCTGCATGCCGATAGCCTTGATATACGGACGGGCAAAGCCCGTGCAACAGTCAGCCGGTTCATGCCCGTGAAACTGCAGTAGATCCACGGGTACCGCCGCTGTGATCGCCTCGACCTCCTCCCGCGAAGGGTTCACGAACAGACCCACGACACTGACAAAGGGCGGCAAAGCGCGACACAGCGTCTGGGCCTGCTGCACATCCACGTGGCGCGGACTGGCCCGGTAGAACACCAGCCCGATGGCATCGGCGCCCGCCCGGGCCGCCACCAGGGCATCTTCGACGCGGGTAATGCCGCAGATTTTCACCCGGGTACGCATGGTGCTCCGCCAGCCTGGCAACCTAAAACCGCTATCCTAGCAGAATCCGGCCCGACGCGGAAATTTGGCTACAAGTCAGCAGCTTAGCCATAGACCGGAAGCACCCCGCCAGCCGCCAAAGGGTAGCCTAGTGGATAGCTGACGCCAACCAGGTAAAGACCGCCGGCGGGCGCGGTAACCCCGCCCCGGGCGCGGTCGCGATGCTGCAGCACTTCATCGACCCATTCGGCCCGCCGATCGCCGCAGCCCACGCTCATCAACACCCCGGCGATATTGCGCACCATGTGATGCAGAAAGGCGTTGGCTTCGATGTCCAGATAAAGCATATCGCCGCAGCGCGCGAGCTGCAGCCGGTGTATCGTGCGCACCGGGCTCTTCGCCTGGCAGGCCACGGCGCGGAACGAGCTGAAGTCGTGTTCGCCGATCAGGTAGCGGGCCCCCTGCTGCATGCCCGCGGTATCCAACGGTCGGTGCTCCCAGGCGACCCGGTGACGCAGCAAGGCACTCGGCACAGCCCGATTCAGAATCACATAGCGGTAGCTGCGCGCCTGCGCGGAAAAGCGCGCGTGGAAACCCTTATCCACCGGTGCAACCTGCAGCAGGCGTACTGCGCCAGGCAGATTGGCGTTGGCGCCCAGCAACCAGGAGCGCTCACTGCGCCGGGCGTCGGTATCGAAGTGAATCACCTGCCAGGTCGCGTGCACGCCGGCATCGGTGCGGCCCGCGCAACTGACCCGCACCGGATGATCGGCGACAAACGACAAGGCCTGCTCCACCGCGCCCTGGACCGAGCGTGCATGCTCCTGGCGCTGCCAGCCGGAGAAACCGGCGCCATCGTACTCAACCGCGCAGGCAAAACGCATGCGGCCGGTTTTCACTTGTTGTTGATATAGAGATTGTCATCAAAACTTGCCACCCAACCGGGGCGCAATGCCACCATGGCGGTCATAATCATACCGTTGACGATAGCTTCGGCGAAAAACACCAGAGGCAGAAAGGGCAGGTACTGGTAAGCGAGCCACCGACTGCTACCGGGGTCCACCAGCCACATCACCAGTGCGCCGCATACACTGACCGCGAGGATGGACAAGCCGGCGGCCAGGAAACCGTTGATATAGACATAGACAAAGAAATTGTGCGGCAGACGGCGCTGGGCGAGGCGCAGCAGCGACTCTGTCACCAGCACCGGGACACAACCCGTCACCAGTGCATTCAGGCCGAGGCTGACCCACTGCCCGTCCTGGCTGATGATCGAGCCCACGGTTACCGCCAGCACCCCGAATACCGCAAACTCCCAGCCGACCATCAGCGTCATCGCCGTGACCCCCAGCAGGTGAAAATTCAGCGCCGGGAGCACTCCCGCGCGGGTGTTCCACAGCAGCAGCAACACCACGCAGGCAGCGAAATAGACATGAGTGAACTCATTGTTCCACAGGCGCCGTAACGGCGCCCGTCTCAGGGCGGCAAAAAACACAAAAGCCATCAGGGCGTTGGCTACCCAGAACAGGGCTTTGGGGAATACGTGAGCGGGAAAGTCCAAGCGACAACCTGCAGACAGCCGGCAGAAAACAGACCGCGATTATATCCGAGCCACGCCCGGCGGGACAAAAAAATCCCCGCAGGAGCGGGGATTTTTCCAGCTTTATCGATGCCGTGATCAGGACATCTGCGCCATGATATCGCGCGCTTCATCCTTCTGGTCGTCGCTGCCCTCTTCCATGACTTCGTCGAGGATGCTGCGCGCACCGTCCGGGTCGCCCATGTCGATATAGGCACGCGCCAGATCAAGCTTGGTGGACACCTCGTCCAAGTCGGCCAGTGTGCCGTCACCCTGCGGCTCTTCCTCGGCAGCGCTGTCAGCGTCTCCCAGGTCGAACTGGTCCAGATCGAACTCCGGAGAATCGTCCTCGGCAACGGCGTCGGTCTCGCGCTCGCTGTCCGCGTCGGGATTCATGTCCGGCTCGGAGGGCTCCTCGGCTTGCGCCGATGGCGTAAACTCGACGCTGTCGGGACGCTCGGCATCGGCAGCCGGGTCGAAAGACAGGTCAATATCGAAGTCCAGACCCTGGTCGTCCGCATCGCCGGCGTCCTGCACATCCCCGCGCGGGTTGATGTGCGTGTCGTCCGAGTGTTCGTCGCCGCCCGCAACAGGCGCCGCGTCGGCCCTGTACATGGGGTTATCCGGATTCAATTCACGGCCCATTTCAGCTACCTTCTCCCAGGTGGGGTGATTGCTGTTTTCGAGCCGCGCCAGCACGGTCTGAGCGTGTTCATCAAAGGCGGCCTGGTTTTTTCCGGCCATAAAGACTTCCAGCAGCTTGAGGTGCAGATCGTCACGCGAACCGTCCTTTTCGAGGGCGTCCTTGATCAGATCTTCGGCCTGCTGATAGCGGCCGTAAGCCAGATATACATCGGCTTCGGCCAAGGGGTCGGCTTCGCCATCGTTCCTGATGGAACCCACGTCGCTGACCGCGAATTCCGACAGCAGCGAAGAATCCGTCGTCTTGCTGACACCGGACTCGGGCTGCGACGCGACCATCTCGCTGTCGGAGTCGGAAGACTCCTTGTGCGCTGCCTGCAGGATACTCTCCTGGAATTCCGTCTCCACGCCACGCCGGCGGCGCAAACCGAAAAACGCCAGCAGCCCCAGCACCAGTGCGCCGGCACCGAGCCACAGCGGATTATCCAGCAGGCGGTCGACGACTCCGGGCGTCGTCGAGGTAGCCGCCATCGGCGGTACCTCCGCGGGGGTTTCAACGGCCGGGACGGGCACATCCTTGTCCGGGTTGACCTCAGCAACACTGTCGGCGGCGGTTTGGGCGTCGCCGGCTGCCGCATTCTCATCTTCTGCGACGCCTTCGGCAGGGACGTTCTCGGCAGCAGGTGCCTCGCTGCCGCCCATCGTCTGCACGCCTTCGGTTGGCGCCGCATCCTCTGCAGGACCAGCCATCGACGATCCTTCCATGGTCACCGCATCGCCCTGTTCCATGGGCACTGCAGCCGTTGCGCCCGCCTCGGCCGGTGTCTCGGCCGGACCTCCGGCACCATCCTCAGCCGCCGGGGGTGCCTCGGCTGCGGCCTGCGACGCTGTGCCATCGGCTGGCGCGACATCCGCCGGCGCCACGGGCGATTCCCCTGCGCTCAGTGCCTGCAAACGGGCCAGTTCGTTGTCCTTGAGCTGGATCAGGCGCTGCATATTGGCAATCTGATCTTCGAGCATGGACAGACGGCCGGACATATCTTCGCTCTGACGGCGCTGTTCCTCGAGCGCCTCGTTGGCCATCATCAGGTCTTTCTGCATGGACTGCAGTGCCTCGCCGCCCGCGGTGCCCGCGAACTCTTCGCTGGCGTCGGGTGCGACCAGCTGCAGGCTGGGTTCGGCGCCGGCAGCCGGCGCAGCCGCTACCGCTGTGCCCGCAGCACTCTCGGTCGCTGTGCCGGCATCAGCCTGCGCCACCGACGGCTGGTTGTGGGCCGCACGCCAGGCGGCATACTGCGCGCGCGATTCGCGCGCGGCCTCGCCACGACTGATGGATGTCAATTCCTCACGGGTGGGCACGCGCAACACGTAACCTTCTTTGAGGTTGTTGATATTGTTGTCGATGAAAGCTTCGGGATTGGCATGTAACAGACCCAGCATGGTCTGCTCGACGCTCACACCGCTGTCGGGACGCACGCTTTCGGCGATGCTCCACAGGGTATCGTGGCGCCGGGTGGGACCGTATTCGCCCGGCGACCTGGACACCGGCGGCATCTGCGCGGTGTGGGTGACGCGACGCGCTGGCGCTGCCATCGGCGCGCCGACGCCGGGGACCGCGGTCTGCGCGACCGGAGCCTGGGTTACGGGCGCCGGTGCCGGCATGGTCACCGGCGGATCGACCAGCACGGTGTATTCGCGCACCAGGCGGCCCTTGCTCCAGGAAATTTCCAGCAGGAAATCCAGAAAAGGTTCACGCACCACGTCACGGCTGGTGATGCGCACCACCGGCTTGCCCGCGGCATTATTGCTGACGGTGAATTCGAGTTTGTTGAGGAACAGCGGGCGATCGATGCCCGCGTTGGCGAAAGCCTCGGCCGACGCGACCGAAACCTTGACTTCCTGGAGTTCCGGGCCAGTGGCCGAAAGGAGCGCGACCTCTGCATTAAGCGGCTGATTTAAAGCCGATTTTAACTCTATCTCTCCAAGTCCCAGCGCAACCACGTTAGTGCTGGCAACTGCCCCCAGCATAGCCATTGCCAAGGCCGATTTCCTGAACATAAAGGTCCCCTTTTTCCCTCGTTCGCACATCATGGCGAACCCGGCCGTTCTCCCGACCGGAACGTGTACGCGACTGGCAGCCCCGCCAACCAGACCCCCGGAAGCATATCTCAGAGGTAGTTTTTTACCAGTATTTCAGCAATCTGAATACTGTTCAGGGCTGCCCCTTTGCGCACATTATCGGCGACCACCCACAAATCTAAACCTTTCGGGTGGGAGATATCTTCACGAATGCGACCTACGTACACCGGATCGTGGTTTGCCCCCTCGGAAACCGCTGTAGGGTATCCGCCATCGGCGTGCTCGTCCAGGACCACCACGCCCGGAGCCGCAGACAGCAACTCCCGACATTGAGCGGCGGTCATTTTGTCGCGGGTCTCGATGTGTACCGCTTCCGAGTGACCGAAAAACACCGGCACGCGCACGGCGGTCGGGTTCACCTGGATCGATGAATCGCCCATGATCTTCTGGGTTTCCCAGACCATTTTCATCTCTTCCTTGGTGTAGCCGTTGTCCATGAACACATCGATGTGCGGCAGCACGTTGAAGGCGATCTGCCGGGGGTAGACCTCGCACTCGACCGGCTTGGTATTCAACAGGTTTGCGGTTTGTTTCGCCAGTTCTTCAATGGCTTCCTTCCCGGTTCCCGAAACCGCCTGGTAGGTACAGACATTGATGCGCTCGATACCGACCGCGTCATAGATAGGCTTCAGCGCCACCAGCATCTGAATGGTGGAGCAATTGGGGTTGGCGATAATGCCGCGCGCCTTATAGTCTGCGATCTTTTCCGGATTGACCTCCGGTACCACCAGCGGGATGTCGTCGTCGTACCGAAACTGCGAGGTGTTGTCCACCACCACGCAACCGGCCGCGGCGGCCTTTGGCGCATACTCTGCGGAGATGGATGCCCCCGCGGAGAACAACCCGATCTGCACCTTGGAGAAATCGAAGTCGGCGAGATTCTGAACGGTGAGGTTCTTGCCCTTGAAACCTACCCGCTTACCGGCAGACCGCTCACTCGCCAACGGATAGACCTGGCCGACCGGGAACTCGCGTTCGGCGAGAATTTCCAGCATGACCTCACCGACTGCCCCGGTGGCACCGACGACGGCGACATCGAATGTACGACTCATTACATGACTCCTGAAAAAGTTGTGCGATTGCAGGTCGGGCTGAACGCAGTAAAACCCGGCACAGTCGCGGTCAAACCCCGCTGGCTGCCGCCAGGCTCGGCGTAGCGCCGCCCGACCTCATGCCGCCGGTTGCCGGACTTGCCCTCCCCGGAGCGGGTTGATCGCCTGATTATACAGGCCACGGTACGTTTGCCCGCACCCTTTTGCCTTACGCATTCAGCGCAGCGACAACCGCGTTGCCCATCTCGGCGGTTCCGACGGTCGGCTGTCCGTTCGCGGCGATATCCGGCGTGCGCAAACCCTGGTCCAGCACGCTGCCAACGGCCGCTTCGACGCGCTCGGCGGCAACCGCCTCGCCGAAGCTGTATCGCAACATCATGGCCACCGACAGGATCGTCGCCAGCGGGTTGGCGACGCCCTGCCCGGTGATATCGGGGGCCGAGCCGTGGATGGGCTCGTACAGGCCCTTGGCATGCGCGTCCAGCGACGCCGACGGCAACATACCGATCGAACCTGTCAGCATAGCGGCTGCATCCGACAGGATGTCACCGAACATATTAGTCGTCACCATGACGTCGAACTGCTTCGGCGCCCGCACCAGCTGCATCGCGGCATTGTCGACATACATGTGGCTTAATGCCACATCCGGGTAATCGTTGGCAACCCGTATCATCGTCTGGCGCCAGAGTTCGGTAACTTCCAGCACGTTGGCCTTGTCGACTGAGCAGACTCTCCGGTCGCGCTTGCGGGCGATCTCGAAGGCCAGGCGCCCGATACGCTCGATTTCGGATTCCCTGTACACCAGCGTGTTGAAGCCTTCCTTTTCGCCGTTCTCGAGTTCGCGCACACCGCGCGGCTGACCGAAGTAAATACCGCCTGTGAGCTCGCGCACGATCATGATGTCCAGCCCCGCAACCACCTCGGGCTTGAGTGTCGAAGCCTCGGCGAGCTGGGGATAGAGGATCGCCGGGCGCAGGTTGGCAAACAGCTGCAATTCGGCGCGCAGCGTCAGCAGACCCTGTTCCGGGCGCAGCGGCCGCTCCAGACTTTCGTATCGGGGGCCGCCGACCGCGCCCAGCAGAATGGCGTCCGCCCGGCGCGCCTGCGCAAGCGTTTCTTTCGGCAGCGGATGGCCCTTGGCGTCATAGGCCGCCCCGCCCACCAGACCTTCGTCCAGTGAAATGTCCAGACCGTCCGCCTTCAGTTTATCCAGCACCTTGACTGCTTCGGCAACAATTTCCGGACCGATACCGTCGCCCGGCAATACGAGAATGTTCTTAGTCATGCCATCCTGTCCATCAATAAACCCGTTACTGTGTCGCTTAACGTCGCAGCTGTCAAAACAGCCACGGCGCCTCCTGTTTGCGCCTTGCTTCGTAGGCCCTGATCGCAGCAGCATGCTGCAGGGTCAGTCCGATGTCATCGAGTCCGTTCAGCAGGCAATGCCGGCGGAATTCGTCGACCTCGAAGCGGATGCAATCACCGTCCGGCGTGGTGATCGTCTGCGCTTCCAGATCCACCTGCAGGCGATAACCCTCGGTTCGCGCCGCCGCATCGAACAGGCGGTCCATGGTCGCGGCGTCCAGCACAATCGGCAGCACGCCGTTCTTGAAACAGTTGTTGTGGAAGATGTCGGCAAACCCCGGCGCAATCACCACGCGAAAGCCTGCGTCCTCCAGGGCCCACACGGCGTGCTCGCGCGACGAGCCGCAACCGAAATTTTCCCGCCCCAGCAGGATTTGCGCGCCCGCGTAGCGCGGCTGGTTGAGCACAAAGTCCCTGCTCAGCGTGCGCTGACTGTGGTCCTGGCCAGGCTCGCCCGGTTCCAGGTAGCGCCAGTCGTCGAACAGGTTGGGGCCGAAACCGCTGCGCTTGACCGACTTCAGGTATTGCTTGGGGATAATCGCATCGGTGTCGACGTTGGGCCGGTCCAGCGGGGCGACCAGACCGTCAAGGCGGGTAAATTTTTCCATGGCATCTGCTCTCGAGTATCTGCGCGGCTCGCGCCGCTGCTACGGGTTGCTGCTCAGTTCGCGCACATCGACAAAATGGCCGGTCACTGCAGCGGCCGCGGCCATTGCCGGGCTCACCAGGTGAGTCCGGCCACCGGCGCCCTGGCGACCTTCGAAATTCCGGTTGGACGTCGACGCGCAACGCTCGCCGGCTTCCAGCCGGTCGGCATTCATGGCCAGGCACATCGAACAACCGGGCTCGCGCCACTCGAACCCCGCAGCGAGAAAAACCTCATCCAGCCCTTCCGCCTCGGCCTGCTGTTTCACCAGGCCCGACCCGGGCACCACCATTGCCAGCTTGACGTTGTCCGCGACCCGGCGGCCGCGGGCCACCGCCGCCGCGGCACGCAGATCCTCGATACGCGAATTGGTGCAGGACCCGATGAATACCTTGTCGATGCCGATGGCGGCAATGGGAGTGCCGGGTTCGAGGTCCATGTAGGCGAGCGCCTTGCGCATCCCGTTCTGTTTGACCGGGTCCGGTTCCCGGTCGGGGTCCGGCACCACGGCATTGACCGGGACGACCATTTCCGGCGATGTGCCCCAGGTGACCTGCGGATAGATATCGGCGGCGTCAAGCGTCACTACGCGGTCGAACGCTGCGTCGGCATCGCTGTGCAGATCACGCCAGGCCGCAACCGCGCGCTCCCAGGTCGAGCC
>JAJDOI010000046.1 GCA_022340245.1 Thiogranum sp.
ACGCAGATGCTCGAGTCGATGACGACCAACCGTCGTCCCACCCGCGCCGAGGCCACCGATGTCGCCAACGCCATCCTCGATGGCACGGATTGCGTCATGCTGTCCGGCGAGTCTGCGATGGGGAAATTCCCCGTAGAGGCCGTTGATACCCTTGCCGGCATCGCTGCCGCGACCGAGCCTCGCCGGCGTCAACTCGGCGTTCGGGAGTTATTCCCCGACATCGATCTCAGGGGGCGCCTGCAACCCGGCCATCTCATCGCGCTGGCAGTCGAGGCAAGCCTTCAGTACGTCACGCCGGCGGCGGTTTTCGTGCCGACCCGCAGCGGTGCGACCGCGCGCAGTATCGGTCGCTTCCGCCCACCCGTGTGGATGATCGCACTCAGTCCTGAAGAGAGAACCTGTCAGCACCTTCAATTCTCGTCCGGCGTCCACGCGGTGAAGCTTGCAAGGGATGCGGACGACTGGGGTGCCTTCGTGAGGGATTATCATCGGCAGACTCCACTCCAGGGCAAGACGGTCCTGCTAACCTCAGGTCCCTCGGAAGAACACCCGAACACCAACCATCGCATGGAGATCATCGAGCTGGACCAGCGTCCCTGATAGCCACGGCCTGCATGCCCGCTACCACTGCGGCGCATTGAGGACAGGCTGCGCCGTTCCGGTCGGTGGTGACGCTGGCAGCTCTGCCGGTGCGCCCGCGTCGAGTAGATGTCCCCAGTCGGTACGTTCGCTCATCTGCCGCTGGCGATCCCCGGGGACAAACGGCTTGTCGGCACGGATTTCCCAGCCACCGCCGAGCGCCTTGTACACCGCGATCAAACCATCGATTGCCTCCCCGCGAACCGTGGTATAGCTATCCTGCAATCGCAACCTGGTCTGCTGGGTATCCAGCACCCGCTGGTAGTCAACCTTGCCCTCCCGGTATTGCAGCATCGCCAGATCAACAGAGCGCTGCGCGGCCTTGACGCTGTCCGCCAGATACTCACTTTGCTTGCGGCTGCCGAAGTAGCTGCTGAGACCGTCTTCCACCTCGCGCGCGGCCTGCAGCACCGTGTTCTGGTAGTTGACGATCAATTCCTCCAGACGGGCGTCCTGCACGCGCACCCGGTTCTTCAGCCGGCCGTAGTTGAAGACATTCCAGGACGCCGAAGGACCGAAGTTGTACGCGAGGCTGTCGGCGTCGAACAGATCACCGAGATCACTCTGGTTGGTGTCGGAGCTCACCACGCCGATCGATCCCACCAGGGCGAAGCGTGGATACAGGTCCGTTTTGGCCACGCCAATGAGCGCACTCTGCGCCGCGGCCTCCAGTTCGGCACGCCGGATATCGGGCCGCCGGCGCAGCAGGTCGGCGGGCACGCCGACCTGAACAGCCTCCGGAGGATGAGGAATGGTGCCGCTGCCCTGCAGCAGATCCTGCAGGTTGCCGGGCGGCATACCCAGCAGAATACTGAGTGCGTATTTGGACTGCCGTATCCGGCTTTCCAGCTGCGGGATCGTGGACTCCGTCGACTTGAGGAGGCTCAGGGCCTGGGACGGGTCCAGTTCGCTGACCACGCCGTTCCTGTAGCGCACGTCAGCGATCTCGTAACTGCGCCGCTGCGTCACCGCATTGTCTTTAGCGATTGCCAGCCGTTCCTCCAGCACCCGCAGCGCGACATAGGTCCGCGCCACTTCCGCCGTCAGCGATACCAGGGCATTGTCGTAATCGGCAATCGTCGCACCGAGGCTGGCACTGGCCGACTCGACACCGCGCCGGAATCGCCCCCAGAAATCCAGCTCCCAGGCAGCGTCCAGCCCGACACCCGCCTGGGCATAACTGTCGTCAGTGAAGGCTTTGGAAAAATTGGGCGAATTTTCGCTCAAACCGACCCTGGTCAGCGCGCCGTTGAGCTGCTGTTTCTGCGGATATTGCTCACCAATGGCGATACCCAGTGCGGCACGCGCTTCGAAGATGCGCAGACCGGCGATCTGCAGCGGCAGGTTCTGTTCCGTGGCCAGCTGCACCAGTCGGTCGAGTGCCGGGTCATTGAACACCGACCACCAGTCACCGGCCAGCGCGCCGGTACTGAGTGCATGCGTCTTTTCGCCCCAGGTCGCTTCCAGGTCGGCGGGCGGGGTATGGAAGTCCGGACCCAGGGTGGTACAGGCGGACAACAGCATCATGCTGGCGGGCAGCGCAAGGCGGATAAACATCTTCGTTAGTGACACATCTGGCCCCTTCTCGACAGGCGAATTCCTCGACTTGGTTACGAACACCGAATATAGACCACGCTCAAGCAGCCACTGAATCTGACCTGGCGACGCTGCCGGTCGGCCCTGCGTCTTCTCAGGATGTCCCGGTCTCTCCCGGGCCGGGGTTCGGTACCCGGAAGAAGATCGCGTACAGTACCGGAACCACCACCATGGTGAGCACGGTGGCGACCATCAGGCCGAAAATGATGGTCACCGCCATGGAAACGAAGAACGCGTCCAGCAGCAGCGGAATCAGACCCAGAGCCGTGGTAAGCGCCGCCATGCTGACCGGGCGCAGGCGACTGACCCCGGAATCGACAATGGCGTCGAACAGGCGCTTGTCGCCTTTTTTCTGCAACTCGATTTCGTCGATCAGCACCACCGCGTTCTTGATCAGCATGCCCGAGAGGCTCATGAAGCCGAGCAGCGCCATGAAGCCGAAGGGTTGCCGGGTAAGCAGCAGACCGGCGGTGACACCGATCAGCGCCAGCGGCACGGTCAGCCAGATGATCAACGGCTGGCGCAGCGCATTGAACAGGGCGATCACGATCAGCACCATGGAGACAAAGAAAAACGGCACGCTGGCGGCAATGCCCTGCTGGCCTTCCCGGGAACTCTTGTACTCACCCCACCACTGCAAGTCATAGTCGGGACCACGCTGCAGCGCCTCCACCTGTGGTCGAATGCGCTCCAGCAGCGTGCTGGCCTGGCCCTCCACGGGATCGGCGTGCACGGTGATGGTCAGTTTGCGGTTCAGGCGCTGCAGTATGGCGTCCTGAAACACCGTGTCGAAGTTCGATACCGCCTGGCGCAACGGGACATACTGGCTCGCCGCCGGCGCCCAGACCTGCAGGTTCTGAATACTGCCGATATCACTGCGTTCCGCCTGCGCGGCACGCACGATGATCGGCAGCAACTCGTCTCCCTCCCGGTACACACCGGTGGTTTCCCCCTCGAAGCCGGCGCGGATGGTTTGCGCGATATCCTGGCGGGTGATACCGGCCAGGTTGGCCTCGGCGTCGGCGAGCACCGGCTCGATGACTTTCACCGGTTCGCGCCAGTCGGTGCGGATGGCCTTGGCATCGCCGTCGGCGCGCAGTATGGTGACCGCCTGCGCGGCGAGTTGCCGCAGTACACTGCGATCCGGCCCGCTGAAACGGATCTGGATCTTGCCGCCTTCGCCGGGCCCCAGCAGGAACTTCTTGCCGTAGGCCAGCGCATTCGGATAGTTGTCCGCCAGGTGCTGCTCGATGCGTGGAATCAGCGCGTCGATACTGCGATAGTCATCCACGTCGACCAGAAACTGGGCATAGGAGCTGTTGAGCTTTTCCGACGCATAGGTCAGCAGAAAACGCATTCCGCCCGCGCCGACCATTGTGGTGACGTGGCTGACACCATCGACACCGCGCAGATACTGCTCCACGGACTCGGCGGCCTGCAGCGTCGTGTCGATGTCGGTACCCTGCGGCATCCAGAAGTCGACCATGAACTGGGGGCGGGTGGAGCTGGGGAAGAAACTCTGATCGACGTAGCGGAAGCCCCACAGGGAAACGCAGAAGGCGACCAGCACAATCGCTACCGTGACCCAGCGCATTCGGATGGCGCCGCGCAGCAGACCGCGGTAGACACGGTACAGGCCGCCGCCATAGGGGTCGGCGGATTGCTCCTGCCCGGGCTTCTGTTTTGGCGGCTTCAGGAACAGGACGCAGAGCAACGGCGTTACCGTTACCGCGGTGACCCAGCTCAATGACAGCGAGATCAGCACCACCTGGAACAGCGACTTGCAGAACTCACCGGTGGAGTCGTCGGAAAGGCCGATGGCGCCGAACGCCATGATGGCGACCGCGGTGGCGCCGAGCAGGGGCAAGGCGGTCTGGGCGACCACGCTCTGTGCCGCA
>JAJDOI010000058.1 GCA_022340245.1 Thiogranum sp.
CGGGGACGCCGGCGCGGACTGATCGAGCAGGCTCACGGTGGCACGATATTTCTCGACGAAATCGGCGAGATGCCGGTCGACCTGCAGTCCAAACTGCTCAAGGTCATCGAAGACCGCAAGCTGCGGCGAGTCGGTGGAGAGCGCGAAATAGCGGTTGATGTGCAGGTGCTTGCCGCCACCAACCAGAACCTGGATGTCCAGGTCCGCAAGGGCGATTTCCGCGCCGATCTCTATCACCGGCTGAGCGTCTTCAAGATCGAATTGCCGTTGCTGAGGGAGCGAACAGCTGACATCGAGGATCTGCTGCCCCTGTTCGTCGCTGAATATAACGCAATTGCGGGCAAGAAAGTCACCGAGATACCGGATGACATCTGGCAGCGACTGCAGAACTACACCTGGCCAGGCAATGTACGCGAGCTGCGCAATGTCGTGGAACGCTGTGTCCTCTTTGCCACCGACCAGCGGCTACCGTACGAGTGGTTGCAACTTGGATCGCCGGTTCCCGCTGACGGGGATACTACGGGTGCCGGCGTCGAAGAGGGGCGCCTGTGTGTGCCGCTGGATGGTTCGATGGGCCTCGACGACATGGTTGGACGTATCATCGAAACCATGCTGGCACGCAACGGAAATAACGTCGCCGAAACCGCGCGTGTGCTCAAGACGACGCGGGAAAAGGTCCGTTACCGGATCGAGAAATACAACATCAAGATATCCGAGTGACGTCAGCCGGTGCGGGTAGAACCGATCTCGATAGAGTGGATCGGGCATCAAGGCAAGGCGTGGACCCGGGGCGGGGCCGGATGGATACACAACATCAATACGGTTCTGAAATTTCTGTCCGGCCAGCCCGGCGCGCAAGTCGGGGATGGCAGGCAATAACGCGCCTGAATAACGGAGGAACCAGCGATGATGACATTCGATATGCTGGTATTTACCCCCTGGATCGCACTCATAGCCGGCGTTGCAATACTGCTCGTGCCGAGATTGCTCAATTATATCGTGGCGATTTATCTGATTCTCATCGGCGTTATCGGGCTTGTGGCACGGTTCTGGGCGGCAGCCATGGCAACAACTCAACGCGCCGTCCATTTTGTCGCGGCGCAAGGGCGTTTCGCTTCTCTGTGTACTATTTTACCCATTGCGGCGCATATTCCCTCTTGCTGGCCCCGATCACATGGTCGCTGGTCGAATTTTCTTCAGTAAAACACTGTTCTGCCAACTGGCACGCTTGCTGCAGGTATAACAACGAGATTCAAAAATCCGCAGTTGCAACGACATACAGGAGGTCGATGCCATGCACGAATTACCCAAGCTTCCCTACAGTCTGGATGCGCTGGAGCCGCATATTTCGCGTGAAACCCTGGACTACCATTACGGCAAGCACCATCGCGCCTACGTAAACAAACTCAATGAGCTGATCCGGAATACAGATCTTGAACACCTGCCACTGGAGGCGATCATTCGCGCCACCGCGCCCTTGACCGGCCGGCCAAGCCCCATTTTCAATAACGCGGCCCAGGCGTGGAACCACGCGTTCTACTGGCAATGCCTGACGCCTCTGGCATGCACCCCGGGTGTGGCTGCCGCGCAGGCGATCAATGCGCAATTCGGTTCGGTCGAGGAATTCCGGCAGCAGTTTACTCAGCTGGCGTTGAATACCTTCGGTTCTGGCTGGGCGTGGCTCATCGGCAACAACGATGGGAAACTGGAAATAGTCAGTACGAGTAACGCGGAGACGCCTCTGACGAGAGACCGGGTTCCGCTATTGACCTGCGATCTCTGGGAACATGCCTATTACATCGATTATCGCAACGCACGTGCCGAGTATGTAACCGCGTTCTGGAAAGTCCTCAACTGGGACTTCCTGGAATCCAGCATCAGGGAGTTTCAGCAGTCGAAGAACGCGGCGTGACATCTGCACGTCGTTTCTCGGGCAGTATCCCAGAAGCCTGGCAGCCGGGCGCTGGCACAATCCCGTACCATGTAGTCAGCAAATCACGATGGCGAATGAAACGGCCAGGGAGTCCACGTCATGACGTTTACAACACTCGACCAGCAGTGCATCAACACCCTGAGATTTCTGTCGGTAGACATGGTGCAGAAGGCCAACAGCGGGCATCCGGGCCTGCCCCTCGGCGCCGCTCCGATGGCCTATGTGCTGTGGACGCGCTGGCTTAGACACAACCCGCGCAACCCCCAATGGTTCAATCGCGACCGTTTCGTACTCTCGGCCGGCCACGGTTCGGCGCTGCTCTACAGTCTGCTCCATCTGTGCGGCTACGAGCTCTCGCTGGACGACATCCGCCAGTTTCGCCAATGGGGCAGCAAGACGCCGGGGCATCCCGAGCGCGGACACACGCCCGGCGTGGAAACCACCACCGGCCCGCTGGGGCAGGGCTTCGGCAACGCGGTCGGCATGGCGATCGCGGAGGCGCAACTCGCGGCACGATACAACCGCCCCGATCATGCGCTTATCGATCACCATACCTGGGCCCTTGTAGGCGACGGCGACCTGATGGAAGGCGTGGCCTCCGAAGCGGCCTCGCTGGCCGGTCATCTCAAGCTCGGCAAGTTCACCTGCCTCTACGACGACAACCATGTCACCCTGGCCGCCGGCACCGACATCAGCTTCTCCGAGAATCGCGCACAGCGCTTCGAAGCCTATGGCTGGCACACCGTATCGGTAGCGGACGGCAACGATCTCGACGCGCTCGATGCCGCGCTGGCCGAGGCACGGGCGGAAACCGCGCGGCCGTCGCTGATACTGGTACGTACCCACATCGGTTACGGTTCCCCCGGGCAGGACAGCTTCAAGGTGCATGGTTCCCCGCTCGGACTCGACAACGTGCGCAAGACCAAGCAGACACTGGGTTGGCCGACCGAGCCGGAATTCCTGATACCGGAGGCGGCGCTGGCGCATTTCCGGGCGGCGCTGGAACGCGGCGCGCAGGCCGAGGCCGCATGGAACGCGTCGCTTGATGCCTACGCCAGAACATTTCCGGATCTGGCCGACGAGCTGCAGGGACGTCTGCGTGCCGAACTGCCTCCAGGCTGGGATGCGGATATCCCGGTATTTGGCGCCAATGACAAGGGGCTGGCGACGCGCGAGGCATCCGGCAAGGTGATGAACGCCATTGCACCCAGACTGCCGGCACTGACCGGCGGCTCGGCCGACCTCGATCCGTCGACGAAAACAGCCCTGAAAGGGCAAGGCGATTTCAATCCGCCGCCGCTGAAAAACGCCGACGAACAGGGCGCGGATAGTGCTGGCTGGAGCTATGCCGGGCGCAACCTGCACTTCGGCGTACGCGAACATGCGATGGGCGCCATGGTCAACGGCCTCGCCGCGCACGGCGGCTTCATTCCCTACGGCTCCACCTTCCTGATCTTCTCCGACTATATGCGTCCGTCGATCCGGCTGGCGGCCTTGATGGGGCTGCACGTCGTGCATGTGTTCACGCACGACAGCATCGCCGTCGGCGAGGACGGCCCCACCCATCAACCGGTGGAGCAACTGGCGAGTCTGCGTGCGATTCCGAACCTGGTCGTGATCCGCCCTGGCGATGCCAATGAAACCGGGGTCGCCTGGCGCGTCGCGCTGGAAACGCGTGACCGGCCGGTGTTGCTGGTGCTGACCCGGCAGGCCCTGCCCACGCTCGATCGCAGCCGCTATGCGGCGGCGGATGGCTTGCGCCGTGGCGCCTATGTGTTGTGCGATACGCCGAATGGCAAGCCCGAACTGATCCTGCTCGCCAGTGGCTCCGAAGTCAGCCTGATCGTGGCGGCGGCGGAACGCCTGCAACAGCAGGGCGTTGCGGTGCGCTGCGTCTCGATGCCGAGCTGGGAGCTGTTCGAGGCCTTGCCGCAAGCCGAACGCGATGCGGTGCTGCCGCCCGCAATCACTGCCCGGCTCGCGGTCGAATCGGGTGTGTCGCAAGGCTGGGAGCGTTATGTCGGTGCGCGCGGTAAGACGCTTGGCGTGGAACGATTCGGCGCCTCCGCGCCGGCCGCGGTCGTGCTGCGCGAATACGGCTTTACCGTGGATAATGTCTGCGCGCGGGCCAGGGAGTTGCTGGCGGGCTGACACGCTATCGATGACCGGTAAAAATGCGTTGCATATGTTCAATTGCCCGCGACATCCAGCAACCTGCCATGGAAATATGGTCAGGCCAGGACGCCACTGAGAAAATGGCCAAACAGGCCATGCAACGCCTTGCCAGAGGCAACAAGGCTGCGCCCCGCGGCGAATACTGTGCCGCGATGAGTGTCATAGACGCATGAAAGCAAACAGATCCAGTAACCTGCGCCTGTACCT
>JAJDOI010000177.1 GCA_022340245.1 Thiogranum sp.
AACATCGCCAGCGGAGTCGAAAATCCCGACCGCAACCGCATTATCGAAGTGGCCAAACTGGCGGATGCCCACGGTTTTATATCCAGGATGCCGCTGGGTTACGAGCAGGTGGTCGGCGAGCGTGGCGTGGGGCTTTCGGGCGGGCAGTTGCAGCGTCTGTGCATTGCGCGCGCCCTGTACCACAATCCGCGGCTGCTGATTTTCGACGAGGCGACCTCGGCGCTGGACACGCATTCGGAAAGCAATATTCTCAAGAGCATGCAGCAGATCCTCAAGGGCCGTACCGCAGTGGTGATTGCCCACCGTCTGAGCACCATCATGGATGCCGACAAGATACTGGTACTGTATAACGGAAGCATCGTCGAGGAGGGCAATCACGGGGAGCTGGTCGGCAAAAAGGGCATGTACTACCAGCTGGTCAAAAAACAGATCGCGAGCACCTGATGAAAGTCATAGAGCAAAAAGCAGAATCAGCGATTTCCTACGGCGGCCTGATCGAGAAGCTGGAGATACTGCGCTCGACCCTGCGCTGGGCGTCGACACTGGACCGGCCGCAGATACAGAAGCTGCTCGGCCAGTGCAATGCCCTGCGCGACGAGGTTATGCAACTCTCGCGCAAGGAGCGCTTCGTGACCGCCACCGCCAGCGGGACGGGCGCGCGCAGGCATGGTACCGCGCAGCGGCGCAAGGCCCTGCTGGAGCGCAGTTTCGTCTTTGAAGGCGTGTTCGGCGATAGCCCGAAGCTGCTGGACGCGCTGGAGATCGCCGAAAAAGCTGCACCCACTGATCTGCCGGTGCTGATCGACGGAGAGAGCGGCACCGGCAAGGAACTGATGGCCAAGGTGATACATGCCAACGGCAGCCGCGCGGACAAGCCGTACATTTCTGTCAACTGCGGGGCCATTCCGGATAACCTGCTCGAGTCGGAACTGTTCGGTCACAAGCGGGGAGCCTTTACCGGTGCGTCTGCTGATCGAAGCGGCAAGTTCGAGGCGGCCGACACCGGCACGATTTTCCTGGATGAGATCGGAGAGCTGCCGCTGCCCGGTCAGGTCAAGCTGTTGCGGGTGCTGCAGTCCAGCGAAATCCAGCGGGTCGGCTCCGACAGCGCGATCGTGGTCGATACCCGCATCGTGGCGGCCACCAACAAGAACCTGCAGCAGATGTGTCGCGAGGGCACCTTCCGCGAAGATCTGTACTACCGCCTGGGGGTCATCCAGGTCACTTTGCCGCCCTTGCGCGAACGCAAGGACGAAATTCCGCTGCTGATCGAGTATTTCGGCGACGAGGCCGCAGAAAAACTGCGGCGCCGGCCGGTAAAGCTGAGCCGGCGCCTGCGCACCTACCTGCTCAATTATGCCTACCCGGGCAACATTCGCGAGCTGCGCAACATTATTTTCCGCATCTCCTGCCTGGCAAGTGATACCGCCGATTTCGAACACCTGCCGGAGTCCATTCGCCCTGATGTGCCGGAGTTGAAGCCGGAGGGGGGTGATCAGGAGGGGCAGCAGCTGTCGCTCGCGGATACCAAGAAGGCCGCCAGCGACGCCGCGGAGCGGCAGTTTCTGGAGCGGGGCCTTCAGGAGCAGGGAGGTAAGGTGTCTGAACTTGCTCGCCAGCTGGATATGAACCGTTCCCACCTGCAGACCCTGCTGAAAAAGCACGGCCTGAGCTCCAAGAACTACCGCATAAAAAGCTGAACCGGTCAGCGCTCTGTGATCAATGCAGCGTCGCGGCGGCGGCCTGCTCGCGGGTGTAGAACAGGCCGTTGCGGACAAATCCGGCGATCACGGTGTCCTTGATGGCGCTGACCCGGCCTGAGGCATCGCGTTGCACCACCCATGCCTCGGGCAGACCATCGAGCAGATGCATCGGTGCCAGACGTCCATCGGCGAAGCGCGCCAGTGCCGTGCGACCGGAAGCCAGATCGTGGAACGCCGGCCGGAATCCGCCGGAGCGGTTTTCCTGACTGACACCGCCGCTACCGACGAATGCCAGGTTCTGTTTCCTGAGTGTTTCCGTGGTCAACTGCTTGTTCATGGGTTTCGCCTCGCTGATTTCGGTGCGTTGCTCTTGCATTCTCTTCCTGCATCGATCATGCCAGTTCCTCTTTTCTGTTCGGGATGTATGAATAAGTTGCTGAAAAAAAATGGCATTAAATACTGCGCGGCAGTTTTGAGCGAAGCGGGTATAGGGTCAGGATCAAGTCGCCGACAGGCTGTAAACCAACAATTGACGGCAAGCGGTCTGCTTGAAGGCAACAGGACCGTTCCTGGCAGGCGGTTTCATTCGCATAAAGGTGGTTCGGTGTGTATCGCCAGCTGTACGGTGTTGGTCCGTGTTCTGAAAAGTGTTGCGCAAAAAAAAAACGGAGTTCACCAGGAACTCCGCAAGTCGGGGGATTGGGTATATTCGAGTGCAGTCGCGTCAGCCGCCCATCAGCGCCGGGCTGGCAGCGTTCACCGACAGGGTATTGAAGCTGAGGTTGCCGGAGTTGCCGGAGTTGCCATTGCCGACGCTGTTGAAGACGTTGAAGATTGTCGGATTCTGGTACAGGCTGACGTTGTAATCGATGTAGTTATTGGTAATGTAATCGATCATTGGCGGTCGCCCGGCGCCCAGCGACTGCGGGTTCAGGCGTGCAACCTGCCAGCCGCCGACGTAGCCGCCGCAGATCTTCATCGCTGCCGCCTTGTCGAGGTCCTTGTTTACCGCTAAATCGTTGATGACGAGTGTGCTCATTGTCGTGTCTCCATGGTCTGTTGGTCAGATTCGCTGCTAGCGGGTTGCCGGTTGCCTCCGCTGCCTGATTACTAATAAGCAGAAGCCATGCCAATGCCGGCGTGTCTGGCTGTAAGCCGGTATAACTTATTGCCATGAAACAATAAAAAAGTTTACAGGCGCAAAATTCCTGGTCTAAACGTGCAGCGGGGTGTCTGCATTTGTATGGGAAAAACCACCATACTCCCCGCAAAAGTTCGTCCATGTGTAACACCCGGCGACAAGCAGGGCGCAATCACAGGCTTTGCCCACGTGGAGTAAACGGGCACAGTTGAAGGCGGCAGCCAGGCCAGGGTGCGAGCCGCCGCCAGGTGCCAGCCTTGACGTAAAGATCGCTTGATGCCGCCCTGCGGGTGCTGTATTCCCCGGGCCGCCGGTACACACCTCATTGCCGAAAGTGTGGTCATGTGAAGGCCTGCCTGGCGTCCGGGTGTATCGATGGGTCCAGATCACGACATCCTTCCGTTGTCTGGCATGGGTCCGTGGACGGGGTTTTCTGTCTGCCCCGCGGTTGTCAGGCAGGGCAAAAAAAAACGGAGGTCCTGGGACCTCCGTGCATGTCATGCGACGATGGTTTCCGGGTCGAAACGACAGTTAGCCCAGCAGGTGTGACAGATCCAGGTCAATGCCAATGACGGTGCTGGTGACAGGCGCAACCTGCGTCACGATTGTCGGGCTGCCGACACCGCCATTGCTGGATACGACTGCACCCAGTAACGCGCCGGTATCAACGTGGAAGTCCTGAAAACCGCCACGCACGTCGGTCATGGCCTTGCGGTCGAGTTCTTTGCTGATGGAAAGGTCTTTGATGTTCATCATGTCAGTTCTCCTAAGTCTAGAGTTGTCGAAAAGGTTTGGGTTTTGTCATGAGCGGAGTGCCGTTCATGGTTGGTAGTTAGCAGGAGCCGTGCCAAACCGGTTTGATTCCGGTAATTAAGTTATAACTATCCGATTAATAATGATTATTTTTCGCGCTGCTGTTGATCCAGAGTGCGATTGTGCATGGCATTCGGCGACGGTCTGTTCGCGCTCTGCAAACACAAACGGGTGAAATGTTTGCCGTCCAGTAACGGGGAAAGTGCGCGGTGACAACGCGGAAACGTTGCTCTCGGGCGCGTTCTGCGATCGGCGTTGCGCGTGCCACCGGTGTGCCGTACGCCGCGGTCTCCGGGACATGGCATCGGCCGGGGGTAGGCGGGTGTAAACCGGCACAAAAAAAGCGGAGGTCCGAAGACCTCCGCCGGTATCGCTGGCTGTTGCCCGTGCGGGTTAGAACCAGGGACTGTAGCCGCCGAAGAACTTGGTGGAGTTGTCTTCGACGTTGGAGGCGAAGATCTCCGAGTGCGCCGACGTGTCCTGCAGGGCGACGGCAACACCGCCATAGTTGATCTGCTCCAGGCTGGCTTGCGCCACGGTCTGGCTGTTGATCACCTGGCTGCCGCCACGCACGTCGGTCATGGCCTTGCTGTCGAGTTCCTTGCTGATGGAAAGGTCTTTGATGTTCATCATGTCAGTTCTCCTGAGTCTAGAGTTGTCGAAAAGGTTTGGGTTTGGGTTATGAGCGTTGTCGC
>JAJDOI010000214.1 GCA_022340245.1 Thiogranum sp.
CTGTTGAATATTTCCGCGAACAGCGGGCAGGCCCCCAGCGCTCCGGCGTAGGGGTTGTTGTTCCTGTGTGTCCTGTGTGCGGCGTTGATGTCATCCTCGGCGGGCAGCGAAATACTGTGCTCGTAGGTGCCCGCACCGAAATCGAGTATCCGACGGGCACTGGCGACGTCGGCCGCGAGGGCGTCTATATCATAGTATTGCGATGTTCTGAGGACACTAACCATGACCGGATTCTAATCAGTCCGGTATATACTGTCCAGACAGCGCTGTTGCGTATGTGCCGAGCATACGGCCCCCGTCTCAGCCTGCAGCAAGCAGGTCGCGCAACAGGGATAGGGCTGTAACCGCCTCTTCAGTCGAGACGTCGAGACCCGCCTGGCGGATGGTAATTTCAAACATCGCGAGGCCCTGGATCGGTGAGTTCACCGGGAGATCAAACAGCCACAGGCCGGTTTGTTCAGCCACTTCGATCATGGCGTCTATCAGGTCGTCCTGCTTGCCGTGCAACGCAATGATCATCGCGTTGGCATGCGGCGGGTTGGGACTCACCAGAACTCCCGGCAATGCGGCAAAGGCAGCCGCCAGTTCCGTGGCTTTCTGATGAAACGCCGGCATCAACGGCAAACGTGTTTCCAGCCCGCGCAGCGCGTCAATCAGCATCGGAAACTGCTTGTTCAGCCGGCCGCCCAGCCGATGCTGAAAATACCCTGCCTGACTGATCAGGTCCGCGGGACCTGCCAGCGCGGATCCCGCGATACCGCCAAGCCCCTTGTAAAACGACACGTAAAGGGTATCGAACAGCGCCGCGATTTCGGCATACGTGCGTTCGTAGTAAGGGGCTATTTCCCACAACCGCGCGGCATCGGCGTGGAACGGAATCTCGCGGCTGCGCGCCCATTCAGACATCGCCTTAAGCTCCTCCCATGGCGGCACGACGCAGCCCAGCGGACGCAGCGGGACCTCGAGCGAGATGGCGCCCACGGGTTCGGCCATCGCCAACAGGTCCGAAAGCCCGTTGCACCGGTCATAGTCGCCTATCCAGGTCGCCTTCAGGTTATAGATTTCCTGGTAGACTTTCTGCTCGCGTTGTTCTATGTGGCTTCTCGGATGGACAGCGATTCGGGGGATGCCGCGGCGGTCGCACCAGAGTTTGAGTGCAATCATCTGCGCCATCCTGCCGCTGGGCATGAAAATCACGGCTTCCTTGCCGAGCAGTTCGATTAGCCGATGCTCCAGTTTTTCAAACAGCTCGCCCCTTCCCGGACGATCCATCGCCACATCTGCACTGACATACCCGGCAAGGTCAAGCAGCCGCTGCTGCGCCGTTTGCGGATAGTCAAAGCTGAGGAATTTCTTGCAGCGCATCTTTACGTTCATCTTGACGTCCGCTGCATGGCGCTTAATCAAGTGGCTTTCCCCTCCAGGAGCAACCCTGACAACCGGCGACAATCAGATAGGCTATCATAGCGCAGGCACCTGTTTCGTCGATTAAACCGGCGTTGCATTATCGAGCTGTGATAAAAGGTTCTTGAACCGGGTTGAGTAGTATTGTCGTTTGTCGGCGAGTCAAAGCCAAGCTTAACGGGTATAGCGCGAGAACATTGACCACCCCGCTTCTGTGCCTGTCAGACGCGCGAGCACCCGTGTATCAGGCAGATGCGGTGCCGACGTTCATCTGGAATTGCTGCTGTGGCTCCCCGCTGCGCGATCATCCCCTTGATATGGATGCCTGCCACCCGTGGCAATGGTCCTCCTGCAATGAGACCACGACAGGGTTGGGATGTATGGCACAGGTGCTCGTGCCGCGGTGCATCGCCGGCATACCAGGGCACAACGGGCGCAGAGAGTAACGGCTGCTGCTGTCAGCAATCACCGCCCGTCATGCCGAT
This sequence comes from Thiogranum sp., assembly GCA_022340245.1. GTDB lineage: Bacteria > Pseudomonadota > Gammaproteobacteria > DSM-19610 > DSM-19610 > Thiogranum. The sequence goes on from JAJDOI010000214.1 coordinate 1,890, forward strand.
GCAAATCAACATACACACGTAGTCAGAGCTGTTGGCTGCACTGCCTGCCGGAATCGCACCTTACTTGGCCGGGTTGGACGGCATTTTATTTTTATTCATTAATTTTTGCATTTCCTCGATACGCTGCTTCGTCACCGAGCCCGGCTGCTCCGACTTTTCTGCCAGCGTCTTCACCATGTCCGCTTCCTGCTGTGACAGTTGCACCAGCCGGTCCTGGTATACCTCTACCGCAAACTGGTTCTTGCGCAGGTTCACTGTGTAGTCATTGAGCTTCTCATGCAAGTAGCTGCGGCGAGCCAGCTTGCGCGTCCCCTCATCCGAGAAGTCCGTGAACCGGGCCTCGCTCACCTCTTGTATTTTCACCAGGAACCAGCCGGCCGGCGCCTCCACCGGGCCACCTATCTCGCCAGGCCCCAACTCGAAAATCACCTTATCAAGCGCCGGGACCACTTCGCCCTTGTTCACCCAGCCCATCTCGCCCAGATCATTCTTGGCGTTCGCGGCGATGGAATAATCGCGCGCCGCCTGGTAGAGAGTAATTTCGCCGGCCTTGATCCTGTCCAGTATCGAAGTCGCTTCCTCCTTTGTCTTGACGACAACCACCTGTATCTTGCGCGCTTCCGGCACTATGATTCGTTGCTTGTTTTTTTCATAATATTCACGCAGTACTTTTTCCGTTGGTTCCATGGTTTTTGCGAGCTGACTGCGATACATGGTAATCAGCAGCGTTTTCCTGTATTCATTGACCCGTGCCTGGTACATAGGATCTGATTCGAGCCCTGCTTGCCTGGCTTTCTGTGCCAGGATACGCAAATCGATTTCATTCTCCAGGGCCTCCTTGCGCGCATCATTCTCGAATGCCAGTGCATCGACCTTGGTAGCGCCCTTGCCGGCAGAATAGAGCCGTTCCTTGATCTGCCACCAGGTTATTGTTTCGTCGCCGACGTCGGCCAGCGGTGTATCATCTGCGCGCTCCGCGTCACCCGCACTGTCCAGGTTGTCTTCGTATATGTGTATCTTGATGCCATCGCGCAGTGACTTGTCCGCCTGCATCAGGCTACTGCGTAGCTTTTCCCTGCGTATAGTTGCTTCAATCTGTGTACGCAGATCGTCATCCAGTTTCGTACTCGATACGATGTTCCGCTTATAGTAGTCCTGGATCTCGTCCTCGGACACCTGGATCTTGTCCGCCATAAAGTGCTTACGGTAGAGCCCGGCAAGGATGGCATTCTCGAAGTGGTGGACCGGTTTAAGGTAAGCCGGATCCTTGTCTGCTCCTTGTTTGAGGGCATCGAGATAGATCAGATTGCTGCTGATAAATTTGTCGAGCAAAGTGACCCGCACCGCATCGCGCTGCGGGGTGCCAAGCGCCGGGATGGAAACGCCGACGATTGCCGAACTGTTCAGCGCGGTGTTGATCTCGCTGAAGGTGATCGTCTGGTCACCCACCTTGGCAATCACGTCACTGACAGAC
>JAJDOI010000020.1 GCA_022340245.1 Thiogranum sp.
GCCTTGCCGAGTATATCGGACAGACTTACGGTCTGGATCTCAATGCACAGTTAAGACAACAACGTCTGCAGGACCTGGAAGCGCTCGCGCAGCCCTATACCGAGGCCGGGGTGCCGATTTACACCAGCGTGACTACGGGCACCCCGTTCATTGAGGTCATACGCGCCGTGCAACGTAACGCCCACGACCTGGTCATGAAGGTCGCGCAACACGATAGTGCCGGTGCACCGGTACTTTTCGGCAGTACCGACATGCACCTGTTGCGCAAATGCCCATGCCCGGTCTGGATTGACCACCCGGCCGGTGCACACCCCTACCGTAGGCTGCTCGCCGCGGTGGATCCCTTCGACGACGAGACCGGAGACCTGCAGCGGATGATACTGGACCTCGCGACCTCGCTGGCCGCGCGTGAAAAGGCCGCGCTGGATGTGGTGCACGCCTGGGAGCTACCGGGCGAATCCATACTGGCGAACGGCCGGGGACGCATCCCGAGGAATGAACTCGACTGGTTGCTTGCCGACAGAGAAAAGCGCCACAGGCAGGCCCTGGATACCCTGCTGCTGCCCTATGACCTGAGCACCGAGGCCAGTAACGTTCACCTGTTCAAAGGCCGACCGGCTCACATTGTGAGTGCCTGCGCCAGAGAACATGGTGCTGATCTCATCGTGATGGGCACGATAGGCAGGGTCGGAATACCCGGTCTGATCATAGGCAACACGGCCGAAGACGTCCTGCGTGAGACGCGGACCCCGGTGCTGGCGGTGAAGCCGAGCGACTTCGTTTCTCCGGTAGCATAGCGGCCCGCTTATGACAGCGGGGGCGCCCGCGAAGAGCCCACGCGAAACGTGCACCCCCGTCTAGGCGTTAAGGCCTTTTTGCCCTATAGTGGGTCGAGTCTCAAGATAACAAGCCTGCAAGTCACTATGTCCGGCCTGAATTTAAAACACCTGCGCTACTTCTGGGCGGTGGCCGCTAACGGCTCCATCGTCCGCGCCGCGGAGATTCTGCATCTCACACCCCAGACCATCAGCGGTCAGCTGCGCGAGCTTGAGGAACAGATGAATGTCAGGCTTTTTGAGAAGAGTGGCCGCAACCTGGTCCTGACCGACACCGGGCGAATCGTGTTCTCCTACGCCGACGAGATGTTCCGCCTGGGCGACGAAATGCAGGATGTCCTGGCGGGACGCATACCCGGCGCAGCCCTGACCCTCACCGTGGGCGTCGCGATGGTCGTGCCCAAACTGCTCGCTTACCGGGTGCTGGAGCCCGTCCTGAAAATGACGGATCCCGTGCGACTCGTCTGCCAGGAAGCACCGCTGGCCGACTTGCTCGCCGACCTGTCAGTGCACAAACTCGACCTGGTGCTGGCCGACAGTCCAATCAGTCCGGCGCTGAATATCCGCGCCTATAACCACCTGCTGGGCGAATCCGGTATCAGTTTCTTCGCCACGCAAAAAGCGGCACGCAAGTATACAGCTAAATTTCCGCGCTCCCTGGACGCAGCCCCGATGCTGATGCCCACGGCCAGCAGCGCACTACGGCGCATGCTGGAGCAATGGTTTGAGCGACAGGCAATAAAGCCGGTGGTGGTAGCCGAGTTCGAGGATCGCGCGCTTATGAAAGCGTTTGGTGAAGCAGGCGCCGGCATCTTTACTTCACCGACGGCTGTTGAGGACGATGTGGTCGCAAAATACGGTGTACGTGTCATCGGACGCAGCGAAGATATCAAGGAACGCTTCTATGCGATCTCTGCCGAGCGCCGCATCAAGCATCCGGCAGTGTCCGCGATCACGGAGACGGCCCGCAACGAGCTGTTCACTTACGCTTGAGCGCCCGGCGGTCGCACCGACAAAAAATGCGTACCGCCATACAACTGCGGCAATGCCTCTATCCTTCAGAGGACCCGGGATCAGCGGCCTTTGCGTTAGCTTCAGTGAGACGCCAGAGCAACCCCGAATGGCTGGACCCGGCTGCCAAAACCTTCGGTCAGTTCACTTTTTCCGATCCATTCCCCTGCACATTTCGACTTAACCCGCTGCGACAGAGCGTCTAGAGTAGACCTCACGGTAAACAGCAACAGCGGGAGCAAACAACCATGCAGATTGCAGTTCAAGCCCGGGGCTTTTCCCTGACCCGCGCACTTCAGGAGCATGTCCACCAACGTCTCGGCTTCACCCTGGCACGCGGCTCCGGCCGGGTCCGGCGTGTGGCCGTCAGGCTGTCAGACCTCAACGGACCGCGCGGTGGCATCGACAAACGCTGTCTCGTCGAGGTTCGGCTCGACGGACTGCCCGCGGTTGTGGTCGAAGACGTTCAGGCGGACATGTATGTCGCGATTGACCGCGCAGCCACGCGCGCGGCACGCACCGTCATGCGCCGCCTGGCGCTGAACACCGCCAGGCGGCGCCCGCGAGAGGCGTTCCTTAGCCGATCCGACTACGCCCTGACCAGCGGCAGGGACTTCGACCAGGACTAGAGGCAACCGGGGGCATTACGTGGCGCCGGCTATAGAAACAACCACCAGAGGAGTAACCACATGCCTGAACGTTGGCTGCAAATCAAGGGTGACCCCTCGGTGCGGGCGTTCCTGTTTGAACAACAGCGCATTGAGAGTGTTTTTGACACGGCTATCGACGATCTGCACGAGATCGTGATTGGGTTGCTCGTGCGCAAAGGCGTGTTTCACACCAAAATACACTATTCGTCGAGCCAGCTGACCTGCTGGTTCGCCCGCGACCCGTTTTGCTATGAGAAGTTCATGCGCGAAGAAGTTCTCGAAGATGGCTTTCTCGACCGCTTTCCGGATGCGGACCACGCCGGCCGTGTGCCCGTGCTGGATAACCCCGACCTACGGCGCCTGTTTAATGAGTTCAAGCGCCTGCGGCTTACCGACAAGACCATCTATTTGCGCAACGCGGCGGTCAACATCATAAACGGGATGATTAACATGTCGTTCTCCTGCGACGGGACACACTACATCGACCACCGTACCTTCCTGGCCAGGCTCGAAAGTTTCGAGACAACCGAGCAGTCTGCGTGATCGTGCTGCGAGTGCCGGAATTCGAGACGGCTGGAAGCATTGGCAATGAAAGGGCGATGCAAACTGCCGGATATCGGTGACCGGTTCGGGGGGTATGTCTGCGGTACTCATTTACGAGCCGGCGTGACTGTGTCAGGTCATCGCGGCGGGGCAAAACGAAAGGTTGGGCCTTTCCCCGTGCCGGTAAGATAAATGCTCGCCTGCGGACATTCCATACGTAACTTCGCACCTAGCACATGGTGTATTCGTTAATCTCTCAAACCATGCGGTGGTAGATATCCCAGCGTTTGGTGTGTCCAAAGAACTGGCGCTCGATGCCAGAAACGCCCGACATTGGTGCCGCTGCAATGCCGCCTTCTTCTCTAGATATTGGTCCATACGTTATTCCCACAATATGTGCATGCTGCCCGGCATGCTAAATTTGCCACTCAAGGAATATGAGTTGCAATGCTTTGACAGACGCTGAAAGGAGGAAACAGCAGCATGATCGGCTCGCTTCGAGTTTCTTTTGTGCGCCTGGTCAGTCCGATCTCTCTTTTTGCAGTGACAGCAATAACCCCATGCAGAGCAATGCGCGCGCCTTTAGTGGTCAGCCGCTAAACCTTGGACAGTATCGTATCGAAATTTCCCAAGCACCACCACCTAGACCATTCTGGTTATTGGGAACCGGGGGCATCGCGTTGTGGATAGTAGGCAGAAGACGGACCAGCATTTGATCAGGAATGACGGCGTCTTGCTGTCCGGCACCATGATAACCTCGATCAGACTGCTGAGGTATGTCGCATTTGCCATGCTGGTCATTATACCAGGAGTTGGCATGGCTAATTCGCTGGTTGAAACAGAGTATACAGTGCCGGATAAAAGGTCAGTGGGTAGTCCGTTGAGTTCGCAGTTACTTGCGTCGCCTGCAGCAGATCCCTCGCGCCCTGCTTCCGTGAACGAACTGCCTGCTGATTCAGCTTCCGTTGCCGATATTATTCTTCTGTTCGGCATCGGATTGTTCGTGTTGGTCGGGATTGCCAGCTGGGCAGAACGCCCCCGAAAGGCGCGGGCATTCAAACGCGGCAATAAGCCTGAACAATAAGGATCGCCGAATGTAACCGGCATCGTGAACCCGCCTCAGGCAGCCAGCAGACTGATAATTTCACGGATTTCCTGTTGCGCCTGCATCACCAGTCTGAGCGGGTCGATGCCTTGCATGTCCAGGCGGGTGAAGACCGCCAGGTCGCTCATGGGTGGGGCACCAGGAGGCTTTCGCCCGCCGACCAGTTGGCAGTGCAGTTGCGCGATCTGCACAATGTCGCAGTAATCTGCCGTATCCCCATCACGCATCCAGTCCTCGGCGTGCAGGGCGACATCGGCGAACTCGGATTCAAACCCCCATTGCCGCAGCAGCGTTTCGCCGACCGTACTGCCCAGTTGCGCGATGACTGTATCCAGCAACACGGCATTATTATTCAGTACTTCGTGACGATCAGCGAGAATCAGCAACGGCACCGTACCGATATCGTGTATCAGGCCTGCCAGAAACGCCCGATCCGGGTCAAACCCCTTCAGCCGGCCGGCAATGACATGGCTGAGCGCGGCCACGCGGAGGCTGTGCTGGTAATAGCCGTGCATACGATGCTTGATCACCGGCGTGACTGGCGCGAACAGGTTCTTCACCACCACGGTTATGACAATGGCGCGCGTCGCCAGCAGACCGATGCGGGTGATTGCCTGTTGTACCGATTCAACCCGGCTGACCCCGGCGTACATGGCGCTGTTGGCTACCTGCACGGTACGCGCGGCAATCACCGGGTCGGCAGCCACAATGGCGGCAATACTCTTCAAATCGGCATTCTGGTTCTGCACCGCGTGGTTGATCCGCATCGCCAGCTCCGGCAGGGTCGGCAAATCGACTTCACGGTGGTAAAACGCCTGGCGTATTTCCTCCAGCAAATCGGAATTCAGATCATCCGATTCGATCTCCTGAACGCTGATACCGCTAACTTGCCTGTCGCGGATGCCTGCCGCATGCCGCTCGAAGGTGGCCTGCTCCAGCGACAACAGGGTCGCATTGTCGAGAGCGCGGGCGGCAAGGCCATGCGTACGAACGCGGAACAGCGCCGTACGCGCGCGCTCGGTACCGGCCTGTACCCGTTGCATGCTGCGCCCCTCCGCCTGCAGTTCGACCTCGCCGCCGATAAGGTAAAGGTGCCGGTCGCGGTGATCGTCGAGCGACAGCAACTCTCCCCGTCTCAGCGTCTCGATTCGCGCATCACGCGCCAGATCGAGCAGCGCGACATCCCCCATTTCATCGAGATCACGCAGGTCCAGTAAAAGTTTGAGCGTTTCCAGTAAATCGTTTGACGTGCTCATAAAGTGAATAAAGGGTCGGTACCCTTTACAGGTCTTCCTTTCCAAGGCCCATCTTCAAATTGATACCCGGAGCCATCTGGGCGTATAACCTTTGCATCGGGCGCTCCTCCTGAATCGCTCGATCGATGAGACCGTACGGAGATTGCCCGGTCTTAACGCACATTGAAAATTGCTCGAGTGACCCGCGGCGCTAAAAACCCGCCATTACCGCCTTACTGTCGTGCTTCCTGATTTCTGCGAGCACCTTTTCAGACGTGATCGCGTCCGGATTGTACGCCACGATCAGGGCGTGCGGGTGATCTTCATGATCGAAGCGCACAGACACCACACCATCGAGCGCGCGCAGTTCCTGTTCAATGACCTGTCTGTCGTCATGCGATGATTCCGGGTGGAGATGTACTACAATATCCGCAATGCTCACATCTTTGCTCATCACAACCTCCCATGCTGCTTCCCCAGCGGCTTCACGTCCACAGATACACAGTCGCCCCGGAAGCGTTCTCCTCCTGCCGGCAAGACCGCTTACGGGATGCACTCTGTAGTTTAGCTCCTGAGCGAAGGCATGTGTGCGTAGTCCTCCCGCGCAGTGACTAATCGGTTCAAGCTTATCACTATGCGGCGAACGCCCGAAACAGCCCGACCTGGAAAACCTGGAGCTTCCTCAATCAGCAAATGCTAATCGACGCCCGCCGTCTTGCGCGCTGCCGATCACCAGTTGAACGGCATCATGCCTCGGGGGGAAAACTTATCTCCCATCCGGTCCATCTCGTTGGTCATCGCACCCATGCGCTGCTCCATGACCCATGTCATGCGGCTCATCGTGTGATTCATTTCCTTTACGCTGGGATTCACTTCCTCAATGGTCTCCATGGACTGCTGTATCTCTTTCATCGAGATGCGCATCTCGTCCATCTCGCCCAGCATCAGCGGTGCCATCTCGGCCACCGGCTTGGCAGTCCTGTCCAGCCTCATGATCGCCTTGGATATATCCCCGAAGTTGCTGAAGCCTTCCGTCCACAGGGGCTGCCATACGATCACGACCAGGTACAGAAAGACCGACAGGCTCATTGTGGAAACGAAGAAGAACATCCCCTTCCAGAATTCTGTGAATGTTTTCATTTCCATTACACGCCCCCTTCCAGCACCCGATGTTGCCATCAGCGCTGATTTCGGATTCAACACACCTGGCATCGATAATACCGTTAAATCGGATTCGGTGTGCCATCTGAAACACCGGCTGCTCCGGTTGTGCGAAGCCATCGCCCGACAGAGGAAAACTGATTATATTAAACAACGCGTTACCAGGAAAATGACGAGTTCTTAAGGCTTGTAGAACTGGTATCAGCCTGGGAGTTGTCAGCCTTTTCCCGAACACAAGAGGAAAGTTGACTATGAGCCATCGGACCGGGAATCGGCGCCGCTATTGCGTCCTGGCGTTCGGCAGTATCCTTGAATGGAAGCGCCTGCTGTATGCGTTCCAATGAGAACTCGGGAAATAGAATGACGGATGTCACCTTCAGAAGTACTCAACAGGAGCTATACATCCTCTATACCCCTGGATTGGAGATGGCTCAGTATCGTCGAATCACTTCTGTTTTTAGAGGTTGCGGCTTTCATGAAGATAACAACACCGTCGATGTCCCGGATAATGCCTTTCAGTCGGTCCTTGCTTTCGTTGGCGCTGCTGATGGATTCAAACGCGAGGTCCATCAGGTGTTTGTCGTGCCGCGCTATGCCGATTGCATAGCCAAGGTAGCAGGCGAGACCGGGGTGTTTCGTGTCGATACGATGTGCATAGGATCGCCATGCCTTTACCCAGCGTTCCCACTCCATTTCTGAAAGTTTTTTTCCGTCAAGGTGCAGGAACAGGGTCGCACTGACAAGATCATCTTTCCAGTTCCATTCAGGCGCGTTTTCCTTCCTTCTGGCGAGGTTGACGGCTCGTTCATGAAAGTCCAGGCATCGGCCACACTGGTAATAACATGCCAGAACATATGCTATGTACTCGCGTTCAAGGTGGGTTATTTCAAAAGGTGGCGTCTCGCCTGGCACGCCCTCAAACACAATCTGGTGCAGTTCATTGAGCACATCATTGAATGCCCAGCCGAGTAGTGGTGTCTTGGTCCTTGTCATCCTGGTATGCCTTGCAGAAGGAGGGTATACATATATGATGATATCAGTATGGCTGTTGTTATTCGCGGTGCACTAAATACGATAACAGTATCCAAAGTAGTCGAAACGGTAACCGTTGCGAAACCGTTTCGGACAGCGCTGCCAGGAAGTCCTCGACAGGCACAAAATATCCGGCAATCGCTGTGCCGTTCGCGGCGATTCTTCTAACCAACTGTATAGATTAGACTATTGCGTCCAGTTGCGCGGCCGGGCCGAGCGCGTGGGCACAAACGCAGTGCCCTGGCCCATAGCCGGTGCAGGCGGCGCCCTGAAAGCGCCGCCCTCCAGGTGTGCGCTGAGCGTCCGGGCAACCGCCGCAAGCGCTGCTGGTGCCAAGGAGGACGCTGGAGTCGTATCCGGTCAGCAAGTTGGTGAACAGTCCGGAGAACGTTTCAATGCATGTGTTGCGTCGATCGGTTGAGCCACTTTGACTGACATGCCGTTCTCCGATCCCGACCCTGGTACCCAACATACCGGACCCGGACCGGGCGGCAGTGAAAAACGTCAATCCTGGGCAAGTATTTTCGGATCAGCGGGAACGCCGGTCACGCTATTCTCGGCTATGCTTAGACAGGTGTACTACTCGTTCGATAGAGGTGGTATTGCGGCGAATTGACTGACGGATCTTTTTGCTTATGAAGCCCATTGTCTATATCGTTGATGATGACAAGGCAATACGCGAAGCTTTGCAATCCGTGCTGGAAGACGCGGGTTTCAAAGTGCAGGCCTTTGCCGATGGCCCGTCTTTCCTGGCGGCTTGCGGGAACGACTGTGCCGGATGCGTGGTACTGGATCTGTTCATGCCGGGCATGAACGGTCACGAGGTGCAGAACGCGCTCAAGGAACGCGGTGTGCAGATACCGCTCGTGTTTTTGTCCGGGCAAGGGCATATTCCCTCCGTAGTAAAGGCGGTTCAGGGCGGTGCCGTGGATTTCCTGGAAAAACCGGTAAAGGGCGACGCCTTGCTGGATCGCGTGCGCAAGGCCATGGCGCTGGATAAGGAACGCCGCCAGGTGCAGGAGGCCATTCGCGACGCCAGGCGGCGTCACGCCCGCCTGAGCCCGCGTGAGCGGGAGGTCATGGCGCTGGTAATTGCCGGATTGTCGAGCAAGGAAATCGCGCAGGATCTCGGGCTCAGCCCGCGTACTGTGGAACAGCACCGCGCCCACATCATGTACAAAATGGGGACGGCCAATATCACGGAACTGGTCAATATGGCCGCAAACTGTATTGACCTGCCTTGGCCGAAATCGCTGTCTAAGTAGTTCTACTCAGTGCTATACCGAATTACCCTCTACGGCCTGGGTGAGTTACCCTGATTCAGAGTGATGCAGCGATGCGCCGAAAACCGGTTTCCGGACTGCGCGCCACCCCCGCCCGGACCTCGCGGGTCTGCCACCGCCGCCAACACGCGTCAAAAGGAGAGAGCATGGAAGAACAAGTCAGCACGCTAACAAATAGCGCTACAACGGAGCCGCGTCACCCGCAGTCCGGAGCCGACCGTCCGGCTTATCCGCTCTACGGCCCGAGGCCGTCGCTCAGCAGCGTAGAGCGTTCGGTACGCATAGACCACCGCCGGTGTAGCCGTCATCGCGTACTGACGTTGGTCAAGGTGTACCACAGCGACAATCGCTGCACAGCGGGTCTGCTCTATGACTTGAGCGCCGATGGCATGTTGGTGCTGAGCGAGGATCAGCCAGGCGTGAGCAGGCGTGTCGACGTCGAGTTCCCCCTGTCACCGGCCTGGGGCATGGCGATCACCATCAAGGGTATTGTCGTGCACTGCCGTAAAAGCGGCTTCGGACTGATGTTTCGCGAACCCGATGACCCGGCGCTGACCATGCTGGGCGAGTGCCTGCGCTCAATCGACGCTATTGGGCCTGCCGGCGACGGCAACATGTCCGCATC
>JAJDOI010000047.1 GCA_022340245.1 Thiogranum sp.
GCGGCGGTGAGCTGCGGAATCGAGGCGCTGATGTTCGGCAGTTTGATGATGTTCGCCTCAGGGGTCTGGGCCAGTTCGCCCAGCTCGGCCAGCGCATCGCCAAGGCGTTGCGCTTCGGTCAGGTTCTCCGGGAAGCTGGCAATGATGCGGCCGGCCAGCGAGATGTCGCGCGTTTCCACGGACACGCCGGCGGCTGAGGTGAACGCCTGTACAATCGGCAGGAAGGAATAGGTGGCAAGCGCGGGCGCTTCGTCGGTCTCGGTGTAGATGATCCGGGCGTCAGACATGTAGGATGTTCCTGGAACGGGTTGAATGGCGGGCGACGCCCGATGCTGTGCGGATTATATAAGAAAATGGGGTCAGACTCGATTTTACAAATCACTCATCACCATCCGATAGTTCCAGTCAGATCCCGTTTATTGTTCCATCCGGTACTCCACACCCAGGCGGTACCCCGCGCCCGGCCTGACCTCAATGATATCCGTCGCCGCATTGGCCGTTTCCACGCAGACAAAGCGCTGATAATCGTCGTCCCCGAGGTCACCCATGTTTGCTGAAATATCCGCCCATGGATTCCACACCACGGCGGTATGACTGCCTGTCGAGGTGATGCTGATACGGCGGCCGAACGCTGCATCGTCTATGATCAGCCCGGGTCGTACGTCCAGATAGATGCGGTCGACTTCCTGATCGAAGCGCACCGCCCCGGCCTGGGTGTTGCGGCTGCCATCCGCGGCTTTGTCGAGGTAGTCGGACTCTTCCAGCCCAAGTACCTGAACCTGCCCGATCGCCCCGACATTGAAATAGCTGTGCAATGCCTGGGTGATGACGAACGGCTGCTCACCGGTATTGCGGGTATGCAGTTCTACCCGGAGCCCGGCTCCAATCGTCACCTCCAGTGAAAGGTCAAACGCTTCGGGCCAGATGTCGCGTGTTTCGGGGTTGTCCACCAATCCCAGGGTGATCCGCGTATCACCGTCGGCGAGGACCTCAGTGGCGCGAACCGTCCACGGCCGGTTGCGCACGAACCCGTGTGCCGCCCGCCCGCGGTCCTCGGGATCCGGCCCGAACCAGGGCCAGCAGACCGGAATACCCCCCTTGATGGCCTTGCCCGCCTGGAAATACGCCGCATCGCTGAGGAACAACAGGTCATGCGCCTGATTGGCCGGCTGATACGAAAGCACCTGGCCGGCATAGACCGAGACCAGGGCGCGTGCCTTGCCATTGTCGATCCTGGCCAGGGGAAAGCCGCCCTTGCCTTCTATGAATTCGAGCTGACCGGCAATGGCGTGGTCGTTGTTTAGTTGGTCGATGTTCACGGTGGCTCCTGGAAATGGGGTCAGACTCGATTTTACTGGAAATGGGGTCAGTGGAAATGGGGTCAGAGTCGAAATAAGGGGCTGGAGCGATTAAGTTTAAATCCCTCCAGCCCTTTCATCTTTCTCATTATTACCAGGACATCACGCCGATTCCCTACGCACTGTATCCCAGACACCGGATTCAATGGTCTTTTGCACGTAGGTTTTGAAGTCTGTCGCAGGTCGGCCAAGCACTTCTTCAACTGCCGGCATGACATTGCAGTTTCTACCGTCGAACACGACGGTGAACAACTCGTGTAACAACCATTGCAGGTCTCCCGGTACACCTTGTTCGTCCAGCGCGTTGATGTAGACATCGATTGGAACAGTTCTAAACTTCACCGGCCGGCCAAGTGCCCCGGAAATTTCCTGAACACATTGCGCAAAGGTCAACGCGCGTGGGCCGGTGACTTCGAACAGTTTGTTACGATGCCCCGGTTCGGTTAATGCGGCAACCACGACATCAGCGATATCGTCAGCGTCAATAAAGGGTTCAACGATGTCGCCTGCCGGTAATACCAGTTCGCCCGACAGGATGCCTTCGAGCACAAAACTTTCACTGAAGTTCTGACAGAACCAGCTCGCTCTGACGATGTTCCATGAAAGTCCGCTGGCCTTGACTATCTCTTCGGCACGCTCTGCGCCTTTCTCGCCGCGCCCCGAAAGCAGTACGATGTGTTGCAACCCGGCTTCGGCGGCGACACGCACAAACGCCTTGATGGTCGATGCTGCACCTGGTACGGCCAGGTCCGGCTGGTAGGTGACATAGGCCGTGTCGGTACCCTCGATGGCCGATCGCCATGTCGCGGGTTTCTCCCAGTCGAACGATGGATGGGTTGAGCGGGATACGGGGCGTGTTGCATACCCAAGGGCTTGCAGGCGCTGGTTTACCCGGCTGCCTGTCTTGCCGTTCTTACCGATGACGAGAATGGGTGACTGTTGCATGACCTCTACCTCCTGTGTGTGTTCGTCGTGGATGTAAAGTATGCGAAACACGCATTGGATTTTTAATCACTCATTGTCGAATTATCTTTGCTTTTCGTCCATTCTATCTGGATTTTCAATCTGGATTTGTGGCAAGGTGCAGACCATGAAGCGGCGTACTGACCCCACGATCCCCGGGTTCACCGACCCGCTCGGCGAAACGCTGCACTTGCTGAGACTGACCGGCACGCTGTATTGCCGGTCCGAGCTGACCGCTCCCTGGGGTGTCGACATGCCGGCGTTTGAGGGACACATGATGTTTCATGTCGTCACCGGCGGTCACTGCTGGCTCGAGGTAGAAGGCGAAGCACCGCGCCTGCTGCAACAAGGCAGCCTGGCACTCGTTCCCCACGGAAACGGCCACTGTATCCGCAGCAGTCCGACAGGCGAGCTGGTACCGCTGTTCGATATACCGGTGGAGCAAGTCAGTGACCGCTACGAGATCATGCGTTACGGCGGCGCGGGTGAACTCACCCAGTTGACCTGCGGTGTTGTCCGCTTCGACCATGTGGCGGGCCGGCAACTCGTCGCCCTGCTACCCCGGGTGTTGCAGATCGACATCTGGAACGATGATGAGGGAAGCTGGCTGCAAAGCACGCTGCGCTTTATCGCCCGTGAAGCCAGGGAACTGCGGCCGGGTGGAGAAACCGTCATCACGCACCTGGCCGATATCCTCATCATTCAGGCGATCCGCTCCTGGATTGATTCGGTGCCTGAAACGCAACGGGGTTGGCTGGCGGCCTTGCGCGATAAACAGATAGGCAGGGCGCTCGCGGCGATACACCGCGAACCGGAAAAAGACTGGACCGTGGCGTCGCTTGCCAAGGGGGTCGGTATGTCGCGCTCGGGTTTTTCGGCCCGATTCACCAAGCTGGTGGGTGAATCCGCCAAGCGCTATCTCACCCGCTGGCGGATGCAGCTCGCACGTATCCAGCTTCAGGAATCATCGGATTCACTCGCGGTTCTCGCCGATCGTTTCGGCTATCAATCGGAAGCGGCATTCTCGAGGGCATTCAAGCGGGAGTTTGGGGTGGCGCCGGGGAGCGTTAGATCATTGGCGTCAGAGTAAATACTAAACTTGTTTGTTTCGGGCGAGGAATATTTTTACTCTGACCCCAAATATCAATGCCACGCACGGCCGCAAAAAGGTAGCCGTGCGTGGCATGTCCGGTATTGCCTGTTTACAGATTCGTCCAGGTCTCGTTGCTGGTGGCGTCTATTATGCCGTCTCCATCCGAATCAACGTCCAGCTGAACACTGGTGGAGTCAATGACGGTAATGGTGACGCTCGAGTTGTCGCCCGTGCAGGTGATATGACCCGCGTCGGCTTCAAAGGGAAAGACACCGCTCAGCGGCACATCGGTCGTTACGGTGACTGATCCACCCAGACTCGAAATGCTGATGGTGGCGGAAATATCGACCGAATAAGCGCCGGTCGCCTCATTTTCGACATTGGTAATCTGATAGCTCGTAAGCGTCAGGGTTTCACCCCCCGCCGTGAGCTGAATACCGGCACCGCTGAACGACGAGGTGAAGGTGATACCGTCGCCGGTTGACTCCGAGATCGTACCATCGCCGTTGATCGCCGCGACTTCACCGCCCGACGAAACGGAGAAACCGCTTGTTGTCAGACTGAGTTGCAATGAATAAGGCGGTGTAACCTGATCGCCGGTGACAACAATGTTGGAAACGCTGATACTGCCGTTCATGGTGACTCCGCTGAACGTACAGTTATTGGCCGACATGCTCACCGTATCGCCGGTCGTCAGCGTTGCGCTATTGTCGGCGTCATTGAACGATACATTGAGCGTTCCACTGTCGCAGTTCTGGTTGATATTCTGTACCGCCGCGATTGAAACACCAGAGCCACCGGTTTGCGGCGCTTTCCTGACCTGATCGATGATGGTTTCAACGATGTTCACATCGGTTGACGGGGTTGAACCGACTGAAGCCGGCACGATTCCCAGTATGCCAGCGGTGTTACCACTCAGCCCATCGCTTGCGTTCAGGCTGGCGCTGGCGACCTGGGTGGCATTGGCAGATGTCACGACGACCGGTGCGGCGGCTGCAATACCGGCGGTCCCGCCACCGCTGCCACCACCACCTCCGCAGGCTACCAGCAGCCCGGTGGCCGTGAGCACACATCCCGACTTGATCAGTTGTTTTAGTTGTGACATTTGGAACTCCAGGACTGGTTACAAAGTAAGCAGAACGCGCAGAAAATGTTGAGACGCCCAACTAGCGGCCGGTTTCAATAAATAGTGAGTGGTTTTTAACTCAATTTTGTGGAGCACTTCACGGTTCCGCGATTGCACGAATAAATAGGGGTCAGAGAACGGGAAATGGGGTCAGACTCGATTTCACAAATCACTCATCATCACGATCCGACAATTCTCCGCATTATCTCAGCAAAGTGGTCAGCACCCATTTATAATACTTGTTCCCGAAAAGGTACTGACCCCTTTTACGCACACTCACCGGGGACACCGTAATGACTGAAACCATTCTTGTCACTGGCAGCAACCGGGGCATCGGTCTGGAACTCGCGCACCAGTACGCGGCGCAGGGATGGCAGGTGCTGGCCTGCTGCCGACGTCCTGACCAAGCGACCGCACTTATCCGGCTTGGCGACAAGTTCCCC
>JAJDOI010000103.1 GCA_022340245.1 Thiogranum sp.
GAAGGGCGACGCCTGCGGCCGCGCGAAGTGGTCGCGGAGTTCGAAAAGACCATCTATGACGAACTGGATCTGCTGCGCGAGGCCGCCAACGCATCGCAGTTGCGGCGTAACTTCAGTGACTCCGGGCTGTTGCGCGTTCCGGAGGTGTACTGGCCTTACTGCCATCGCAACGTCATGACCATGGAGCGCATATACGGCATACCGGTTAACGACCTGGATGCCCTGCGCAAGGCCGGTGTTGACCTGAAGGCGCTATCCGAGCGTGGCGTGGAAATTTTCTTCACTCAGGTTTTCCGTCACAATTTTTTTCACGCCGATATGCACCCGGGCAATATTTTTGTGTCGCCCGAGGGTCAGTACATGGCCGTCGACTTCGGCATCATGGGCACACTGAGCGTCCAGGACCAGCGCTACCTGGCGGAAAACTTTCTCGCCTTTTTCCGCCGCGACTACCGGCGGGTCGCCGAACTGCATGTCGAATCGGAGTGGGTGCCGGCCAGCACCCGCGTGGACGAGTTCGAAGCCGCCATTCGCTCGGTATGCGAACCCATCTTCGAACGACCGCTGAAGGATATTTCATTCGGCCAGTTGCTGTTGCGGCTGTTCCAGACAGCTCGGCGTTTCAATATGGAAATCCAGCCACAATTGGTGCTGCTGCAAAAAACCCTGCTCAGTATCGAAGGCCTGGGTCGCCAGCTGTACCCGGATCTCGACCTCTGGCAAACGGCAAAGCCCTTCCTCGAACGCTGGATGAGCGAGCAGGTCGGCGCCCGCGCCTTTGCCGGCAGGCTGCGCCATAGCCTGCCGGAGTGGAGCGAACGTCTGCCGGAAATACCGGTGCTGCTACACCGTACGCTGCAGCAGGCGGCCGGCGGCAAGTTGCGCCTGCAGTGGGAGTCGCGGGAACTGCAGAAACTGCGACAGCAGATGCGGCGTTCCAGCCAGCGCACCCTCGCTGCCATCAGCGGTGGCGCCATGCTGATCAGCGCATCGATCATTTACGGGCTCGACGGCTACGCGCCGCGGATGCTCGGTGGTGCGCCGTTGCTCACCTGGTTGCTCGGCGGCGGCGCGCTGATCCTTCTGCTATCGGCCTGGGACGATAGCGACTGACACGCCGGCTGCAACCGCCCGGCAATAAAAAACCCGCCTTCAGGCGGGTTAAACTGGGCTCTTTCGTGTTGGTATTATTTGAATCATCGAGCCTTGTTGTTGTCTTGCTACGCGGTCTTCCCCTCGGTATCCGGCGTTTTTTCTTAATGGTCTCCTCCAACACCGTTTTCGTAAAATCAGTCGAGTCTTCCCTGATGTTGCCTGGTTCGTCACTACGGCTATCGGTAGAGTGTCTTAGAGCAACAACCGTGCCTGTTTTTATTTAACTTAAAAAACAACATGTTATCAGCGCATCGTACAAACAGCGCTATTTCAAGTAAAACTTCTCGACAATTCAGCCGTATTAGATCCGTCTTATATATAAGGTTTTTTAAGTGCTTACGAACATCATGCCAGGCCGGACTCGGAGCGGCCTGGTGTCAATTATTTCGACAACCGCTCATTGTCCGGACGTTTCCTGAACGACCATCTATGCTTGCACCCAGTCACGCAAATACACCGCCAGCGACAACATCAGCAGGACCGCGGTCCAGAACAACGCAGCCCAGGCGACGGACTGCTGCGCCTGGCGCTTTTCGATCCAGGTCCTGGGTCTGATGCCTTTGAAAAGGAAAACCAGCGTTGCGGACAAGTTGACGCAAACGATATTGACGGCCAGCAGCAGCGCCGCGCCGGCGGCCAGCGCGTTTTGCCCCGACGCCAGCATCATGCCGAGCGTTGCGGTGGGCGGCAGCAGCGCCACAGCGACCATAACTCCCACCAGCGCGCTGGCGATGCCGCTGGTCAGGGACAGCGCGGCGGCGGCGCCCGAAGCCAGGGCCAGGGCCACGCCATCGAATCCGACGTGGGTTCGGGCAAGCATTTCCACACCTGGATTCACGACCGGCCAGACCCAGCCGATGGACACCGACAGGAACAAGGCCAGTACCACGCCGACCAGGTTCGTGAACAAAGAATCCCGCATCAGGTAGCGATCACCCAGCGTCGCGGCGAAAGCCAATGCGAGATTAGGGCCCAGCAGAGGCGCGATCACCATTGCGCCGACAACGACAGCCACGTTGTTTTCCAGCAGCCCGATCTCCGCCACCACCGTTGACAGCATCACCAGAACCAGAAAATTTCCGTCCAGCCGCGCGCCCTTTTCGATCTGGTGATAGAGCTCTTCGCGGGTGGCGCCCGTGGACTTCCTGCTGCCGCCATTGCTGCCTTCGCTGGTCGGCGGGGCGGGCTCCGGCCGGGGCAATACCACTTCCACGGGCAACACCACGATGCGTGGGTTTTGCGTGTCGCCGAGCAGTTCCTGCAGATTGTCGAGTACGGCCTGACGGCTGTCATCCGCAACCAGCATGCGAATACTTTGGCGCTCGCCTTCGCCAGCCTGGCCGAACCAGTAGTCCAGGGCACCGTGCTGCTCGGCGATAAAGCTGACCAGCGTTTGCAGGTCGCCGGCGTCGGCGACAACCTCTATCAGCTTCACACGCTATAAGTGCCCCGGTCTTTGCAGTGCGGCCTCGACTTCGTCGCGCTTATCCTTGCCTGCGAGGTTCTCGATCAGGGTCAAGGCAAAATCCATTGCGGTGCCCGGGCCGCGCGACGTGATGAGTCTGCCATCCTGGACAACCGGGTCGTCACTGTAGCTGAAGCCCTCGAAGGCATCGAGAACGCCGGGGAAACTGGTAACCCGCCGCCCTTCCAGAAGACCGATGCCGGCTAACACCTTGGGGGCGGCACAGATGGCCGCCGTAAAACCACCGCTTTCGGCCACGGCCTTTAACATCCCTCTGATGCGAGGATCGTCGTTGAGATGGTCGGCGCCGGGCAGGCCGCCAGGCAAAACGATCATGTCGTATTTCTGCCTGGCCGCTTCGTCCAGTGTCACATCCGGCACCAGAACGGTCCCGCGCGATGCGCGCACCGGCCGGTCATCCAGGCCGGCGGTCACCACCCCAATACCGGCACGGCGCAACAGGTCGATAATGGTAACGGCTTCTAGTTCTTCGCAGCCTTGCGCGAGGGGGACCAGGACGCTTGCCATGTTTGCTCATCCTCCTGCTGTAAGCGAATTAATTCCGCGACGGGCAGCAGACGTACCCCCTTTCCGCGCAAAGACGGCAGGCGCCTTTCCAGTAACGCCAGGGTTTGCGGATGGGGGTGCCCGATAGCCACCGCACTGCCGTATTTTCGCGCCAGCCGCAGCAAACGGTCAAACTGGTATTCAATATCGGCGGTCTCCAGCTGGTTGTCCAGAAACACGTTGCGATCGGTACTGGGAACGCCATTCTCGTACGCCACCCGGCGGGCAACGGTAGCCACGGTGGTGCGGCTGTCGACAAAGAACATCCGCGGGTGCCGCTGCAGCTCCTCCATCAGCCAGAGCATATGTCCGGGGTGGCGGGTCAGCAGGCTACCCATGTGGTTGTTGATGCCTTGCACATAAGGCACGGCCGCGAGATTGGCCTCGACGACCCGGGCAAACTCTTTGTGAGTCATATTCAAGGTCACCGCGCCCGCATCCAGCCGGCGGCCGTCGACGCTGTCCATGGGCAGGTGCAGCATGACTTCCTTGCCGCGGCCATGCGCTTCGGTGGCCAGTTCGCCGGTGTGAGGCGCGCGCGGCAGAAACGCGCAGGCCACCGGACCGGGCAATCGGAGAACCCGGCGGCCGTCCTCCATGGTCTTGCCCATATCGTCGATAATAATGCTGATAACAGGCGACGACTGCCTGCCAAGCGCCTGCCCCTGCCAGAACAGGGCGCTGCAGAAAAAAAGAACCGGCCACAGGGGGCCGGTTCTCTGGGTCATTGCATCTGCTCCCTTTGTATCGCGAGTCCCTTCAGGAGATTGAGCGCCTCATACAGCTGATAGTCGGTCTGCGCCAGCGACTTTTCTTCCTTGTCCTGATCTTTTTCGGCATCTTTCTTGTTGGCTTTCTTGGCATCACCGTTGGTGAGGTGGCGCGACAGGTCGGCCTCCTTGATCGGTTCCAAAGGCGCTTCCACTGCCGATACGCGCACCTGTTCCAGCTTGATGTCAGGCTGTATACCCTCGGCCTGGATGGAACGACCCGAAGGCGTGTAGTAGCGCGCCGTGGTCAGTTTGACCGCGGTACCGTTACTCAGCGGCAGGATAGTCTGAACCGAGCCCTTGCCGAACGTGCGCGACCCGACAATGATCGCACGCTTGTGGTCCTGTAGCGCACCCGAAACAATCTCCGATGCCGACGCCGAACCCTGGTTGACCAACACCACCATCGGAGCGCCGTCGAGAACATCGTCCGGCGTAGCGTTGAACCGCAGCTTGGAATCGTTGACCCGGCCTTCGGTGTAGACAATCAGACCCTTTTTCAGGAACGCGTCCGAAACCGCAACCGCACCGTTTAGCACGCCACCGGGGTTGTTGCGCAAATCCAGTACCAGCCCTTTCAACGAACCGCCGGCATCCTTTTTCAGCTTGTCTATGGCATCCACCATATTTTCCGCCGTCTTGGACTGGAACTGGGAAATACGCACGTAACCGAAGCCCGGTTCGAGTGCACGCTGTTTGACACTCTTGACCTTGATCACATCGCGCTTGATGTCGATCTTCAGCGGCTGTTCCACACCTTCGCGAACCACTGTCAGTTTCAACACCGTGCCTGGCTTGCCGCGCATGATCTTGACCGCCTCGTTTAGCGTCAGGCCTTTCACCGGCGTATCGTCGAGCCGGATGATCAGGTCACCGGCCTGAATCCCCGCACGCTGCGCCGGCGTATCATCGATGGGCGCAATGACCTTGACGAAACCGTCTTCCATGCCGACCTCGATGCCCAGCCCGCCGAATTCACCGGATGTCCCGACCTGCAACTCCTTGAACTGTTCCTGGTCGAGATAAGCCGAGTGCGGATCCAGACCCGACAGCATGCCGCGGATCGCATTTTCGAGCAGTTCTTTGTCGGCGACATCCTCGACATAGTCGTTTTTGATACGCCCGAAGACATCGCTGAAGGTACGCAGTTCTTCGACCGGCAAGCCCCCGGGCGTCGCGACGACCGCCTCGCGCTCCGCGAACACGCCGTTACCGATTGATAGGGATAGCCCGGCCAGCAAGCCAACCAGAACCAGCACAATATTTTGTCTCTGAATATTCATCTAAAGGTCCAGTGCGGCAGCCCCTGAAACTGCCTTATTTAGGAAAATAATGAATGGCTTACAATGAGTTGGCCATTCAAAGAATAGCGACCATACCATAGCTGGGCGCAAGATGGCATCAAGGCCTTAACCCGGCGCCGCGGCCGGTTTTCCGGAACACCACCTGGTGGGGTTCACCGGCTGCCCATTGTGCCGGATTTCGAAATACAGGCCAGCCTCCGTTTGACCACCGCTGGCACCCAAGGTTGCTACCACCTCTCCGCTATCGACCCATTCGCCCACTTCCTTATAGAGCGCCTGGTTCTGACCGTAAAGGCTCATGTACCCGTCACCGTGGTCGATGATCAGCAACAGGCCAAAACCGCGCAACCAGTCCGCGAAAGCCACCCGGCCCTGGGATACCGCTCGGACCTGTCCGCCTTCCGGCGCCTCGATGAAGACCCCCTGCCATTTCAGGCCGCTGCTGCCGCGCTGGCTGCCGAACCGCCGGACGAGCTGTCCGCGCGCCGGCCAGTGCAAGCGACCCTTCAGACTACCGAAAGGTTGCTGTTGACTGGCGTCCGCGGGTATATCGGACAACAGCTCCTGCAGCGAATTAACCAGTGCCTCGAGCTGCTTTTCGTCCTGTTGCAACTGTCTGAGCTCGCCGCCCTGGCGGTCAAGCTGCCTGGTCAGCAGCGCCAGCACCGCTTGGCGCTGCTGGCGCTGCTCCTCAAGGCTCGCCGCCTGCTCGTGCTGCTGCACCTGTAATGCCGCCAGCGATCGGCTTTTCTCCCCGATATCGCTCTCCAGGGCGTCGAGGTGGCGCAGCATGTCGTGCATGGCGTCGATCCTGGCCTGGCGTGCGCGGGAAAAGTACGAGAAATAGACCAGCATGCGGCCGACGGCCGACGGCTGTTCCTGGTTCAGCAGCAACTTGACCTGTTGCTGACGACCCATGGCATAGGCGGCCACAGCTTCACGGGCGAGTTCCGACGACTGGCGGCGCGCCGCCGCCGTGGTTTTCTGCCGCTCGGCTTTCAGCCCTGCCAGCTGGTCGCCGAGCCGGTCGAGTTCGGCGGCGGTTTTTCGCAAGGCCCGGCGGGTCAGGTTGATATGCTGTTCGGCGTCCTGCAGGCGCTGTTCGGCCCGGGTTTTCTTTTTCCGGTTGACCTGCAGCCGGGACTGCAGTGCACCGATTTGCTGCCGGAGCTGTTTGAGTTCGGCCGCCTTTTCCGCGGGGTCTTCCCCCGCGTGTCCGGCCGCTGCAAACAACAGCACGCCGAGACAAAGCAACACCAGCTTTGCAGGCCACCTGCCGAAGACCGGGGCCGGCATCACAGTCAGGCCTCCGCC
Organism: Thiogranum sp.; assembly: GCA_022340245.1. GTDB lineage: Bacteria > Pseudomonadota > Gammaproteobacteria > DSM-19610 > DSM-19610 > Thiogranum. The sequence goes on from JAJDOI010000103.1 coordinate 6,576, forward strand.
TCCTCAATGACGTCTGTTGGCGTCCGCGACCCGTCCGGCGGCAATTCGACCAGCGAACGACCGCTCATTTCCTGGGGTTTCGTCAGGCCCATAATGTCAATCAGTGTGGGAATCACGTCCGCCAGCACACCCTCCTCAAGGTGCGCCGGCCTGCCGATATACAGCAAGGGCACGACATTCGAGGTGTGCGCGGTATGCGCCTGCCCGGTGTCCTTGCCACGCATCTGTTCGGCGTTACCGTGGTCTGCGGTAATCAATGCCTCGCCACCCACAGACTTCAGCGCCTCGTACAATCGCCCGAGGCATTCATCAATGACCTCGATGGCCTGCACGGCAGCCGCGAAGTTACCCGTGTGCCCGACCATATCGGGATTGGCGTAGTTGCAAACGATGACATCGTACTTGCCGCCGGTAATCGCCTCCACCAGGTGATCCGTGACTTCCGGCGCACTCATTTCCGGCTTGAGGTCGTAGGTCGCCACCAGTGGTGACGGCACCAGGATACGGTCTTCGCCTTCAAACGGTTCTTCGACGCCACCGTTGAAAAAGAAGGTCACGTGCGCATATTTTTCTGTTTCCGCGAGGCGCAGCTGGCGCAGACCGAGGTTGGCAGCGAACTCTCCGAAAACGTTTTTCAGCCGTTCGGGTGGAAACGCCACCGGGATATCAAATTCCGAGTTATATTCAGTGAGACTCGCGAAACAGCCCAGCCTGGGGGCCGCCTTGCGCTCGAATCCGTCAAAATCGGGCTCGATAAAAGGCCGGGTAATCTGGCGCGCGCGGTCGGAACGAAAATTCATAAACACCACGACATCGCCGTCCTCGACAGTCACCGCCTGGCGGCCTTTTGGCACGATACGCGTGGCCTTGACGAATTCGTCGCCCTCGTCACGCGCATACGCCATTTCCAGCGCGCTCAGCGCATCAGGCGCCTCGAACTCGGCATCGGCCCGGGTTATCAGGTCGTAGGCAGCCTGGATCCGCGGCCAGCGGTGGTCGCGATCCATGGCGTAGTAGCGGCCGATCATGGAGGCAAAGCGGCCGCCGCCAAGTTCGCGGAACTTGTCTTCCATGGCCGCGATCGAGACCGCGGCACTGCGCGGTGCGGTATCGCGGCCGTCGAGAAAAGCGTGCAGATAGACGTGCTTCGCACCGCGCTCAACCGCCAGCTGCACCATGGCATGAATGTGTTCTTCGTGGCTGTGCACACCACCCGGGGACAACAGGCCGATGATATGCACCGCCCTGTCGGCGCGGATGGCCTGGTCGACCGCATCGGTTAACGTCGCATTGGTGAAAAACGACCCGGTCTTGATTGAGCGGCTGACACGGGTGAACTCCTGGTACACAACACGTCCCGCGCCAAGATTCAGATGTCCCACTTCGGAGTTGCCCATCTGGTCGCCCGGCAGGCCCACCGAAGCGCCCGAGGTGCGGATAAAGCTGTGCGGATAGTGCTGCCAGAGTCGATCCCACACCGGTTTTCGTGCAGCAGCGATGGCATTGTGGTCCGTGTCTTCGCTGTAGCCCCACCCATCCAGGACTATCAGTGCAACGGGCTTCGGAGAGTTCGACATAACCTCAATTTTCTAGGGAACACCAATATTTAGACTTATTCTAACCCGAAAACCGCGCGCTCACCACGTGGTTCCGGGTTCGTCCGCTCAAATAACAGCTTTCTTCAATGGCGTATTATTGTATAATGTTTTGATTATAAAGGGCAGGGTCAAAATTCCCGAACCGTGTTCTTTTTCATGACAATTCAGTGACGCCGCAGGTGAAAAAATATGGTGGTGCCAGGCAGCGAAGGTTTGATCACGCGCGACGAAGATATCGATCGCGCTTCCCGCTCTCTGAAGGCGATGTCCCATCCGTTGCGCCTGAAGATTCTATGCACACTCGGCGACGATGAAGTCAGCGTGCAGGACATTGTCGAACACGTCGGCACGTCGCAAAGCAACATTTCCCAACACCTCGCCATCCTGCGCGACAAAGGCATCCTGGCCTCGCGCAAAGACGCCAACCGCGTCTATTACCGGGTCAGTGATTCGCGCACCCTGCGCCTGATCGGCATGATGCGTGAAGTTTTCTGCAACATGGAATCCGTTTAAGCCAGGCGCTGGTACGCCGTCCAACCTAGAGGAAATCCAGCGTGGATTTCGCCCGCATCATCGAATTCACCGGCAATCACACGGTCCTGGTGCTGGCCTTTCTCGGCACCCTGGGCGCGCTGGTCTTTACTGAAATCAGCCGACGCTTCAGCGGTCTCAAGTCAGTGGGCCCCGTGGAAGCCACCCAGCTGAGCAATCGCGAAAATGCCGTGTTTCTCGATATTCGCGACGAGGGTGAATTCAAGGGCGGTCATATTCCCGAGGCCATTCATATCCCGTTGAAACAGTTGCCCGAACGCGCCACCGAACTCGACAAATTCAAAAACGTTCCGCTCATCGCCTATTGCCGCTCGGGAACGCGCACGGGCGGCGTTGGCGGGATCCTGAAAAAACACGGCTTTGAAAACGTGTACAATCTGAGCGGCGGCATCACCGCGTGGCAGAATGCCAGTCTGCCGATCAGTACAAAATAATTCGCTTTAAATTCACCACTGGATAACAGAAAATGACTGAAGATAACCCACAGGCAGCGTCGGGTGAAGCGACACAGTTCAATATTCTCCGAGTTTATCTTAAAGATGTCTCGTTTGAAGCACCAAACTCACCGACTATCTTTGTTCAAGAATTCAAGCCACAGGTGGATGTGGAAGTGACCACCAGTGCCAGACGACTCGACGATAATATCTACGAGGTCGTGCTGCAGATATCCGCATCAGCCAAACATGAAGAAACGACCGGATTTCTAGTTGAACTTGAACAAGCTGGAATATTTCACATTCAAGGATATAGTAGCGAACAGATGGAGCCCGTGTTAGGTTCCGCGTGCCCCAAGGCTCTTTTTCCGTTTGCCCGCGAAGCGGTATCCGATTTGGTAACGAAAGGCGGATTTCCGCAACTATTACTTGCGCCAGTCAGTTTCGACCAGCTCCAGCAACAGAAATCAGCGGCTGAAAAAAAACGAGTGGCATCCGAATAACATCGCCTACTGGAACAAATGCCCGTTTGGATTCCCCCATCACACCATCTCATATTGCAGTGCTGGGCGCGGGTTCCTGGGGCACAGCACTGGCGATGCTGCTCGCCCGAAACGGCCACGAGGTAAAACTCTGGGACCGCGACAGCGAACATGTCGAAGCGCTGAATCGGCAGCGCGAAAACCGGCGTCACCTGCCGGGGATTTCGCTTCCAGACGGGGTGACAGCGTTCGCTCACCTGAATGCGGCGCTGGAGGGCAGCGAGTTTGTGGTGGTTGTTGTACCCAGCGCCGGTTTCCGCGAGGTC
>JAJDOI010000116.1 GCA_022340245.1 Thiogranum sp.
TGTCGGCCTCGCCGATGTGGGATGTCTCCGGCGCGGTGATCGGTACCGTGATGGTGATTCGTGATGTCACCGAATCACACCGCCTGGCTCGCGAGCTGTCTTGCCAGGCTACCCACGATAGTCTCACCAGGCTGGTCAACCACAACGAGTTCGAGCGTATTCTGAAGCGGGAATTGCGCACAGTGCGCTCCCGGGACGATCACGTTGTTCTGTTATATATGGACCTCGATCAGTTCAAGGTGGTCAACGACACCTGCGGACACCTCGCTGGCGACCAGTTACTGAAGCAGTTGTCTGCGATCCTGCAGGAAGGGCTTCGCGCCAGCGACGTACTGGCGCGGCTTGGCGGCGACGAGTTCGGTGTGCTATTGGTAGGGTGTGATGTCGACAAAGCGCACGCCATCGCGCAGAACCTGCTCAAGACCATCGCGGAGTTCCATTTTGTAGGGAACAACCACACCTTCAATGTCGGTCTGAGTATCGGCATGGTTGCGGGTGACAAGAACAGTGAATCGGTTACCGACTTGCTTACCGCTGCGGACGTTGCCTGTTATTCGGCCAAAGACGCCGGCCGTAACCGCGTGCACCTGTTCCGGCCCGATGATGCCGATACCCAGCAACGCTACAACGAGGTGCAGTGGGTGTCGCGAATCGTGCGTGGCCTCAACCTTGCCACCGCAAGGCGGTTTATCGGCCGGCTGAAGGCGCGCGGTTGCCGTTTTGCGCTGGATGATTTCGGTTCCGGCTTATCATCGTTCGCCTATCTGAAAAATCTCGACGTGGATTTCCTCAAAATAGACGGCATGTTCGTGCGTGATATGGCTGTGGATCCTATCGACCGCTCGATGGTTAAATCAATCAACGAGATCGGCCATGTGATGGGCATGCAGACCATCGCGGAATTTGTGGAAGACGAGGCGATCCGCGATGAACTGAAGGCGCTCGGCGTTGACTTCGCCCAGGGTTATGCTGTACACAAACCCGAGCCGGTCGTGCTCAGTGCGGCCGCAACGCTGGAGACTTCGGCCTAGGAGACAAGCCGAATCATTTTCGCCTGTAGCAAAGCGGCATCCCGGACAGCATCAGTGGTTCACTGCAGGCCCGGTTGGCAGCGACACAGCTGAATCTGTAACAGGCGGATCAGGTCGGCCAGTTCCATTTGTGCCGGAACCTCCTGGATATCGGAAAACCAGATATCCTCGATCTGTTCGTGCTCGCCGCAGGCCTGTTCCGGAACCAGTGGCACGCCGACAAAGACTCCCTGCTGCCCGTTTTCGAGGCAAACTGTCAGCAGTTGAAGCGGGATGGCTTTCATGATTCACTCCTTTGGCACGCCGTGAGCCGCTGTGCGAATGTGCCTGTGACATGACTAGCATATCCTGTGCCATTTTATGTGAGCGCTGATGATCGAGGTCCTCGTCGACGACATTACCCGCCTGCCTGTGGACGCCATCGTCAACGCCGCCAACAGCAGCCTGTTGGGCGGCGGAGGTGTTGACGGTGCAATTCACCGCGCGGCGGGGCCGCAGCTCGTCGCATACTGCGGAGGGCTTGGCGGTTGCCCAACTGGCGAGGCACGCATCACCCCGGGTTTTGATTTACCCGCCAGGTGGGTCATTCATACGGTAGGGCCGGTCTGGCGAGGCGGCTCCAGCGGCGAGGCGGGCCTGCTTGAGCAGTGCTATACGGAAAGCTTCCGCCTGGCGCGGGAATACGCTGTCGCCAGTATCGCCTTCCCCTGTATCAGTACCGGTGTTTACGGGTATCCGAAGGCCGAGGCTGCGGCCATCGCGTTGTCGGTCATGCAGTTGTACCAGGCCGATTTTGCCAGGGTTATCGCCTGTTGCTACTCGCCCCAGGATGCGGCCATCTATCTGGCACTTTTGTCACAAAACTGACGCGATAACGCCCTGCAGGTGTCTTCCCTCGGATCCTTAGGGTTGGCCTGGGCTGAACTGTCGCTAAAACCAGACAGAATTTTGCCCTTCCGGTGTAGACTGATTGCGCCGGGGTCTCAACTGGGTTAGAAAAACCACTTGGGAACGTCGTTGCCAGCCGTCCGGTCAGTTGAAGCTAGAGCGATCAAGGCGGGACAATTGACGATATTTTCGCCGATTGGAATACAGGGAGATAGTGATGACTCAAATTCAGCAGTTCCATCGCTTCGTCGCGTTGTTTGTCATGTCGGTCGCCTGGGTCTTGTTTGTGGCGACTGTGTACTGCGCAAACTGTTGACAGGCTGACAAGGCAAGGGCATTTCCGCAGCCCCCCGGGCGGTGGTGTCGGCTGGTGCCTGCGCGCGGATTCCCCGAATCCGGGAGCCTTGCGCACAAACAGTCATGCTCAGCCCAAATATCCCTCTGCCCACGTCACGGGGCACTTGCGCGCACTGTTGTTATACTCTTCTTGATGCCGGATACGCGCAGGTTTGCGACACGGTCAAGCAACGCAGCGACCATCTTGCCGCTTAGCCTGGCGGCATAATTTGTCTCACAGCTGTTGAAAGTAGGCGCGTTCCTCGTCGCTGAGAGACGGTACGCTTTCGGCCGCGCGGGATGCGGGCGGGGTGACTTCCGGGACGGGCGGTTGTGTGGCGTGCGCGAGCGTCGTGACAGCGGCGCGGGCTGCCGGGGCGCCATCCAACGGCTCAAGCAGAATACCCATATCGCCGTTGACGCTTAATACCCTGCAGCTGAACATCGTCAGTCCGGCACCGCTGCCGGTCCGCAGGACGGCCTCGCTGCCCGGCGGCGGCTCGCTACTCACCACCACCAGGCGCGGTGCCTTCTGCCGCTGCTGCAGCGGTGCGTAGACCTGGTTGACCCAGGGTAGCGCGACCGCAAGCTGGTCGGTTGCATGCAGGCCGCTGACCAGCGCTGCTTGACTATCTGCCAGGTCAAAGCTGACCAGTACGGGGTGGCCCTCGGCGTCGGCCAACAGGATCGGATGACCGTCCCAAGGCAGCTTGGCTTCGAGCAAACAGCTATTCCCGCCTGCCAGTTCATCCGCGGCGTCAATCAACAGGGTGCGCAATTCCTCCCTGTTGCAATGCGGAGCGCTTTTTATGCGCAGCTTCATCGCGCCAGCCTTGCCTGCGTGGTCGTGCCGGGTCTGCAGCGGCAGTAGAATTCGCTGCGCAGCAGGCGTTCGCTGATGCGCGTCAGGTAGTTCTGCCGGTGATGGTCGGCGGGGTTGTGCTCCGGCATCACCTCCTGCGGCAGGAAACCCAGGTTGAGTAGCGGGATGTCCAGAAAACGCAAAGTGCCGACGGCGAGTTTGCGGAAGTAACGCCAGGCCGCATGTTGATCGCGCGGTCCCACCATGACGATGCCGATGTCCGGCGCAGCCTGCTGCGACAGCAGCTTGATGCGCTGATAGGCCAGCAGTGCCGCATCGAGGCTCGCCGGCACCAGCAACACGACGTGGTCAAAACGACACGCCTGGATTGTCGCGGGCGAACTCGCGGGTAGCAGGCAGAACCGCTTGTCCGCCTCTTGGCGCAGCAGTGCGCCCTCAACGTCCTCCAGCGATGCGCCATCGCTGTTTTCCTGTAGTTCGCATAACAGACTGCGTTGGCCGCGCTGGGTCAGCACCTCGCACAGTTCGCTGGCTATCCAGTGTTGATCCGGATGATCCAGCAAAAAAGGAATCACCTGGCAGCCATCAGTAGTCTGCTCGGGGCGCGGTCCGTCGCTGAGAAAACGGGCGCTGATTTTTGCCAGGTGATCGGAGGAAACCGCTCTGCGCTGCCACGCGGGATTCAGTTGGCTTGTCATCAGTGGTGCACCGGTACCTGGAGCAGCGAATTGATACCGCCGAGTTCATTGGGGATTTCGCACGGGTTGGTCGGGTCCGCCTGCCACTTGCCGTCGACCAGCAGCCGGTATTCGTAGACCCCGGGTTCGGCGGTAAACACCTTCTGCCAGTGCCCGTTGACATTGCGCGTTTCCACGTTCTGGTCGGGGATCCAGTCATTGAAATCCCCGGCCAGTTGCAGGCGCGTACATTCGAGGTCACTGAACGTCAGAACAATCATTCGGCGAACAGGTTTTTCACTGGTTTGGCTCATGCTCGGTTCCTCAAGGCTCTCTTCCCGGGCTAGATAAATGCCCCGGTCCATCAGGGTTTCAGTTGGTTTATTGCTGGCAGCGAGAATTTCTCCTGCCAGCCGCCGGTAGTCGCCCGCCGCTGTGCTGGCGGGCGCGTAATCGCAAAGCGGTTTGCCCAGATAGGCCGATTCCCGAGCGCGCACCGTGTGGCGGATCTGTACACCGCACAATGCCACCGGCAGTTGCTCGCGAATCTCCCGGGTAATGGTCTGCGCAAACCGTGTGTGGCCGTCGAACATGGTGAGCACGGCCGCTATCGGCAGGTCGACCTGATACTTTTCCTCCAACAAGCTGACGATGTCCCGTAGCTGGCGTATGCCCTCGAGCGCATATACGCCGGGTTCCACTGGCGCGAGTACCTGGGTTGCGGTTCTCAGCGCGTTAATGGACAGCAGGCCGAGTGAGGGGGGGCAATCGATAAGGATATAGTCATACAGCTCGTTCAACGGTTCGGTAAGCTCCAGCAGTTGCCGTTCGCGACCGGGCTGGTTGGTAAGCAGGGGTTCTACCGCCGCCAGCGCGATATTTGCCGGAACCAGGTCAACACCCTGGGCGACGTCTGACAGAACCACCTCGTGGAGTGACATTTCGTCACTGAATACCTCGTACAACCCCGGCATGTCACGCTCGCCGATACCGAGTCCCAGCGATGCGTGTCCCTGTGGATCCATATCCATCAACAGTACACGCTGTTCCCGTCTTCCCAGCTCCGCGGCCAGGTTGATGGCAGTCGTCGTTTTACCGCAGCCGCCCTTCTGATTAGCGATAGCAATGATGTGCATGCTCTGTCTCCACGCTGTCCTGCAGGTTTCCCGCAGACGTTTGCGACAAACGATGAAGGGCTCGGCCGCTTCATCACCATGCCTGTATTGCTGTTATTAGGTCAGGCCAGTTCTCCCCGTTTATTGTATTCAGCAGAAAACAATTCACCCTGTTCGGGCAGTTGCTGCTGAAGTTTCTCAACTTCCGCTGCCAGTTCGGCGATCGGAAAGACCCATTCCTGACCGGTGAGCGCATCGAAGGCCCGTTCACCGTGAAAAACCAGAACAACGTCACCGGTGACCACCAGTGACAGCTCTACCAGCGGACGATCCGCGGCGGGTAGAAATCGGGTGAGGGAATCGAGGCACCTGCGAATGCGCTGCAGGGAAACCCCGGCGTCCAACAGGCGCTTGGCGGTGCGAAGCGCCACCAGGTCTGTGAATGCGTAGCGCGCGTGCCCGCCCGGGGTGATGCTCTGCGGGCATACCAGGCCGGTTTTCCGCCAATAACTCAACTGGCGGCTGCTCAACTCGGTAAGTTTCAGGACCTGCTGACGGCTGAAAGAGCCTTGGGTCACGGGGATTCCCTGCCTGGGCGATGCGTGATTAGCGCAAGTGTCGCAGGGTTTTGTCGAATGTCAAGTAAAAAAGGACAAAAATATTGCTTTTTGTCGCTTTTCGGGGCCGGGGCAAAAAAAACCCCGCCGTGTTCAGGCGGGGTCATAACACGCTTATTTACTGACGGTGTGCGCCAGAACCGGCGACGTCAGGCCCTTCTGGCTGGAAAACCACGCGGCCGCGTCCTTCTTGTCCTGCTCGGACAGGCCCGCGGCGAAACCCATCATGATGGGGTTTTTGCGGGCGCCGCTCTGGTATTCAGTGAGGGCGCGTTCGAGGTAGTCCTGATGTTGCCCTGCCAGCCGCGGGTACTGGGCCTGGGTGCTGTTGCCATCAGCGCCGTGGCACGCCTGACATTTCTCGCTGGCGATGGCCTTGCCTGCGCTGGCGTTGCCGCCGGCCTGCACAGACAGGCTGAATGCTCCCATGACGGACAGCAGTATCATATTTCGAATCGTTTTCATCATTAGCTTCTCCGCATCCGTCCTGTTATTTCCCGCCCTGCTCGAAGAAAGCGGCGATGTCCTGCATGTCCTGATCGCTCAGGGTGGTAGCCTGAGCGCGCATCGTGGCGTGATTGCGCTGGCCGCTCTTGTATTCGTTCAGTGCGGCGACAATATAGTCGGCGTGCTGACCACCGAGTTTCGGTACATGGTAGGTCGGGTAGACGTTGTTGTAGCTCGGTATGCCGTGGCAACCCATGCAGGTAAAGGCCTTGGTTTTCCCGGCCGCCGCATCTCCGGCTGCGAAGCCGCTGGCCGGCACCACGCTGGCGGCCAACAGCACCAGACTGGGTAAATAGTTTGCTTTCATAGTCCTCACTCTCGTCTTTGATGTATACAGTGGCTGCTTTACCAGGGTAGCGCAGCGCGACCGGCAAGCGCATGACGTGTCTTCTTCTGCCGGTCGGACGGGAGTATAACAGAGCTTACCAGCTGATATAGCTGTACCCCTGCTCCTGGAGCGTCATTAGGTCGTCGGCCCCGATTTCGACGATTTCGGCAAAATCCAGTATATCGTCCTTGCCCCAGTCGAGCGACTTCATGGTGTTGCCGCAGGCGTGGAAACTGACACCGTAGGCAGCCAGGCTGGCGACACGCTGGCGTACCACTTCGGGGACAGGGCGCAATGGCCGTTTGCCGAGAATGTGAATGCCGGGTCCGATGGCGGTCACCACCAGGTGAATATCGTCACCGTACTTGCGCAGCAGGGCCCCCACGGAGAACAGCACGTGTTCCATGTAGTCTATGTCCGCCTTGTTGAACTGGTAGACCAGCTTGTGGCTTGGCTCGCCGAACAGTGCAGGGTCTTTGGCTATTGCATCGGCGCGTTGCGAAATCATGCCCAGTCCGCTTGTCGCTGTCAGCCACTGCAGTATGCGTCGTCGTCGGGTATCCGCTGTCATCGTGGTTCCTCATTTCGCTGGTGTTGTACATGTCTAGGACTGGTCCGCGGCGCTGTATGTTCCGCGCCAGCCCGCGCGCGCGGCCGTGTAGAATAGGCGTTTTGCCGTGGTTTAGGTCGACAATGATACCCGGAGACAGTTGCCGCGACGATGCGCAGAAGCTGCAAACGCTGGCACAGGATATAGACGATTGTCTGGCGCGGGATATTCCCGCGCTCAGCAGCCAGTGGCGTGCCCTGCAGGCGCGTTGCCGGCGCGGTCGGCCGGTGGACAGGGGCCTGGTCAAGCTGCAGCGGGCACTGGGTGCGGCGCAGCAACGGGTTGCTGAGCGGCGCGCGGGCTTGCCGACGCCCCGGTTTCCCCTGGCATTGCCGGTAGTCGAACGGCGTGACGACATCCTGGAGCTGATTGCCGCCCGTCAGGTGGTGGTGATATGCGGCGAAACCGGGTCGGGTAAGACCACCCAGCTGCCCAAGTTGTGCCTGCAACTGGGGCGTGGCATCCACGGCAAGATCGGGCACACCCAGCCGCGGCGGTTGGCGGCGCGAAGTCTCGCCGCGCGGGTCGCCGAAGAGCTGCAGTGCCCCCTCGGTACGCTGGTGGGTTACAAGGTGCGTTTCCAGGACCGGGTGCAGGACAGCAGCTATTTGAAGGTTATGACCGACGGTATGCTGCTGGCCGAAATCCAGTCGGATCCGGAACTTCGCGACTATGACACACTGATCCTC
>JAJDOI010000129.1 GCA_022340245.1 Thiogranum sp.
GCCTGGTTGCGCGCGTCGGTACGCCACCCATCTCCACCAGGATGCAGCGCGCCTTTTTCCAGAAACGGTGATTGTTGAGTCGCTGAAACATACCGCCGGTCTCGATCGCCAGGATAAACTGTGCGTCGGTACGAAACCCCAGGTGCTCCACCGAGCGTGGCACGCTGTAGGCACCACTGCCGAGGTTTGCGCAGTCGATCTCCAGCACCTCTGCGGTTTCAGGGTCCGTATCGATGACCGTCAGCGCACCAGCTACCGAGCCTCCGTGCGACTCCGGGTAGAAGCGCAACTGTTCGCGCGACAGCCCGTGCAGTGATGCCAGGGCCTCGATGTCGTCCATGATGGCATCCGACTCGGCCTGCTCGTCAAAGCGGCATTCGCCCCAGTTCTTGCTGATGTAATAGGCTTCGCGTTTGGTCGCAAAATCGTTGCTCTGCACCATCTGCCGGGAAGCCGCCATCAGCCGCAACGTCTGCGCAAACGAACGGACTGTATTCACGCTCAAGGTACGCGTCTTGAGGGCCTTGCCCAGCGCGAAATAGCCCTTTTCGACAGCGTAATCCACATTGGCCAGACTACGCACCGGCAACTCGATATGCGGTAGCTCGCCCTGCTCAATACTCTTGCGAATGGCTGCGGCAATGCTGCTGATCAGCTGCAGTGTCGCCTCGTCGAGCTCCTGTTGCGAGACCGGGTCACTATCCGAATCTTTACCGGCGCCCGTCATTGCAGCTTCCGGGTCTGCTGCAACACTGCATCCAGACTTGCTACCGACCGGTCCCTTTGCTCATCGCTCAATTCGAGAATCTCCTGCAGGGCGATGCCCACGTGCGGCAGGTATTTTTCGATGTGGGAACGCTTTTCATACTCGCGCTTCAGCCGGCTTTCCTGGTGCAGGTGTTCGGCCAGTCTGCGGGCACAGGCCTGCAATCCGAGCTTCAGCTCTTTTATGATTTCCGGATAGAGCGCGATGGCTTCCTTTGCCTCAGAGGTAAACGGCACCCAGACTGAGGCCAGGTGAACCACAACCACCATGGGCGCAAGCGGCAGCGCGCCTTTTGGCTGTTTAAGACCATAAGACCGCCAGTTGGTTTGCAACACCGCCCGGGTGATGGCACACCCGCCCTGCTCGTAGAGCATCGGCACCCGGTTGGCGAAGCGCAGCAAATGGGCCGGTTCATCCGTCGTTAACGCAAGCGCCGCGGATGCCTCCCGCCTATGGTGCGCGGCCTGGTGTATACGACCGCCCTCATCCACCTCGAGATCGGCACCGCCGGGTCGGCCATAGGCAATACCCACTTCGACCTGAAAGGGATTGCCACGATACACCGCCGGCGGTCGCGTCCTGACAATATAGAAATCGGCATCGATTTCCTTACGCATGCCTTCGTAAAGCCGCTGTTCGCCAATGGGTACAACGCAATCGGTCCTGGGCGCCGACACCGGGACTTTTTTGATGGCACGATACAAGGCGTTGGCCTGCACATGCGCAATGCGTTTCGGCAGGGAACGCTCTGTCAACTTGCGCCCGGCGTGCTTCACAATCTCCCGGGCTGTCTTGCGCCCCACGCGCGAGAATTCATTCTCCAGGAAGTTCAGCAGCGTCCGGCTACTGGAGTTATTCAGCATTTGAATCAGCCTTCCCAGCTCCACACCGCGCGGATGCGGCTTGATCTCCGTCGGCCGGGGCGGCAGCTCGGTACTGCTGCGCGTGTAGGTGACTTTTTCACCGCGAGGCCCTTTGTAGTGAAAGCTGACGTACGGGCTGGCGATCGCGGTTTGCTTGAGATACATATCAACGGAATGCACGCCTTTCGGGTAGCGGCCCTCCATCTCCACTTCCACACGCGTGCCGTGGGGGCGATCCCATTGGATTTTCTTCTTGCCGTGCAGCTCCGGGCGGTTTTTCGCCGTATCTATGGAGACAAACAGCTCAGAGGCCATCGGCTCACCCTTGACACGACTGATGACATGCAACGATTTGCCGGTAGTGAGTTGGGCGTACATGCCCGCAGCCGAAATCCCCATGCCCTGTTGACCACGCGACTGACTCAGTTTATGAAACCGGGAGCCATAGAGCAGTTTTCCGAAAATACGCGCAATCTGGTTTTCCAGGATCCCGGGGCCGTTATCCTCGACCACCACTGTGAAAATATTGTCGCCTTCATCAGCGACTTCCACCTGGATGTCGGGCAGCACCCCCGCTTCCTCACAGGCGTCCAGCGCGTTATCAACGGCCTCTTTCACCGTGGTGAGTAGCGCTTTCGAGGGAGAATCGAAGCCGAGCAGGTGACGGTTCTTGAGGAAAAACTCGGAAACCGAGATGTCACGTTGTCGCCCGGCCATCTCCTGGGCGGTGCTGTATGCGGATGCCTCTTTCACCATACCACGGCTTACTCGTCATGCCTCTACAGATTTGCGGCCCGCTCGGAAAGACACTCATATCCCCCCATATCGAAGTCACGGCAAGGCTGTGGCCGCCGATTGTAAATCGCACAAAGCATACTGTTCCGGTCCAGGGCCGAACACCAGCCATCATCGAGTCGCGCCATGCTCCTCCCGCCCCACTTGTCGACCTCAATGAACCTGTCGGGCACGCCGGTATCGGTGATGAGCATCACTTCCAAACGGCAACAGCAGGCCTCACAGCTTGCGCAGGTCACCTCCGCATCAGGCAGGGTTGCAGCTTCGATTGTCATAAAGCAGTCATCACTCCGTTATCGGAACAAACATGATTGGGCGCGGGCATTTGCTGAGCAGCCCCTCTTCCGTAAATTCCGTTAAGGCGCCGTATAGCAGGCCATGTCTATGACAGCCCAAAACGATCAGATCAATATCCAGTCGCTCGGATTCGTCGAGTATGCTTCTGATTATTGCGCCTTCCACCAGGAGCGCCGTGACATCAGCATGCCGTTCCCGCAGGGATTGAGCGAGATGCTGCAGAGACTTGTGTTCATGGCGAAGCTCCCCGGCCATCTCCTTTCGTAGCACATCCTTATCAATATTGAAGGGAGGTTGGCGCGCAGGCGGGACAATGTGCAGAAGCCATACCTTGCTCGAAAACGCGGTTGCCAATTCAAGCGTTCGCGCAACTATGGGCGATGCCACCGTTATAGCTTCATGATCATCGATCGCCACGAGTATATTTTTCACTGATCGATATCCCTTTTCTTACTCGTTCGCCATTGTGCTGCGATGGGTGCAGAGTATAGTACTGGCTCACCAGGCAGCCCCAATAATAAACGGTTTATATTCAAAAACGTAGGCGCAACTCCGGCCGCAGCGGTCAACCGAACCGGCTCGCGTGCGTTGTACTGTACAGGAAACACGTCCGGAGGTCGGCAATGAAACGATTCACTCAGCTTACATTACTGGTATTGGCAGGTTGCACGTTCGGCACGGCGGCGATTTCAGAGGCAGCGCCAAACAATGATCCGCAGGCTCGGGCGATGTTCGAGAAACGCCGCCTGATCGAATCCACCAGTCACAAGCAGCGTATTCGCATTTTGCAGGAGGCGGATGCCTGCATAAACGCCGCGCCGGACTATCGCAGCTTTCGTGATTGCGAACGCCGGGAACAGCAGGCACGGCAAGACTTGCGGGACCAACTGAGGCCCGAAGTCGAGGCCTTGCGCAGCCAGTGGCAGGCATTTCGCGTTGCGCACCAGCGCGAATAACGCGCGGCAGGAGGCCACCTTCGGGAATCAATGCGGCCGGACTCGATCGCCCGGCCCAACCTGCATCAGCTGCTCGAAGAAGCCGTCCGCATCCTCGACCAACCGGGGTTTTCGTTACGGGTCGCTGGGAACTTCCCCATCCTCATCGAATTTGCCGGCAAATTCGTAGCCCTTTAGCCAGTGTTCGTGCTCCTCGGACCCTTGTGCATAGGGATTGCCGGTCGCCTGTTGGCCACTGAGAGCGGCCTGCTTTCCCTCTTCGAAGGCATTGTGGGCATGGGTTGTGTCCTGTTTGTCGCTCACATCTTTCTCCCTTGGAGTCACATGCTGAATGTTTCGAACTTCAACCGTGCACGCTACGGTTCGATTAAGAGTCTAGTTTGGATCCGACCGGTGTCAACGGCGTCGCCCGCGCCCTGCCCCGCCGTGTCTTCCTGCCACACCGATTCCTAAAACAGCCAGCTGCCCAGCTGGTAGTAATCAAACCCTGAATTGCGCCCGCCGAGGCAAGGGGCGAGAAAGTCCTCGATCGCGCGGTACTCCGTCAGCCGGTTTTTCCAATGGCGTATGCGATGCCCCTCGCCCTTGATCACCAGGTAGTCGACGTCCTTGCCGACCGCGCGCAGTGCTGCAACCATGCGGTCGGACTGATCCTGCTTGACCCGCACATCATTGGCGCCCTGGATGATCAGCACCGGACGCACCACCCGGTCGGCATGGTAGAGCGGCGACTGGGCGCGCATGCGGGCGCGATCCTCGGCGTTGTCCGGGTCGCCCGCATACTTACGCCAGCGGTGCATGAAGGGCTGCCAGTAAGCGGGAAAATTCTCGTCCAGGCTCGCGAGATCGGCCGGGCCGACGATGTCGATGCCGCAGGCAAACGTATCGGGGGTCATGCTCAGCCCCACCAGAGTAGCATAGCCGCCAAAGCTGCGGCCCATGATGGCGATGTGTGTCGGGTCGGCAATGCCCTGGTCGACCGCCCAGTTGACGCCGTCGATGAGGTCATCCTGCATTTTGCCCGCGAACTCGCCGACGGCCGCCTGCATGAAGGCGCGGCCGTAGCCGCTGGAGCCCCGGTAGTTGACCTGCAGCACCGCATAACCGCGGTTGGCGAGAAACTGCGCCTCGCGGTTGTATTGCCAGATGTCACGATAAAAGGGCCCGCCGTGCACCAGCAGGACGGTGGGCAGCGGCCGCTCGGCGGTGGCCGGCAGCGTGAGGTAACCGCGAAGCGTCAGCCCGTCGCGCGCCTTGAACCGGACGGGTTTCATGGTTGCCAGCGCATCCGCGAAACCATGGGTGGCGCCCCTGCCCAGCAGCGTAGCCTTACCGCTGCGCCGGTCAAGCAGATAATAATCCACCTCCCGGTCATCGTTCACGTCCACGGTGACCAGCTGCCGGGCGTCATCCACGCTGGAGACATAGACCCCGGCGGGTCCGTCCTTCTGTAACGCCTGCAGGGCATCATGCAGCCTGGGATCCAGCGCCTCCACCCAAGGATAGTCCGGTTGGGTATAGGCCAGCGCCGGCTCCAGGGTGCGCCGGTCTAACTGGACAGCGCTCACATCCACCTCGGGATGCGCATAAACCACCGTCTCATTCCCCGTGATGACATCCAGCCGCACCAGCGCGACCTTGTCGCGACCGCGGTTCGACAGCATATAGACGGCGTCGCCATCCCGGTTGAACTTCAGCACCTGAACATCGTCGTCGCCGCGCCAGCGGCTGAGGATGGACCAGCGGGTGGCGGTGCCGTCCGGCACCGGCAGTTCCAGATAACGATAGTCGTCATCCTGCCGCACGCGGGCCCGCAGCCGGCCCTGGCGATCGGTGATCACCCGGATGACCTGTCCGGTGTTCTTGTACACCAGCTGCATCTCGCCGCTGTCGAGATTCAGCCTGTAGAGGTCAAACACCGCCTTGTCGCGGCCATTGTGGATGACAAGAATATGCGTGGGGTCATCTTCGATGATCTGCTGGATAGCCACGCGGGTGTTCGCGAGCGGCGTGATGTCCACCGGGGGCTCGCCGGGCTTGTCGATGGCCACCCGGAACAGATGAAAGTTCTCATCGCCCCCGGCATCCTTGATGAACAGCAGGCGCCGGCTGTCCTGGGCCCACACAAACGCGTAACCCTGCGCACCAAAACCCAGGCTGCGCGCATCGTCCTGACCTGTGCTGCGAACGAAGATCTCCTCGCGGGTACCCGCCACCGCCTTCCAGGCGAGCTTCCTGCCGTCCGGCGAGACGCGGTAATGGCCGTTGTAGTCGGTATTGGCGACGAAGTCCCGCACCGGCAGCAGCGGTGGCAGGTCGCTGCTCTTCAGGCTCTCGTGGGTCGGCTGCACCGCGCAAGCGGCCATGAACAGCGAAAGCAACAGGATGGTGATCTTCCCTGACATGCGGATCCCCCATATTTTTTTTCGGGCTGTGCGCCCGGTTTCTTATGCGAAGGAAAAGAATAAACGCGGTTTTTAGAGATATCTATCTTTGTTTGCAATGCGCCGGATCATAGAACGTATTTCATACGTTCTTATAATGAATACTTATGACATTCATACAAATTTCCGATAATTAAGTATCGGGGGACCAAAACCCATGCATCGCACCTGTTTTTATCTGGCGGCCTTTATCTCGCTGATGACCACGTCCGTTGCGGCGCTCGCAGAACCGGCCGCTCCACCGGTAACGGCTGGTACACAACGTCCGAACTGGGCCACCACCGCGAACGCCGGCGGTTTTTATATCGACCTTCCCGCAGTCACTCCCGATCAGCTGATTGAACGCATCAGGGCGTGCCGGACCTCGCTGACACATCGGGAAGAGGAAATTGCGCAATACCTGGACGAGCATCGGCTGAATGCCAAAGACACGCTGATCACCGTCATCATCCCCGGCGGCCTTATCTATGCCGCGATAAGAGCCGGCGATCTGGAGCAGGCGAAAGCCGAACTGGCCGAAGTCAACGATGACAGGGATGCACTCGCCCGCGACCTGCTGGCGATGCAGGCTATAGCGGGTGACCTGACAGTGGCTCAGCTACAGCAGTAAAAGGAAAACACGATCAGTCAAGGTCAAAAGGGACGGAGGGATTATTTTTTAATCCCTCCGTCCCTTTTTGTCTCTTTCAGGTTCCGCAAAACGTAACCTGCACCACTTCTTCAGGCTCGGGCGCGCGCATGTAGCTGTCCTTGCCTTCCTGTTGCACATACGGATTTTGCAGGACGGTATGTAATTCGTGAAACACAGAAAAATCCCCCTGATCTTCTGCAGCCCTGATAGCGGCTTCTATCTGGTGGTTTCGGGGTATATATACCGGATTGATTGCCTGCATCCTTTGCCGTCGAACCTCATCACTTTGCCCCTCCAGGCCTAACCGCTGACGCCACTTCTCCAACCATGCATCGATCCGGGCGGGATTCTCGAACTGGGCTCGCAGATCGTTGTCCTGTTCCGATGGCTGATCCGCCAGATGTGACAAGTAATAAAACGTCAGGGTAAAGTCCGCATGATTATCCGCCATCACATCCAGCAATCCCTCGAGCAGGGCCTTATCTGCATCGATGTCGGCATCACTGCAGACTGTCAATCCACATTTAGCCCGCATGCCTGCCAGCCACTCGGATTGATAGCGTTCTGCATAAGACTCCAGCGCTTCCTGCGCCACCTGCACGGCCGTTTGCGGGTCTTCATCGAGCAACGGTAACAATGTTTCTGCCAGACGCGTCAGGTTCCACAAACCAATTGAAGGCTGATTACTATAGGCATAACGTCCATGGCGATCGATGGAGCTGAATACCTGGTCATGGCTGTACGCGTCCATAAACGCGCACGGCCCGTAGTCGATGGTCTCACCGGCGATCGACATATTATCCGTATTCATCACACCATGGATAAAGCCCAGCTGCATCCACCGCGCAATGAGCGCTGCCTGCCGATCAACCACCGCTTTCAGGAACGCAGCATAAGGTTTCTCACTATCACCAACCTGTGGGTAATTTTTTTCAATCACATAATCTGCGAGTTGTTTCACCGCATCGTAATCATCGCGCGCAGCGAAATATTGAAAGGTGCCCACGCGAACAAAGCTGGAAGCAACGCGTGTAATCACCCCGCCCGGCAATAAGCGATCACGCGCGACGGGCTCGCCGGTCGTCACTGCAGCCAAAGCACGCGTTGTAGGCACATTCAGTTTCGCCATGGCTTCGCTCACCAGGTATTCCCGCAACACCGGGCCGAGGGCGGAACGCCCGTCACCGCCACGCGAGAAACGGGTGGGCCCGGACCCTTTCAGGTGAATACCGTAGCGGGCGCCATCCGGCCCATTGATTTCTCCGAGCAACAGCGCACGGCCATCCCCCAGCTGCGGCACAAAATTGCCATATTGATGCCCCGCGTACGCCATCGCCACGGGCTCTGCGCCCTCGGGCAGTGTATTACCCGAGAAAACGGCAGCACCCATTGCGGAGAGCCGGTCGGTTGATATGCCCAGCTCCCTGGCCAACGCGTCATTGAATCTGATCAATTCCGGTTGTTTGACGGGAGTCGGTCTGGCCCTGGCAAAAAACTCCTCACCCAGGGTGACATATCGATTGTTAAATGGAATCTGCATCAAGGCTTTTCGGCAACAGCATCGGACTCTGACGAGTTTATCGCAGTAAGACTTTTACAATCTCTGAGAAATACTGTGGTATCAATCAGCGTCAGCGCCTGTCTATACAAACACCAGTGCTCGAGAATCAGGCGCTCTGCTACCCGGGATCTGAAGTTCGCCGAGCGTGTCAGGAACCGTCCGGGCCTACGTCGAAAAAGCAGAAACCATTGCCATGTTTGGTCTTGGCCCGATACATCGCCTGATCGGCGGCGGCTATGATGGCTTCAGGCTCCTGAGCGTCTTGCGGAGCAACAGCGACGCCGATACTGCCGCGCACTTCGAGTTCGTGTCCGTCGAGATGCAGCGGCTCGGCAATTGTGGCAATGAGCTTTTGCGCGATGCGCACAATGCCATCGCGCGACCGGCAGGATTCGATCACAATC
>JAJDOI010000172.1 GCA_022340245.1 Thiogranum sp.
AAACAAAGCCTGAAATGGTTGTCGCTGTTACTGTTCGCCCAGGTGGGCCTGGCTGTGGGGCTGAACCTGGAGGCAGACCGCTACAACAGCGGTTCCGGTTCGGACACCCCCTTGCTCGCGCTGGACACCGGGCGGGTTGACCGCCTGCTCATCGAAGACGGTGAGGGACACAAGGCACAGTTGCTCAGGCAGGGCGATCACTGGGTATTGCCGCAAGCGGAAAACTTTCCCGTCACTCCCGGGCGGGTGGATGCCTTGCTCGCAAGCCTGGCGGCGCTCAAGGCTGGCTGGCCGGCGGCGTCGACGTCGGGGGCGGCCGAACGTTTCAAAGTGGCCGACGACAGCTTTGAGCGGCGCCTGACGCTGCGCCACGGCGACAAGGTGCTGGGCCGCCTGTATGTTGGAACCTCGCCGACGTACCGCAAGGAAAACGTGCGGGTCGATGGCAAGGACGATATCTATAGCGTTATGCTCGAACGTGCCAACCTGCCGGCCGACGTCGACGCCTGGGAGGACAAGACCCTGCTGACGCTGAATCCCGACGATATAAAACGCGTTGAGCTGCCGGACGCTACCCTGGTGCGCAACGGCGACGCACTGCAGGTCGAGAAACTGGGGGCGGGTGAACAGACGGCGACCGACGAGAGCAAGGCGCTGCTGCAACGCATCGCCAACCTCACTTATACCGCCAGTGCCGGTAAGCCGCAGCAGACCGGCGATGACAAAGCCAGGCCGGTGTTCGAGCTCTCTCTGGCGCTCAAGTCGGGTGACAGGCGCGACTATCGCTTCACGCAGCCGGCCGGCGCCAAGGACTATCTGCTCGAGGTGTCGGGTCAGCCCTGGCGGTTCCGCGTGAGCAGCTATACGTTGGGCAGTATCAAGTCAGACAATCGCAGCAAGCTGGTTACCGCGCCCGCCGCAAAACCGGCGGATGCCGCGAAACAAAGTCAGGTCGATCAGAAAGCCTCGTCCTGAGCGCGGCTCAGTCGCGCGCAGGCCGGTCGGCTCAGCAGTAGGCCGGCTCGTGCACGAAGGCGCTGCGGCGCAGGTTGCGTACGATGGTGAGGAAAGGATCCGTGGTATCCACGCTGACACACAGCGCCGGCTGTTGCGCGCTGTGGTGATTCTTCCATTGATCCGACAGGCTGGAGACCTGGGTGCGTACCAGCGCGAGGTCGTAGTTTCTCAGTGCCATGGCGATTTTCGCCTCCTGCGCCGAGCGGGCGCGGAACAGGCGGGTTTGTCTCCCGATGGTGTTCTGGACCAGTTCGGCGAGCCGGTCGTCGTCTTCGACATGCAGGATGTTCGGTGCGCGGCCCGCCGAGCGCTGGCCGGCCTGCTTGAGCGCGAAGATCAGGCGGGCGTGGTCCGCGGTGTGTTCCAGCCAGGCGGGACCGTTCGCCACGCGCGGCCGGTTCTCGGTGGTTGATATGACCAGAATGGAAACCCAGGGGTGTTCTTCGCGCAGTTCCATCGCAAAGGAGATGCCGTCCCGGTCGGCCAGCAACAAGTCCACCGCCACGCCGTCATAGTGCTGGTTCCACAGCAGCTGGCGTGCGTCCTCGGTCCGCGTGGCGCAGTCCACCTCGGCTCCGGCGGCGACAAGGCGCTCTTTCAGCGGTTCGAGTTTCTGTTTGTCTGTTGAGCACAGTAACAGACGGGAGTTGCTGGAGTAGGTCGCTGGCATCTGAACGGCTTGGGTTTTCAGTCTCTGCACTGGTTTCAGGTAGCGGCGGCGGAGGGATTTTATTGAATGGCCGCGAGGCTGCATTCGGCCGCTCGCAGTGCCATTTTTAACCCGTTGTGTTTTGGTGGTTTTCGGGCTCCGCCATGCAATTTTCCGATGACTTGCGTACCATGAAGCGGCTTACAGAAAAGCGGCCGGGCCGTATCGGGTTTTCGGAGGAGACATGCGTCCATCCCAGTTGTTAACAGTATTAGAAACGGAATTCCAGAGCGTGCAGCACGGCCAGCACACCCCGGTCATGCTGTGGGGCCCACCCGGGGTCGGCAAGTCCGAGATCGTCGGCCAGGTGGCCGCCAGGCACGCGGTGCCGGTGATCGATATCCGTCTGTCGCAGATGGAACCGACCGACCTGCGCGGTATTCCGTTTCGGGTGGGCGAAAAGGTCGAATGGGCGGTGCCCGCCATGCTGCCGGATGCCGAGCGGCATGGGCCCAACGGGGTGCTGTTTCTCGACGAAATCACCTCGGTGCCGCCGAGCGTTTCGGCGGCGGCCTATCAGTTGATACTGGACC
Source organism: Thiogranum sp. (assembly GCA_022340245.1). GTDB lineage: Bacteria > Pseudomonadota > Gammaproteobacteria > DSM-19610 > DSM-19610 > Thiogranum. The sequence goes on from JAJDOI010000172.1 coordinate 2,260, forward strand.
GGCGGCTGGGCGCCTATGAGGTGCCGAACGGCTGGGCGATCTTCGCTGCGGGTAACCGTCAGGGGGACCGCGGGGTCACCTACAGTATGCCGGCGCCGCTCGCCAACCGTTTCTCACACTATGAACTGGATGTGAACCTGGACGACTGGGTGGCATGGGCGTACGCGGCCGGTATGGACGAACGCCTGATCGCGTTTCTGCGCTTCCGTCCGGAACTGCTGTTCGAGTTCGACCCGGCGCACAACCCGGTGGCATTCCCCTCGCCGCGCTCCTGGGAGTTCGCGCACCGGGCGCTGCAGAAGTTCGACAATAACTCGGAGGTGCTGGTGGAGGCGCTGCAGGCCTGTGTCGGGCCGGCCGCGGGCATCGAGTTGCATGCCTTCGTCGACAACCTGGACAAGCTGCCTGATATCGATGCTATCACCCGCGGCGAGTCGGTGCCGGTGCCGAAAGAAACCGACCTGCAATACGCAGTGGCTTCGGCGCTTGTGGGCCGCGCCATTCGAGCCCAGCACAACGGTGACGCCAACACCGTCTACGGTCATATCATCGATTACGCGGGGGCCTTTCCCCAGCGCGAGATGGGCGTGATGCTGATATCCGATATGCACCGTGCCATTGGCCAGGACCTGTTTCAGGTGCCGCAGTTTTCCCGCTGGGCCAAAGCGGTTGCCGACGTGATGCTGTTCGATATGTAGCGACTCGGACCGGCAGGCTGCCAGGAGCCGGAGCATGACTGACGAAATCGAAACCAAACTCAGTGCCGCGCGCACCCGGCTGATTCTCGATCGGCCGTTTCTGGGCGCGCTCGTTCTGCGCCTGCCGATGACGGCCACCAAACCGGAACGCTGCAAGACCATCGGTACGGACGTGCGGGCGCTCTACTACAACCCCGAGTACATCCGCAACCTGTCGCTGGAGCAGACCCAGTTCGTGCTGGCCCACGAAGCTCTGCACTGCGCGTTGTCGCACTTCGCCCGCCGCCAGCACCGCGTCAAGCACCGCTGGGACATCGCCTGTGACCTGGCGATCAATCCACTGCTCATCAAGGACGGTCTCAAGCCACCGCCCGGCGTGCTGTTGAAAAGCGGTTTCGAAGGCATGATGGCCGAGGAGATCTATCCCTTTATCGAAGACGATATGCAGGATGAGACCCACGACGAGCATTTCTATGACCAGGAGAACCGCTCGAGCGGGTCGTCGTCCGGCAGCCAGCCGCTCGACCATGATCAGGAGCAGGGCGGCGGTGCGGGCGCCGCGGGGAGCGATGGCGATTCGCAGTCCGGCGGTGAGGGCCCGCGCCCGCTGTCTGAAACCGAGCAGGAGCAGCTGGCGGTTCAGTGGCGCCAGCGGCTTGCGGGCGCGGCGCAACAGGCCATGCAGACCGGCAAACTGGGCGCCGCCATGGCGCGCTTGGTGGAGCACCTGCTGCAGCCACAGTTGCCCTGGCGAATGCTGCTGGCGCGCTACATGACGGCGGTGGCGCGTGACGACTACAGCTACCAGCGGCCCTCGCGGCGCGAAGGTGACGCGCTCCTGCCGACGCTCAAGAGCACCCAGGTCGACGTGATTGTGGTGCTGGATACCAGCGGCTCGATCAACGACACCGAGATGCGCGAATTCGTTTCCGAAATCGACGCTATCAAGGGCCAGATGCGCGCCCGCCTGACCCTGCACGCCTGCGATGCGACGCTTTGCGAGCACGGCCCCTGGGTGTTCGAGCCCTGGGAGGAGTTCAGCATGCCGGGCAATGTCTACGGCCGCGGTGGCACGCGTTTCACGCCGCCGTTCGAATGGCTGCAGCGCGAGGGTCGGCAGCCGGATCTGCTGGTGTATTTCACCGACGCCGAAGGCGAGTTTCCCAAGGGGGAGCCCGACTACCCCGTCCTCTGGCTGGTCAAGGGGCGCGCCAAAGTTCCCTGGGGGCAACGCATTCAGCTCAACTGACCGGCCGGCCGGCGCCGGGCGCGGGCTCAAGAATACCCGGCCGACGGCCGCTAGCCGGGTACCTGGCGGGATTTCCGCGCCGGGCGCTGAACGGATTCCCCTTATCTGTACGGATGCGAGCTGAATACAGGCCCGATGGGCGCATTTTCGCAGGTGTCCGATCCATGACGAGTTCCGTCGATTCAGAAGCTGAACGCGTCGTCGCAAGACGCATCGAGCGGGTGTACGAGTTACCGCCGATGCCCGAGCTGGGACGCCGGATTCTCGAGCTGCAATCGGATTCGGGCGCAGATGCGCGGCGGCTGGCCGCAATCGTGCAACTGGACCCCAGTCTGGCGGCACAGGTCATTCGTTACGCCAGCTCTTCCTACTTTGGCTATACCGGCCGGGTCGCCAACATCCACGATGCCATTGCCAGGGTTCTGGGATACGACACGGTCATGCATCTTGCGCTGGGGCTTGCCGCGGGCCGTTCCTTCCGTATACCCGACAAAGGTCCGCTGGGACTGTCCCGGTTCTGGGAGCACGCGGTGTGCAGCGCGTTGCTGGCACAGAAACTGGGCGCGATCATGCCCGAGGGCATGCGCCCGCCGCCGGGCTTGTGCTACCTCAGCGGGCTCCTGCACGACTTCGGTATCCTGTTACTCGGTCACCTGTTTCCACCCGAATTCCAGTTGCTGAACAAGCTCGCGCAGGCGCACCCCGGGCGTTCGGTTGCCGATATCGAACAGTGCCTGCTGGGTATGGGGCAGGCCCGCGAGGTGCTCGCGCTGGGCCACGCGCGCATCGGCGCCTGGCTGATGGAAGCCTGGCGCATGCCGGAGGCCGTGCGCGTCACCCTGCTGGAACACCACAACCCGGCTTATGTCGGTGATCACGACCTGCTGGTGCACCTGGTTCAGCTGAGCGACTTTCTGCTACAGCACGATACCAGGCCGCCCAAGGTGGGGGATTTTCCGGCTAACACGCTGCGTACCCTGCAACTGCTGCCCGAACAGGTGCTGGAGGTTTTCTCCAGGGTGGTGGCTACTCGCGGAGACCTGGTCTCCCTGTCACGCCAGCTCGCGGCTGCTTCATAAAAGGTCCGCATCCCCTCATATATTCTACTGGTTGTCACCTCCCGGCATTGCTTCGGATAATAGGCGGCTAATACTCGTCAAATCCGGGGCGCCGCACGGGCAAGCGGCGCCCCCCGCTTCAAGGAGACATCAGCATGCGCATCATTCTTCTCGGCGGGCCGGGCGCCGGCAAGGGCACCCAGGCCAACTACATCAAAGAGAAATACCGTATTCCGCAGATCTCGACCGGGGATATGCTGCGCGCCGCTGTCACGGAAGGTACGCCGCTGGGTATCGAAGCGAAGAAAGTCATGGACGCTGGCGGCCTGGTATCCGACGACATTATCCTCGGCCTGGTCAAGGAGCGGATCGCGCAGAATGATTGCGCCAACGGCTTCCTGTTCGACGGGTTCCCACGCACGCTCGCGCAGGCCGAAGCGCTAAAGACCCAGGGCATTCCCATCGATGCGGTGGTGGAAATCGACGTCGACGACGACGAAATTATCAAGCGTATGAGCGGCCGCCGGGTACATCCGGCTTCGGGGCGGACTTATCATCTGCAATTCAATCCGCCGCGCGAGGCGGGCAAGGACGACAAGACCGGGGAGCCGCTGGTGCAACGCGACGATGACAAGGAAGACACGGTACGCCAGCGCCTGAACGTCTACCACGACCAGACCGAGCCGCTGATCGGTTATTATTCTGCCTGGGCGGAACAGGGCGGCAAGGATGCGCCGCGCTACATCCGCATCGCCGGGGTTGGAAAAGTCGAAGCGATTCGGGACGCTGTTTTTGCTGCGCTCGGCTAGTATGGTGCTCCCCGGTTTTTGCGACTGTGAACCCATGGTGTAAAGCCGGCGAATCCGGCACGGATAGGATGTCGAAAATGGCGATCTGGAGCTGACGAAATCGGAAGGTGGTTTGTAAGAAATTGGCCTGTCTGGGGCGATCTCCGGGGTCGGTCCGGCGGGGCGGCCGGATCCGTCTGACGCTAGCTGGCTGAAAATACTGTCAAAAAAATGCCGCTCACCCGCCGAGAGTGTTTCTCAAGAGGGCCTCGATTTGTCCATGTTTTTCAAACGCTTTGCCAAATGGTTCAGCGAGCCGTTGTTTGACGGTTTGTCCTTTTGCGACAACCGGAGTAACGTTTCAGCCAAAGTCTGGTGTAACCGGGACGTGGCCGGGCTCAGAGTCGCAGCTCGAAGCTGATTGATAATCACAATAAGGCGAAGATTGCCAAATGAGTTACCAGTGTCGCGGGAGACAAAGCAAAACATGGGCGCCGCCAGTTTCAGTGGGCTAGAAGCGACCGACATGCACAAGATTCTGTGTCTGCTCGATGGCTTGCGCCAGTCTCCGACCGGTGCGGCGGTCTATCGCCAGGTGGAGCGCATGCTGGAGGACCTGGT
>JAJDOI010000175.1 GCA_022340245.1 Thiogranum sp.
GCTGCGCAGGACCATGCCTGGATTTACATGGCGCTGCGTCTGCGTATCGCCCGCTGGTGTTACCTGCGCATTCACGTGGAAACGATGGTGCTCGAAGTCGTCAGCGTCTCCGAGTACCTGGCTTTCAAGGAGCGCCTGGCAACCGGTGGCGGTCAGGCGGACTGGACGCTGGAAATCGATCTTGAACCCTTCTCCCGTGACTTCTACAAGCTGCGCGAGTCAAACTCGATCGGGGGTGGTGTGGAATTTCTCAACCGTCGATTGTCCAGCAAACTTTTCGAAGATCTTGCCAACGGCGCCAAGCGCCTGCTGGATTTCCTGCGCGTGCACGAGTATCGCGGCCAGCAGTTGATGCTCGCCGACAGGGTGGATGACGTCACCGAGCTGCGCGACATACTGCGGGCGGCTGAAAAGCGGCTGGCCAGGCTGGACCCGGCGGCGCCCTGGGAGAGTTTCGAGGAATCGCTGGGGCAACTGGGCTTCTGCCCCGGGTGGGGTAGAAGCGTCGCCCGTGCGCGCGAAACCATGCAGCTGTTACTGGACATTCTCGAAGCACCTTCGCCGGGTACCCTGGAAAATTTCCTCAGTCGTATACCCATGATATTTTCCATGGCGATCATTTCTCCGCACGGTTACTTCGGCCAGGCGAACGTGCTCGGACGACCCGACACCGGCGGACAGGTGGTATACATCCTCGACCAGGTGCGCGCGCTCGAAGAGGAAATGCGCCGCCGACTGGATGAACAGGGGTTGGACATCGACCCGCAGATCATTATTTTGACGCGCCTCATACCCGAAGCCGAGGGCACGACTTGTGACCAGAAGCTGGAACCGGTTGTCGGCACCCGCCATGCGCGCATCCTGCGCGTCCCGTTCCGCAACCGCCAGGGCGAGACCATTGCGCAGTGGGTATCGCGTTTCGAGATCTGGCCCTGGCTGGAAGGTTTCGCGGAGGATTCGAAGCAGGAGCTGCTCGCGGAACTCGGCGGGCGCCCGGACCTGATCGTAGGCAACTACTCCGACGGCAACCTGGTCGCCTCCCTGCTGTCCCAGGACCTGGGGATCACCCAGTGCAATATCGCCCACGCCCTGGAAAAGACCAAGTATCTTTATTCCGACCTCTACTGGAAGGATAACGAGGAACAATATCACTTCTCGTGTCAGTTCACGGCCGATCTGATCGCAATGAATGTCGCGGATTTTATTATCGCCAGTACTTACCAGGAAATCGCCGGCACGGCAGACAGCCTGGGCCAGTACGAGAGTCACATGAGCTATACCATGCCGGGATTATACCGGGTCGTGCACGGCATCGACCCCTACGATCCCAAGTTCAATATCGTGTCGCCCGGTGCGGATGCCAATGTGTATTTCCCCTATACGGAGACCGAGCGGCGGCTGTCGCACCTGCATCCGGAGATCGAAGAGCTGGTGTTCGGTGTTGAGCCGAATGCGGAGATTCGTGGCAGTCTGCAGGACCGCGACAAACGCCTGATCTTCACCATGGCGCGTATGGACCATATCAAGAACATCACCGGCCTGGTGGAATGGTTCGCGAACTCCGAAGCGCTGCGCCGCGAGGCGAACCTGCTGGTGGTGTCGGGTTATGTCGACCCCAACCGTTCCGCCGACGAGGAGGAACGTGCCCAGATCCACCGTATGCACGACCTGATGAATGTATACGGACTGGACGGGCAGGTGCGCTGGCTGGGTCTGCACCTGGAGAAAAGCCTGGCAGGCGAGCTTTACCGATATGTTGCCGACAATCGCGGCGTGTTCGTCCAGCCGGCACTGTTCGAGGCCTTCGGTCTGACGGTCATCGAGGCCATGAGTTCCGGCTTGCCGACATTCGCCACCCGCTATGGCGGGCCGCTGGAAATCATCGAAGAAGGTGTTTCCGGTTTTCATCTCGATCCCAACTACGGCGAACAGGCGGCCCGGCAGCTGGCGGAGTTTTCCAGTGACTGCCGGGACAACCCCGATTACTGGGACCGACTATCGGCGGGCGCGCTGCGCCGCGTCGAGGAACGCTACACCTGGAAACGCTATGCTGAACGGATGATGACATTATCCAGAGTGTACGGCTTCTGGAAGTACGTGACCGACCTGGAACGTACGCAAACGCGGCGTTACCTGCAAATGTTCTACGGGCTGCAATTTCGGCCGCTGGCAGCGAAAATAGCCCCCTGAGTCCGTTCGCCGCTGGTGCAGGCGCCGGTGTGCGCGGGCGCTGCCGGTTCCGGTTTATCGCCCTGGACGGCAGGCAACTGACCGAACCGCTGTTGAACCAGATAGAGGTGGCTATCCGCACCTGTGATTCCTGCTTGTCGTGTGCGACCCATGCCATGGGCAAAATGCCGCTGGAGATAACAGTGGTCGATGCTGCGGGCGAGACGTTGTCGATCGCCTGGAAAAGCGCGCCAGTGGTGAAGTCTGTGCGCCGGGGAGGTAACATCGCGGTATGCCTGACAGTTCCGAACTGCGCCCGTTCTGATGTTTGCCTGTGGCAATCCCGCGCGCGGCGACGACGCGCTGGGGCCGGCCCTGTACGAGCGGATACAGGCGCAGCAACGGGATAGCGGCGGCTTCAGCGATGTTGAGGTGCTGACCGATTACCAGTTGCAGGTGGAGCACGCGCTGGATCTGCAACGCCGCCGGTGGGTGCTGTTTGTCGATGCCAGTCTGACGGCGCAGCCACCCTATGCTTTCTATCCACTGCAGCCGGCCAGGAGTACGGACTATATGACACACGCGATGAGTCCTGCGGCGGTGCTGGCAGTCTATCGGCAGGTCTACCGGCAACCGCCGCCACCCGCCTTTATGCTGTCTATCCGGGGCTATGACGTCCGCTTGGGACAACCGCTGTCAACACGCGCGCGACACTACCTGGACGCGGCGTTTACCTTTGTGCGAAGCCTGCCGTTTGCGCAGCCCTTCGATCAAAACGGATTCTGCGAAAAATTCTGCGCCTAGACCCGCCTGCCGGTAGCGGCATACTCAGCACTGTTCGGTCGAGTATCGACGCCGCGCGCGCGCGGCGTCATCGCAGCGCGCTCGTCCTTACCGGGGACCGGAAACAGCGCATTGAGCTGGCCGCGCAGCTGGTGGAAGCGCTGGCGCTGGCGGATACGTACTGGTTCAGCGACAGCGCCCCGCAAGGCGCTCCAACGGCCTCGGGGACGGCAGCCCTTCACCTGCTGGGCCGAGAGATTGACGCGCTGGTGTTCGACGCCTGGTCGGGCTTTGATCCGGACGCGTTCGGTGCGCTGACCGGCTGTATACGCGCCGGTGGATTGTTGATCCTGTTGACGCCGCGGCTGGACGAGTGGGCCGCGTACGCCGACCCGCAACATGAGCGGATCAGCGTGGCGCCGTATGTCGCGACCCAGGTCAGCGGGCGTTTCCTGCAGCGTCTCGCCAGGCTGCTCAGGGACGATACCACTATACTGCTGGGCGAGCCGGGCCATGCGCTTCGCCTGCCTGTTGCCGAGCCGGTCAGGCCAGGGGAAGGCGGGGAGTCTGTGCCGGTTGGCCCCTGCGAGACGCCGGACCAACAGCAGGCGGTCGATGCTGTGGTGAGAGTCGCGACCGGGCACCGGCGGCGCCCGGTGGTGCTGATTTCCGACCGCGGCCGCGGCAAGTCGGCAGCCTTTGGCATCGCGGCTGCCCGGCTGATCGCGCAGGAGCGCACGCGGATACTGCTCACCGCGCCGCGGCCCGATGCCGTGGATGCCGTGCTGGAACACGCCGAGCGGGTTAGGCCGGGTGCGCGCAGGCAGATCCGGTTCGTCGCCCCCGATGAACTGCTACGGCAGCCTCGCGCTGCGGATCTGCTGCTGGTGGATGAAGCCGCCGCCATACCGGCGCCGTTACTCGAGGACATGCTCAGGCGCTATCCGCGTATCGCATTCGCCACCACGGTGCACGGCTACGAAGGCACGGGGCGCGGCTTTGCGCTGCGTTTTTCCAGGGTGCTCGACAGGCTCAGCAACAGCTGGCGACTCCTGCAGCTGACGACGCCGATCCGCTGGGCGCAGCATGATCCGCTGGAGCGCCTGGTGTTTCGCATGCTGGCACTGGACGCCGAACCGGCGGACAGCGCGGTATTTTCCGATGCCGCCGCGATCGATGATTTCGAACTGATCGAACTGGATCGGGATGAGCTGGTAAATGACGAGCGAACCCTGGCGGAGCTCTTCGGCCTGCTGGTGCAGGCCCACTACCGCACGCGGCCGCTGGATCTGCGCCATCTGCTGGACGGCCCGAATCTGTCGGTCTATGCGTTGCGCGTCGGCGGCCATATCGCGGCCACCGCACTGGTGGCTGCGGAGGGCGGCTTCGACGCAGCGGCAGCGCGCGCGATCTGGGCGGGCAGGAGCCGGCCGCACGGCCACCTCCTGCCGGAGACCCTGGCGGCACACCAGGGCCTGGAGGATGCGCCGCTGTTGCGCTGTGGCCGCATCATGCGTGTTACGGTCCATCCGGCGTTGCAACGTCGCGGCCTGGGCAGCCGGCTGATCGGGGAGATCACCGCACGACTGCAAGACGCGCGGTACGACTATGTCGGCACCAGCTTCGGCGTGAACTCGGCGCTACTGGATTTCTGGAGCCGGCTCGGCTGGTTGCCGGTGCGCCTCAGCATCCAGAAGAGCGCGAGCAGCGGCGGTCACTCGGCGGTGTTTCTCCACGCCCTTGGGGCGCCCGGTTCGGCCTTGCTGGCGCGCGCGCGCGAACGTTTCTTCGCCCAGTTTCCTCACCAGCTGTCCGACAGCCTGTGTGGACTGGAGTCAGGGCTGGTGACTGCCTTGCTGCGGGCCGGCGGCGACTATGCTCCGGTACCGGGTGAGGCCGACGGACACGATTTGCGGGCGTTCGCTTTTGAACAGCGTCTCACGGAAGTGAGCATCGGCTCCTTGTGGCGTCTGGGCTTGCATGAACTCATGCATGGCCGGGCCGAGGCATGTCTGAACGAAGCCGAACTGGCGATATTGATCATGCGGGTGCTGCAAAAGCGCCCCTGGCCGGTTTGCGCCGAGTCGATCGGTTTCAGCGGCCGCAAGCAGGCCCTGCAATGTCTGCGAAACGCAGTAGGCAAACTCATCGCCTGAGTTCTGGTACTATCGTGACACTCGAGCTTCAACCTGTGATTTCACTATGACGACCTATATCGGCACCAGCGACTTTCGCCACGATCAGGACGACTGCACCGGCATTCTGCTGGTCAACCTTGGTACGACGGCGGCGCCGACCAGGGACGCGGTCCGCCGTTATCTTGCCGAATTCCTGTGGGACCCCCGGGTGATCGAGATCGCGCGCCCGCTATGGTGGCTGATCCTGCACGGCGTCATATTGCGCCTGCGACCCTCGAAGGTCGCAAGGGCCTACCAGTCGATCTGGACCGACAAGGGTTCTCCCTTGCTGGCAATTTCAGAGCGTCTCAGCGTGGCGTTGCAGCAGCGTCTCAGCCAGCAGGTATCGCACCGCATCGAAGTCGCGCTGGCCATGCGCTATGGCCAGCCGTCGATCGAAGCCGTTCTGCAGACGTTGCGGGAACGGGGCATGCGCCGTTTGCTGGTCGTGCCCATGTACCCGCAATACTCGGCCACCACCACGGCGACGGTGTTCGACGAGGTCACGCGCGTGCTGCAGGGCTGGCGATGGGTGCCGGAATTGCGCTTCATCCAGCACTACCACGATCACCCGAGGTACATCGCCGCGCTCGCCGACAGTGTGCGTGCTCACTGGCGGGAGCAAACACCGTCTGAAAAACTGTTGATGTCGTTTCACGGCATCCCCAAGCGCTACTTCCTCGCCGGTGATCCCTATTTCTGCGAGTGTCAGAAGACGGCGCGTCTGCTGGCCGATGAACTCGGCCTTACGGCTGATCAGTGGCAGCTGACGTTTCAGTCGCGGGTCGGGCGCGAGGAGTGGTTGAAGCCATACACCGATAAGACACTGGCCGCCTGGGGCAAGCAGAAACTGCCCAGCGTGGATGTGATATGTCCCGGATTCAGCGTCGATTGCCTGGAAACGCTGGAGGAAATCGAGCAGCAGAACCGCGAACTGTTCCAGGCCCGCGGCGGGGGCGCTTACAGCTACATACCCGCACTGAATGATTCTCCCGGCCAGCTCGATGTGCTGGCCGAGCTGGTGGATATGCACTTGCAAGGCTGGGAGGGGCATGCGGGCGGCAGTGTTGAGAGCCGCCAGGAGACCCAGCGCCGCGCACAGGCGCTCGGTGCTGAACACTAGGCGCTTGCCGGAGTCGGGAACAGTCCGCCGGGCCGCTGTCCCACCACGTCCGCGACGATTGCCCAAGTCCGACAGGCGACTGGCGAATCACGCAACAGGACTTTTGTTATGACAACCTCGGTGCTGGAGCTGCAACGGGCACGCAATCAGCTGGCAACATTCTGCCGCCGGCGTAACAGGCTATCCAGGGGTGTCCGCGAATGGCGTGTGAGCGAGGATGGCGGCGAATTCGTTATCGCCGAAGTCGATACGCGCAATGCGCACAGCTCGCCTCTGTTGCGGCTGCATTTTGAGAATGGCCGCTGGTTGCTCGCCGTCCCGGCAGCCGGCGGCTGGCAGCCCTATCCGCCACGGCCGGAAGTGGCAGGTATCGAGGCCGTCATCGACGAACTGGAACAGGCGCCCTTACACGTGCACTGGGGAAAGACAGGGGTTTCGGGTTGACGGCGAGAGTTGCGGGCATTTTCAGTTTGACGCTGTTCGCGCCAACGGCGCTGCGGGCCGACGAGGTCGAAAAAGTTCTGTTTCTGCTGGTGGAACCCGGCCAGGTGATCGCATCCAACACGCAGACCGGCGCCTGGCAGCAGACCCGGCGCTCGGTCCAGTTCAGGTGACCCGCTCAGGCGCCGGTCTGGCGGGTTACGTCGACGTACAGCTTGATGTGCTGCCCCGGTTGCAGGTACCGCCCTTCGGACAGGGTATTCCAGCGGCGCAGGTCGCTGACGGTGACATTGAAACGATCGGCGATGCGTGACAGCGAGTCACCCTTGTGCACTGTGTAGTGAACCGGCCGTACCTGGGAGCCGGGGTGCATGCTTTGCGGGGACATTTTCCCGGTCCAGACGACCAGCGTCTGGCCGACACGCAGCGTGTCTCCCGGCGCCATGCCGTTCCACGAGGCCAGGGAGCGCACCCCGACTTTGTACTCGCGCGAAAGGTCCCAGAGGGTGTCGCCGTTGCGCACCACGTGACGGGTCTTGTAGCCGTTGCGTTTACTGTTCTGTTTGCGGCTGAGGCGCTGAGCGGCGCTCAGTTCATAACTTTCCCTGGCCTGGCTGGCCACCGGTACCATCAGGTACTTCCCGGCACGAATCGTAGAGCCGCGCAGCTGGTTGGCGGTTTCCAGGACATTGATGGTCGTATGATAGCGGCTGGCAATCTGGCTGAGCGTTTCGCCCTGGCGGATCTTCACCCGGTTCCACTGAATGCGCTGGTCGGGTGGCAGCTGGGCAATCGCCTGGCGGAACGTCGCGGCGGCCGATGCCGGCACCAGCAGGCGGTGGGGGCCATCCGGTGCCGTGGCCCACTGGTTGAAGCCGGGGTTGAGGCGATACAGGGCCTCGAGATCGATACCGGCGAGTTCGGCGGCCACGGCCAGGTCGATTTGCCCCTGCGTTTCGACGATACGGAAATAGGGATGGTTCGGGACCGGTTCGAGCTCGATGCCGAAGTCCGCGGGCCGGCTGACCAGTTCGGCCAGCGCGATCAGTTTGGGCACGTAGGCGCGGGTTTCCCTGGGCAGATTCAGATCCCAGAAAGTCGTGGGTTTGCCCTTCTTGCGGTTATGGCGCTGGGCCGCCATGACCGTGCCTTCACCCGAGTTGTAGGCAGCCAGCGCAAGCAACCAGTCACCGTCGAAACGCTCGTGCAGGTATTGCAGGTAGTCGAGTGCCGCAGTGGTCGAATCCGGAATGTCGCGTCGGCCGTCGTACCACCAGTTCTGCGCCAGCCCGAAGCGTTTGCCGGTGCCGGGAATGAACTGCCAGAGCCCCGCCGCGCGGCCGTGAGAATAGGCAAACGGATCGTAGGCGCTTTCGACGATCGGCAGCAGGGCGATTTCGGCGGGCATGTCGCGCGCCTCTA
>JAJDOI010000210.1 GCA_022340245.1 Thiogranum sp.
TAATTCCTGATAATATTAGTCAACTATTATCGCAGTACAATTTTGTTAACGGGAAGGAGTATGTATTGATGCAAGCAGATGTGGACGGCAAAACCATTGAACTCAGTGAAGCGGGCTGGCTGGTGAATCTCGACGAGTGGAGCGAAGATCTGGCCGTCGAAATCGCCAGGAACGAAAAGATATCCGAGTTGACCCAGGAACACTGGGACATCATCAATACCGCGCGCGAGTATTTCCAGGACAATGGCACGGTGTGCGAACCGCGCCAGTTCTCCAAAATCATGAAGACCCGGTTCGGTAACGACCGCAGCGACCAGAAGTATATCTATTCGCTGTTCCCGACCGGTCTGATCAAGTGCGCCAACAAGGTCGCCGGACTGCCTCGCCCCAAAGGCTGCAGCTGACCCCCCGGCCGCAGGCCTGCCCCGATAAAAGCCCCTTCACGGGGCTTTTCTTATGCCGGATACTCCACGCAGGCTCATCGACAACCGGAACAGGGTGCCAGGCAATGTACTCACGCGCGGCGTCATATCACATCCCCGATGGATCCCGGTAAGCACAACCTGTTGATCGCGGCCGCGGTCGCTACGCCGCGGGTTATGCCGCGACACGCCGGGCATGGCCCGGGGTCGCCACCGCGTTCAGCCGATCGCCGGCAAGGCGCGCGGGCATGAGCGCGCCCCGCGAACCGGTCTTCCCACGGATCAAACTAGGTGTCAGCGCCTGCCTCGTGGGCGAGCGGGTGCGCTATGACGGCGGTCACAAACGCCACGCGTTTCTCGGCGACATCCTCGCCGCGCACGCTGACTATCTGCCCATCTGCCCCGAAGCCGGCATCGGCATGGGGGTGCCGCGCCCGCCGATTCACCTGGTGGGCGAGCGGCAACAACCGCACGCGCTGGGGTTGCAGGATCCGACGCGGGACGTAACCGCACAGCTGCAACAATTCGGCGCGCGGACTCTGGGCAGCCTGGACGGCGTGAGCGGCTACATTTTCAAGAAAAATTCACCCAGCTGCGGCCTTCGCCAGGTCAAGGTGTTTGCCCGGCCCGGCCGCTACCCGCAGCGCAACGGCACCGGCATCTTCGCCCGCGTCATCCGCGAATCACTACCACTGTTGCCGGTGGAAGAGGAAGATGCACTGGACAATCCGCAGCGCCGCGACAACTTTCTCTGCCGCGTGTACGTTTACCGGCGCTGGCAGGACCTGCAGGCGCGCGGACTCTGCAGCGCCGGCCTGGGCGCTTTCCACGCGGTTCACGAGTCCCTGGTCATGGCCCACTCCCGGGCCGCCTTCGGCAGGCTGGAAAAACTGTTGTCCACCGCGACCGAGCCGACACTCGCGGAAACCGCGGCGCAGTATATTCAGGCGCTGATGACAACACTGGCACGACCGGCTCGCCGCAGTCAGCACTGCACGGTACTCGCACAGCTGGCGGGGGAACTGAAACCTCTCCTCACCCCCCGCCAGAGCGCACTGCTGGCAGGCACACTGGCGGCATACCTCGCCGGCAACCTCGCGCTGACCGAAGCCATCGACACCCTGCGCAGCCACGTTGACCGCCATGCGCAGCTCGGCCTCGGCAGACAGGCTTACCTGTACCCTTACCCGGATAGCCTGAGGCCAAGCAATTATTAAACTTTCGTATAAATTATGCTATATTATGGCCGATACACCGGCACAACTTATAGTATTGTTTAATGTCTGACGCCATTAAGAACTTGATCAACCAGATCATTGCCGCGGCCCGCCGACGCGGCCTGACCCAGCGGCAGCTCGCCGAGCATGCCGGGCTGACCGCTGTCGGCCTGAGCAAAGCCAAACACCGCGGGGATCTCCGCGCCTCCACGCTGGCGGCGCTCGCCGCCCAGGTCGATCTGGAAATAGCCCTGGCGCCTGCCCGCAGCCGGGAAAAGGCCACCGAGGCCATCCGCTCCGGCAGCTTTTTTCGCACCTCCCCGGCAACGCCGGGTGACGAGGATTGAACATGGCTCGCAACCAGCACGCCGTTATCTGGACACGCGTTTCCGGTCAACCGGAAAAGATGGGCGACCTGCTGCTGTCCGGCGACCAGGCCGCCTTCACCTACACGCGTGACTACCTGTCCTCGGAGCAGCCGGGGTTCTGCCTGCTGGGCGACGGCCGCTTCTGGGGCGACGACTCGGTCAGCTACCCGATCAGTGAGCGCATCCCGGTGTTTCCCCGTCTGCTGTCGCTGATTCCCGGGAACAATCCCCGCAATCTGCAGCGCCGCCATTACCTCGACCTGTTGCGCAAGCAACTCGGCCGCGAACCACCGCCGGGCGTGGAGACCGAATGGCTGCTGCTGCTCGCCGGCGGACACGGTGGTATCGGGCATATCGATGTCTTCACCAACGACATCGCCGCCGAAAGCTGGTACGACCGCGATACCGCCGCGGGCTCCAGCGCCACGGCGTCAGGCAACCGTTCGCAGCTGTGGCACATGCTGAAAAACAATGTGCTCGACGAGCCGGTCGCATTCGACCCCCAGCTGATTGAAGAAACACTGGGACCGACGCCGTCGGTCGGCGGCATGATCCCCAAACTCCTGGTGTCGATGACCCGCGGCGATACCGCAGCGAATTTTTACCCGCCCGACACCGTCGGCAAGACCAACGTGGTCCTGAAAGTCGAGCCGCCGGAGTACGCCGGCCTGCTCGACCTCGAAGCCCTGTGCCTGGATATCCATCGCCAGGCCGGTTTCGACACGCCCGCCTACTCGCGCTACGACGACGACGGGCTGCATTTTCTTGCTGTCGAACGTTTCGACTGCATGAGCGCCAATCCGTTACCCATGGAATCCCTGTTCTCGGTAATTGCCACCGGCGACCACCAGTTTCGCGAAACCGGCGACATCCTGCTGGACGAACTCGGCAACGTCATTGACCGGCTCGCCCAGGTAGTCAACCTCGCAGCCGATACCGGCGAGCAGCTCTATCTGCGCTTCCTGATGGCGCTGCTGACCGGCAACGGCGACCTGCATCTGGACAACGTCGCCCTGCTGGGCGGCGTATCCGACTGTCGCCTGGCGCCGGTATACGATCCTGCACCCATGCGTGCCTGGCCGCGCCACAACCTGGTCAGCGCCATCCCCTTCGATCCCTCGGGGTACGCCGATCACGGCGAGTTCTTTGTGACTCTCGGCAGTTCCTTCGGCCTGTCCGGACAGGAGGTCCAGGGTTGCCTGGACAGGGCGCTGGCGGCCACTGCAGACTTTCCCGACCGACTGATGGCATTGCAAAGGGTCCCCGAACGCCAGCGCCTGCAACTGCGCGACATTGTCGCATCTGAACGCGCCCTGCTCACCAGCAGGCTGGCATAAACCACGGGCAACCCTCGCCGTGCATTGAATCTTCGACGACAAAGTATTAGTTTAGCCACAATAATAATCAGCTTTTTCGGGTCACAGGTACCTCGCGAGGACTATGCAGTGACTGGGACAACGACGATCCTGGTTGTGGATGATGACCCGGATATCCGCGAGCTGCTGGAGGACTATCTCGGCGACCAGGGATATAGGGTTATCAGCGTCGCCACCGCCGAGGCGATGCGCCTTTCGCTGGCGGAACAGTTGCCCGATGTCGTGTTGCTGGATGTCGGCCTTCCCGGTGAAGACGGGCTCAGCCTCGCACGCCATATCCGCGAACACTTCGACCTCGGCATCATCATGGTGTCCGGCGCCGGCGAAACACTGGACCGCATCGTCGGCCTGGAAGTCGGCGCCGATGACTATGTGGCGAAACCCTTCGATCCCCGCGAGTTACACGCCCGGCTGAAGAGTGTACTGCGGCGCTATCAACAACGTGCCGCCGTGTCCGGCGACACAGTGCCGGAAAATGACAGCGCGCGGCGCCGGATACCCTTCGGCGTGGGTACGCTTGACCTGGACAGCTGCCAGTTGCTGGACGCCGGAGGCGGAGAGATTCCCGTCACGGCGATGGAATTCGAATTACTGAAAGTGTTCGCCGAGCGGCCCAACCGCCCGCTGACCCGCGACCAGCTGCTGAACCTCACGCAAAACCGCGACTGGGACCCGTTCGACCGGAGTATCGATATCCGCATAGCCCGGCTGCGCCGCAAAGTGGAACCCGACCCGCGAAAACCCTGTGTCCTCAAGACGGTCCGCGGCATGGGCTACATGTTCGTACCACGCAAGTGAGGACCAGCCGCCACGAGCACCGTTTCCAGGCGGTTTCAATTGTTTCCGCTTTGTAACATGACCCCGCCCTCGCCTCCATTGCCTATACACTTGCCTGCAGATACGCCGCTTCCTTCCGCAACAGGACTGTCGAACACATGAGCACCCAGCCTGACATCGGGCAATCGCACAACCCGGATCTGCGTGAAACCCTGCGGCTCGCCGCGGCGGGCGTCGCCGCAAGCGGCGGGCACACCGTTTTCCGCGAACTCGTCCGGCACATCGCCCTGGCGCTGGACGTGGACCACGCATTTATCGGTGTACTGGAGGGCGGGCAGCGGGATACGGTGAATGTCATCGCCGGGTACTTCTTCCGCAAATTCAACGACGGGTTTCACTACGACCTGAAAGACACGCCCTGTGAGAATGTCATCGGGCAGCAGTTCCGCTTTTACCCAAACGGCGTGCAGGAGCTGTTTGCCGACCCGCACATCAGGGAGCTCAAGACGGAAGGCTATGCGGGCATACCGCTGTACGATTCCCGCGGTGGCGTGCTGGGATTGATGGCAGTCGCCAACCGCAAACCCCTGCACGACGAGGAACTGGTTGAAGACCTGCTGAAAATCTTCTCGGTGCGCGCGGCCGTTGAGCTCGAGCGCCTGTACGCCGACCAGGCCCGCAGCGAAAAAGACCTGGCGCTGCGCAAGAGCGAGGACCGGCTGCGCGCCACGGTCGAGGCCGCACTCGACTGCATCATCGCGATGGATCGCGACGGCCGGGTGATCGAATTCAATCCGGCGGCCGAACAGTGCTTCGGCTACCGCAAGCACGACATTCTCGGGCAACGCCTCGCAGGACTGATCATTCCCGAACGCTTCCGCTCAGACCACGAAACAGGCATGGAGAAATTCCGTGACACCGGCGAAGGCGCGTTCCTGGGAAAACGGGTCGAGGCTACCGCCCGCCGCGCCGACGGCAGCGAATTTCCCGCCGAACTGGCAATCGACGTAGCCCAGGGCGCGGAAGGCGAGATCTTCATCGGCTACCTGCGCGATATCACCGAACGCCGGGAAGCCGAGGAAAACCGCCAGCGACT
>JAJDOI010000010.1 GCA_022340245.1 Thiogranum sp.
CCCCCCCTTTGAGGAAGCGCTGTGCACCATTCCGTGCACCAGCGAATAGCTGGGGGTACAGGGTGGCAAAAGAACATGACATCTCTCGCACCGTGGTTCGGGGCCACCGGACGATTCGCCGGGTCGCGTTCCTGCTCGCCCTGAGCGCCGCGCTCAGTGCCTGCGAAAAACCCGAGGTGCCCCACCCACCGATGCCCGAAGTCACCGTGCTCACTGTCAAACCCGAAGATACGCCGGTAACCTTCGAGTTCGTCGGCAGCACCGCCAGCTCACAGCAGGTCGAAGTAAGAGCGCGCGTCAACGGTTTTCTGGACACCCGTCTATACACCGAGGGCGGACTCGTAAAAAAGGGCCAGGTGATGTTCCAGATGGACCGCAAGCCCTTTGAAGCACAGCTCAATGCCGCTGAAGCCGCCCTCGACGAACAGAAGGCCAGGCTGTGGACGGCGCAATCGAACCTGAAACGCGTCAAGCCGCTGGCCAAGGCTAACGCCGTCAGCCAAAAAGATCTGGACGATGCGCAGGGCAAGGTCAACGCAGCAGCAGCAGCCGTAGAGATGGCCAGGGCAGATGTTGATACCGCCAAACTCAATCTCGGCTATACCACCATCAATGCGCCTGTCACCGGCGCGTCGAGTTTCGCGCGCATTCAGGATGGCGCCTACCTCAACGAACAGAGCGGCCCCCTCACCTATGTCGCCCAACTCGACCCCATGTGGGTCGACTTCAGCATTTCCGAGGACGAAATGCTCAGGATCCGTCAGCAAAAGAAAAGCGGTCAGCTGCGTACGCCCGGGGCCACGGCGCTGAGCGTCCAGCTTGTGCTTGCCGACGGTTCCGCGTACCCGGAGATCGGCAGGATTTTTTTTGCTGATGCCAACTACAGCACCGAGACAGGCACGTTCCTGCTTCGCGCGACCTTCAGCAACCCCGACGCGGATCTGCGTCCCGGACAGTTCGTGCGCGTCCGCATCGAAGGTGCAACACGCCCCGACGCGGTGCTGATCCCGCAGAAAGCCGTGTTGCAGGGAGCCCAGGGGCACTTCGTCTGGATCGTGGACAAGGAAGGCAAAGCACAGGTTCGCAGTATCGAGGTCGGTAGCTGGCAGGGCGATAACTGGTTCATCACCAAAGGCCTTGCCAGCGGAGACCGCGTCATCACGGACGGCCTCATGCATCTCTCCAAAGGAACTCCGGTCAGGATCGGCACAGGTGCCAGCGGTCAGCCTGCGGCGAAACCCGCTGCTGCCGCTGCGGACAAACCCAAGACCGCCAGCGACTGAGCCGGGAGACACAGCCGATGTTTGCCCATTTTTTTATCGACCGGCCGATCTTCGCGATGGTCGTGTCGCTGGTGATCGTCATTGCCGGCGCAGCGGCAATGGTCAGCCTGCCCATCGCCCAGTACCCGGACATCACGCCGGTGCAGATCCAGGTGACGGCGACCTACCCGGGCGCCGACGCCCAGACCGTAGCGCAGAACGTCGGCGCGCCCATCGAGCAGCAGGTCAACGGCGCGGACAACATGATTTACATGCAGTCCACCAGCTCCTCGACCGGCAACTACACGCTCAACGCCTACTTCGAACAGGGCACAGACCCGAAGCTGGCGCAGGTCGATGTGCAGAACCGCGTGCAATGGGCCACGCCGCAGCTGCCCTCGGCGGTAACCCAGCAGGGGGTCATCGTGAAGAAGACCACCCAGAGTTTCATGCTGGTCATCGCGCTGTACTCGCCGGACGAGCGTTACGATGCCGACTATGTGGCTAACTACGCCAACATCAATGTGCTCGACGCCATCAAACGCATCAATGGAGCCAACCAGGCTTCCATCTTCGGGGTCCCGGACTACGCCATGCGCATCTGGCTGCGACCGGATCGCATGGCGCAGCTCGGCATCACCGCCACTGACGTGGCCAACGCCGTGCGTCAGCAGAACCAGCAGTTTGCCGTGGGGCGCATCGGTCAGTCGCCTACCCCCGAGCCGGTGCCACAGACTTTTCCCGTGACCACCCCGGGCCTGTTCACCGAGCCCGACCAATTCGAGAACATCATCCTGCGCTCCGAGCAACAGGGTGCCGCCACCGTGCGCATCAAGAACGTCGGCCGCGCCGACCTCGGCCGCAAGGACTACTCCATCCGCTCCAAGTACCAGGGCAAGAACGCCACCCTGATCGTGGTGTACCAGCAGCCGGGCGCCAATGCGCTGGAGGTGGCGAAACAGGTCTATGCCACACTGGATAACCTGTCCAAGAGCTTCCCCGACGGGCTGGCCTACGATGTGGCGCTGGACACCACCAAGTTCGTCAAGGCCTCCATCGACGAAGTGGTGCACACTTTCTTCGAAGCGGTGGCGCTGGTGGTGCTGGTGGTGTTCGTGTTCCTGCAGAGTCTGCGGCTCACCATCATTCCCACGCTGGCGGTGCCGGTGTCGATCCTCGGCGCCATGATCGGCATGCTGGCCTTCGGCTTCTCGGTCAACATGCTCACCCTGTTCGGCATGATCCTCGCTATCGGCATTGTGGTCGACGACGCCATCGTGGTCATCGAAAACACCGAGCGCAACATGACCCAGTTCGGACTGTCGCCCAAGGAAGCCGCCAAGCGCGCCATGACCGAGGTGTCCGGGGCACTGATTGCCATCGTGCTGGTATTGAACGCGGTGTTCATCCCGGTAGCTTTTCTCGGCGGCATGACCGGGCAACTGTACAAGCAGTTCGCGGTGACCATCGCCATTTCGGTGGTGTTCTCCGGAATTGTGGCGCTCACCCTGTCGCCAGCGCTGGCGGCCATCCTGATCAAGCCCGGCCACGGCGAAAAGCGGGGTTTCTTCAAGTGGTTCGAGAACACCCTGGAACGCGCGACCAACGGCTACGTGGCGGGCGCGCGCTGGATCATGCACCACACGCTGCTGGCCTTCGGCGCCTTCGCCGCGGTGGTCGTGGCAGCGGGCTGGCTGTTCTCGGTGTGGCCAGGCGCATTCGTGCCCCAGGAAGACCAGGGTTACCTGTTTGTCCCCTACATGCTGCCGGACGCCGCCAGCCTGGATCGCACCGAAGCGGTGGGCGGCCAGGCCGCACAGTTCATGATGCAGAACCCGGCGGTGGCCAATGTCACCCAGGTCGACGGCTACAGCCTGATCGACCAGCAGAACAAGACCAACCGCGGTCTGCTGTTCGTGTCGCTGAAAGATTTTGAGGAACGCAAGGAGCCGGCGTTGTCCGCGCCGGCGCTTATCCAGGCCGCGGCCAAAGACTATGCCGGCATCAAGGACGGACTGGTGATTCCGCTCAACCCGCCGGCGATTCCGGGGCTTGGGGTGACGGCGGGTTTCGAGATGTGGGTGCAGCAACGCGGCAGCGGTGGCTACGGGCAGCTTGCCAGCCAGGTGCAGCAGATCGTCGCCAAGGCCAGACAGAACCCCCAGCTGGCGCGTGTCAGCGCCACGATCAGCGCCGAAAACCGCCAGCTGCTCACCGACCTGGATCGCACCAAAGCGGAAAACCTGGGCGTGCCGGTCTCGGATGTGTACGACACGCTGCAGACCCTGTTCGGCTCGCTGTACGTCAACCAGTTCCCCAAGAATTCGCGCCTCTGGCAGGTAATCCTGCAGGCCGAACCTGACTACCGGCTGGAACCGCGCGATATCGACCAGATCTACGTGCGCAATAAGAACGGCGGCATGGTGCCGTTGTCGTCTGTGGTCCGCACCCGCTGGTCGACCGGTCCGGATATCGTCACGCGCTTCAACAACTACCCGGCGGCCAAAATCACCGGCGGGCCGGCTCCCGGTGTGAGTTCCGGCCAGGCACTGACAGTCATGGAACAGATAGCCACCGAGGTATTGCCGGGAGATTACGGCTTCGTCTGGGCCGGCGAGGCGCGCGAGGAGAAACAGGCCGGCGGCACTTCGGCGATCGCCTTCATCTTTGGCTTGATCTTCGTGTTCCTGATCCTCGCCGCCCAGTACGAGAGCTGGACGCTGCCGTTCGGTGTCATCATGGCGGTGCCTTTCGCCCTGCTGGGCGCACTGCTGGCGATCGTGCTGCGCGGCATTCCGAACGACGTGTACTTCCAGATCGGGCTGCTTACCCTGATCGCGCTGGCGGCCAAGAATGCCATTCTCATTGTCGAGTTCGCCGTGGAGCTGCATCACGGCGGCAAGTCGCTGTATGACTCGGCTGTCGAAGCCGCAAAGCTGCGCTTCCGTCCGATCGTAATGACTTCCTTTGCGTTCATCCTCGGCGTGGTTCCGCTCGCCATTGCCACCGGCGCTTCGGCCAACAGTCGTCACTCCATCGGCACTGGCGTCATCGGCGGCATGCTGGGGGCCACGGCCATCGCCATCTTCTTCGTGCCGATGTTTTTCCTGGTGCTGGAGAAACTCGGCCTGAAAGGCTCGACCGGCAAGACGCCAGACAGCGAGGCACCCGACGCATCAAGCGGTGATGCCCTGCAGCCGCAGGCACCCCAGGCTCCAGGCGAACAACCCCATGAGTAATATGGCGCGCAGCGTAGCTTTATCACTGGTGCTGGTCTCTCTGTTCGGTTGCACGGTGGGCCCTGACTATGTGCGTCCGGAAGTAGACAGTCCGAAACAGTGGCGTGTGGACTATGCGGCCGCGACCGCTGTCGCCAATACCCGCTGGTGGGAACAGTTCGATGACCCGGTACTGGATCAGTTGATCGATACCGCGCTGCGCGAAAACAAGGACGTGCGCATTGCCGCCGCCCGCATTGTGGAATTCGCCGCCCGGGTGGATATTGCCCGCTCCGGGTTCTACCCGCAGATCGGCTACAACGGCCAGGCCAGCCGCAACCGGGCCTCGCGCGAAGCTTTCGGCGGCATTCCCGCGGGAAGCGACCGCAGCTACAACGATTACAGCGCCACCCTGAGCGCCGGCTGGGAGATCGACCTGTGGGGCCGGATCCGCCGCGCCACCGAAGCTTCTCGCGCCGACCTGCTGGCGCAGGACGAAAACCGGCGCACGGTGATCCTCAGCCTGGTGTCCGCGGTCGCCAACACCTATATCACACTGCGTCAGTTCGACCGCCAGCTCGAGGTATCGCAGGATACCCTGGCGACGCGAGCCGAATCGCTGCGCCTGTTCGAGCTCAAGTTCAAGGGCGGGGTGATATCCGATCTGGAACTGGCGCAGGTGAAAGTCGAGTATGAGCAGGCCGCCGCAGCCATCCCGCCCATCGAGCGGAACATCGCCCTGACGGAGAACGCATTGTCGATGCTGCTGGGCCATAACCCCGGGACCATTCCGCGCGGCAAGAGCATCGATCAACTGATCCAGCCGCCGGTGCCTGCAGGGGTGCCATCCTCGCTGCTGGCGCGGCGCCCGGATATCCGTGCCGCCGAGCAGAATCTGGTCGCCGCCAATGCCCGCATCGGCGTGGCACGCGCCCAGTACTTCCCCAGCATCTCCCTGACCGGTCTGTTCGGTTACGCCAGCGAACAGCTGGGGGATCTGCTGCAGAGTTCCGCGAATGTATGGAGCCTCGGCGGTAGCGCACTGGGCCCCATTTTCACCGGTGGCGCGATCTCCGGACAGGTGCGCGCCAGCGAGGCGGTTCAGCGCCAGACCCTGCTCGGCTATCTGCAGACCGTGCAGAGCGCCTTTCGGGAAGTGGACGATGCGCTGATCAGTGTGCGGAAGTCACACGAACAGCTCGCTGCCGAAGGCCGGCGGGTGCAGGCGCTCGCCGACTATGCACGCCTGGCGAAACTGCGCTATGACGAGGGTTACTCGTCCTACATCGACGTACTCGATGCCCAGCGTTCCCTGTTCGACGCCGAGCTGCAGTACGTCACTGTGCAGGCAGACGTTTATAATTCGCTGGTCAACACCTACAAGGCCATGGGCGGTGGCTGGATCATTCAGGCACAGGCCACTGCCAATGAAACCGACTTCCCGCCGTCGAAACAAAACCAGCCGGCCGGTTTCGCGTTCCCCAGGCCGACGCCGCCGGCAGGAGACGGTAACAGCAACGGGTATACGTCACCCTAGTCATCTCATCCGTCGTCCCAGGTAACCAGACAGTTACAGGACGACGCAGCGCCTGTCTCGTGCATACGGGACGCTGCTCACTTGACTGGTCCAGCGGCGGCTTTCCCCGGCGTATTGTCGGCGCGCCACAGTTTGCGCAACGCCGTCATAACGGTTTTGGGATCACCGCCCGCGGTGTACAGCCCCCAGTAACCCTCCTCCGGATGCGAACCGAACTCCTGGCGCGCGTTCTCTTCTTTCCAGTCGTGATCGAAGGCCTCGAAATAGGCAGCACCAAGCCCCGGCAGCTTCGGGAGCTGCCTGATCAGGCTGGTCCAGAACTCAGCCTGTGCCGCCGGCGTGAAGCGCGTGCCCGGCGGACCGCTGGGCAGGCCTGTCTCCTTGATCAGCACGGGCTTGTCGGTCTTTGCCGACAACAGGCCGGCCACGCGCACCACAAAGTCCACTGCCTGAGCAGTCGATGCCTGGTTGAACCACGGCTGAAACAGCGGATGCACACTGGGTAGCAGGAAATCCTGTACAGCGACGAAATCAGCGGGGTCGTCGTTGAGATAATAATAAAACGGTTCAGAGGTGGTGATCGCCACGCCGGGCAAGGCGGTACGCAGGCGTTGTATTGCGGCACGCAGAACGGGCCACTGGTGGCGCTCGGCCAGCAGTGTCTCGTTACCCACCGAAATGCCCACAATCAGTTGCGGATAGGCGTTGACGAGCCGCTTTACATTACGGAATTCGCGTTCCGACAAAGGGTCCCATATGCCGAGGATCAGTGCCCGAAAACCCAGGGCCTTTGCCACACCGGGAACCTCGTCGACACCATCGGCGCAGGAATAGGTAATCAGCCCCTGGAAATCCTCCCGCAGGATCGTGAGATCCTTGCGGATGCGGTGCCGCGATGCCGGGTGCACCTGGCCGGCGACAATCGTCAGGTCCGTGGGCGTGTAGGCAATGAAGCGGACCGAGTCCATGGCCGCGCGCACGCGGCTCACCGGGTCTGTCGCCTCCGACTGCGCCTGAAGGCCCATTGGAACGAACATGGCGACTGCAACCAGCATCACAGCCAGTGCAGCAACCCGAGCCCTGTTAACCCCGTTCACCAACAGCCTGCCTCGCAATACGTTTGCCGGCCCTGCTACCGTCCGGTATGTCCGCATGGTGCGGATAATAAAAGTTATCGCAAGCCGACCGGGCCTTTAAGCGTCCGTTCAGGTTAAACCTGTATGTTTGGAAATGAAAGATGGCAGCTAGTCCATTGATGAGGAGTCACAGCATGAAAACCAAATCTCTCTACACTGCAGCTGTCGTTATCGCACTGGTATTCAGCGGCCCGCTGGTGGCCGGAGGCGGTGGTGGTGGCGGCATGGGCATGGGCGGTTCGGGTCACGGGATGGATGGTGGCATGGGCATGGGCCAGGGACAGGGCACAGCCGCCGAACGGCGCTCTGACAAGGCCCTGCAACAGGACCGTGACCGGGAAACGTATCGTGGACCCGACGCGGAACGCGACAAGCAGAAGGCCAAGGCCAAGAGCCTGGGCGCAGGGTCCGGCGAGGGTGACCAAACCCGCAGTCAGGACCGGGACCGGGTTCAGGACCACGAGTCGCAGGAATAGACCCTGGCACCCCGGATCGTCATGTAGCTTGCGCGGCGGCCCGATGGTCGTCGCGCAGTCTTGCGCTGGCCTTGGTTCTTTCCAAGGCGAAAAACAAACGCGTCGCTATCCAACCGATAAAAAAGCCTCCCATTCAGTCGCGCAGGGGTGTTGCATTGGATGCGGATGAACTATATTGCCGGTGTTGATGTTCCCCACAACGGACCCGGGAGAGAAACAATGATCAAAACCCGTCGCGCTTTTTGGTTCCCTCTCGTCCTTGTCGCCGTTTTCGCGGGATGCGCAACCGCGCCCAAGCTCACACAAGAACAGATTCTCGGGGAGTACGAGCAGATTTCGAAGCTGGACAAGTCCCTGAAGGATGCCGCTGCCCAGGATCTGAATGATCTCGCGCCCGAGGGTTACCGCACTGCGCAGGCGGCGTTCGAGAACGCCATCAGCGAGGCCCGGGCTGACCGCCCCGGCACGGCGAATGCAGCCGCGGCCGAGGGCCTGCAAGCCCTCGCGGAAGCGCGGCAGCACGCCAGCGTCAGTCGCGATCTGTTACGGGACGTACTGGAAGCCCGTCGCAAAGCTTACGAGGCCAGCGCCGCCAGCATTTTCCCGGTGACTACGGTGGATCTGGACGCCGACCTGCGCAAGGTTGCCAACCTGGTGGAACGCGGCCGTCTGGATGACGCGAAAAATCGGCGCCAGAATCTGATCGCCGGCTATGAACAGCTGGAACTGGCGTCACTGCAGGAAGGCACGGTCGACGCGGCACAGACAGCCATCGCGGACGCCAAGAAGAACGACGCAGGCAAATTCGCACCCAAAACACTCAAGCTCGCCGAAGAGGAAATGGGGCTGGCACAATCCGTGCTGGCCGCAGACCGCACGAAGACGGAAAAGGCCAATGCACACGCCAGCCGTGCGAAATGGCTGGCCGAACGCAGCATGGCGATCACGGAACTGATAAGGGAGTTCGATCGACGCGACTACACCCCGGAGGACACCGCACTCTGGTATCAGAGACAGCTCAGCGAAATCAGCGCGCCGCTGGGCGCGCCGCTGCCGTTCAACGAACCCAACCGCAACGTGGTCCTCGGGCTGCAGCAGTCGATCAAGGACCTGATGAAACAGCGCGACGAAACGGCCGCTCAGCGTTCCCAGTACGAGCAGGAGCTTTCGCTGACCGCCGAGCAGCGCGCCGCAATCGACAAGGTTCAGTCGCTGTTCACCGCGGCCGAGGCGAGCGTCTACCAGCAGCGCGGCAACGTGTTGATATCCGCACACGGCTTCCACTTCCAGCCCGGCGGCAGTGAAATCGGTCCCGACAACTTCGTCCTGATGAACAAGATAATCCAGGCGGTGAACACGTTCCCGGATAGTACTATCGCGATATCCGGTCACACTGACTCGACAGGCAGTGCCGAGGTCAACAGGAAACTCTCCCAGGCGCGGGCCGAGAATGTCGCCAAGTTCCTGGTCGACGTGGGCAATATTCCGGCAAGCCGGATTATCGCCACGGGTTACGGTGCCGAGAAACCGGTGGCCAGCAACGACACCCCTGAAGGACGCGCGACCAACAGGCGCGTCGAAATTCTGATAAAGAACCCCTAAACGTCCGGCGCGCAGCCGGCTTCATGCCGGACAGGCCCTCCGCCAACATGACTGCACCAGCCATTGTGGTTCAGTGCGCGAACTCGCCACCGGCTCACGAGCAGCGCGTCAGGCGCTAATGTAGCCTGCCTTCGTTGTCCAGCGCCTTTTCGGTAATGTGTTCGTAAAGATGTACAACGGTGCAGCAAAACTCCCGCCATTCAGGGTGACGGCCCATCAACGGCTTGCTTTGCTGCGCGTCGTGAATCACCTGTTCGAGAAAGGCAATATCCAGCCCGCTGAGTACTTCGCCCAGGTCGACGCGTTTTTTCAGCTCAAGCAGGCGCGGCAGCCTCTGTCGCTCGAAACGCTCCACCAGCGACTGAATGACACCCATCTCGTCCGCAAGGTCAGTCATATCCTCCTCCCGAAAGCCGGCTCGGTTTGCGTCTGGTCTGAATGCCTTGAGCCTGGCGCTTTCAGTTGGAGTATAGTAAAAATTCATGTTTGAATCATGCTTGCGCGGCTTTTTTTAATCGTCTCTCGGAAATGACCACAGCGACTATCAGCGATGCCCTGGCCCGCCTGAACCGGCTCCTGCCACTCAAGGAGAGGCAGAATCGACTGGATCCGTCGCTGCGCGCCCTGCATACAGAAATTCTGCGCAGTTTCGCCGAACGCGGATGTCCGCCGTCCCGCGGGCAGATTGCCGCTCAGACCGGAAAGGACGGGGTCGATATCGCTTTGCGGCGTCTGGCTGGCGACGACCTCATCGTGCTGTCGCCCGACAGGCGCCTGGTTACCGGCGCCTATCCCTTTACCGTGGAAGAAAGAGCACACCGGGTCACCATCGGCGGGGTGACGGTCCACGCGATGTGCGCCCTGGACGCGCTGTCGGTCGCGCCCATGTTTGAAGTCCGCACCCGGGTGAACTCGGTGTGTCATGTAAGCGGGGCACCCGTCGAGATTTTGATGCAAGGTGAACAGCTGCTGTCTGCCAGACCGGAACGTCCCTGCATAGGGATCCGCTGGCAAGACACCTCGGGCTGCGCCGCGCAAAGTCTGTGCATGGAAATGGTATTCCGTGCGGACGCGGCCACAGCCGATGCCTGGCAGCAGAAAGACCGGGGCAACGCCAGTGTCTTTGACCTACCCGCGGCAGTTGAATTCGGGGCGCGATTCTTCCAACCTTTGCTTGCCTAGCAGGGCCAACACAACTTGTCCACACCGAGGCGTCGGGCCCATCGCCCCGGCAACAGACCGGTCCGGCGGCGTTCCTCAACCACTTCCGTTTACGCGCTACTATGCTATCGTAGCCACACGGCATGCAGCGTACGTCCCGGCCTCTGCCATCGCCATAGTCCCGGGAGAATAAGGTGACACCAAGACCTGTACTACTGGCTATTTTCGACGGGTTCGGCCTCAACCCCAGTCGCGCGTACAATGCCTGGGCGCTGGCGCGCACGCCGCATCTCGACTATTACTTCGCCTCCTATCCACACAGCGTACTGCAGGCGTCGGGACGGGCGGTGGGTTTACCGGATGGCCAGTTCGGCAATTCCGAGGTCGGGCACCTGACACTCGGCTCCGGCCGTGTCCTCGAACAGGACCTGGTGCGGATCGCCAATGCGATCTATGGCGGGACACTCGAACAACTGCCGCCCTGGCAGGCCCTGTTGAACGGTGCCACACGCCTGCACCTGGTTGGGCTGGTATCCGACGGCGGCGTACATTCGCATATCGAGCACCTGCTCGGCGTTCTCGCCCTTTTGCGCCACACAGACATCGAGCCGGTGATCCACATGATCACCGACGGGCGCGACACGGCACCCCGGGCCGCGCTGGGTTATCTCGACGAGCTTGAGGCTTCACTGGCCGGCCTGGGCCGCGGCTCGATTGCCACGGTCAGCGGGCGCTATTGCGCCATGGACCGCGCGCGGCACTGGGACCGTACGCAGCGTGCCTGGAACGCGATGGTGCTGGGCCAGGGCTTCGCGGCCGCAACCGCCCGCGAGGCTATCGAAGCCGCCTATGCGCGCGGCGAAGGCGACGAATTCATCCAGCCCACGGTCATTGCCGGACACGCCGGTATTCCCACAGACGAACCGGTACTGTTTTTCAATTTCCGCAGCGACCGTGCGCGGCAACTGTGTGCGGCCTTCGGTCTGCACGACTTCAACGCCTTCGACCGCAGTGGCATCTGCCTGGAAAAGCTGGTCTGCATGACCGAGTACGACGCCACCTATCCGTTTCCCGTGCTGTTTGCGCCGCAGGCGCCCGGCCAGGTCCTGGCCGAAGTGATCAGCGACGCCGGTCTGCCGCAGCTGCATTGCAGCGAGACCGAGAAGTTCGCCCACGTGACCTACTTCTTCAACGGTGGCCGCGAACCGCCTTTCCCCAACGAGGATCGCATTATCGTCCCCTCGCCCGCGGTGGCAACCTACGATATGCAGCCGGAAATGAGCGCGTCCAGAATCGCGGATCAGTTGATCGCCGCCATCCAAAGCGACAAGTATGCGTTCATCGTCACTAACTTTGCGAATGCCGACATGGTCGGACACACGGCGCGATGTGACGCAGTGATACGCGCCGTTGAAACGCTGGACCTGGAAAGCCACCGGGTATTTCGCGTGGCGCTGGAGAACAACTGGCGAATCCTGCTGACCGCCGACCACGGCAACTGTGACGAAATGATCAACCCGAATACCGGCGAAGCCCATACCCAGCACACCGAATACCCTGTCCCCTTCCTGATCATGGGCGAAGGGCCGGTGCGACTCAGTACCGGCCGCGGCCTGGCGGACATTGCCCCCACCGTGCTGGAGCTGCTCGGCGTGCCCCAGCCGCCGGTCATGACCGGCCGCAGCCTCATTCTCAAGAAAGGCCTGCGATGACCTGGAGGCGCCCATGAGCGAGCAACAACACAGCACGGTCTCCGTACTCGCGCTGAATCCGTCGGTGGATATCAGCTACGAAATTCCGCAGCTGCTGGAGTACCAGAAGGTGCGCGCCAGACAGACCTGGTACCACCCGGGCGGCAATGGCATCAACGTCGCGCGCGCGCTCGCCGAGCTGGAGATACCCGTCCACTGCTGCAGCATCGTTGGCGGCGAGAGCGGCGCGCTGTTCCTGCGCCTGCTCGGCGACACCCTTGGCGACCGGCATACCTGGTTCGGCGTGCCGGGCGAGACCCGGTTGAACACCACCATCCTGCAACACAGCCCGCCGGGACAGTACGAGATTACCAGCGTCGGGCCGACGATACCGGCCGACGTCCTGGCCGAGATAAGCCGGTGCTTTCTGCAGATGGCTGGTGACGGCATCGCGGTGTTGACCGGCCTGCTGCCGCCGGGTGTCCCGGACACGAGCTACCGCGACCTGGCCGAGCGCATACGAACCCAGGGCGGCAAGGTGGTCGTGGACGCCTACGGCCCCGTGCTGGAACAGGCGCTGGAAGCACAGCCCTACCTGGTACGCCTGAACCGCTATGTGCTGGAATTGACCATCAAGCGGCGCCTGGAAAGTACCCACGCCGTGGCCAAGGCCGCGCGCGGCATTCAACAGCGCGGCACCGGCTGCCTGTGTATCTCCCTGGGTCCCGATGGTGCGATCCTCGTCGACGCCGACAACAGTTATCACTGCAACGCGCCGAAGGTGCACAAGCAGTCGACCGTGGGCTGTGGTGACGCACTGGTCGCAGGCCTGATCGCAGCGGCGCGGCGCGGCGCGACAACGGCGGAGATACTGCGCTTCGGCGTGACCTGCGGCAGCGCCACGGCCTCGCACCCCGGCACGGAACTCTTCACTCGCGGCGAGCTCGGTGACACCGAGGCCCAGGAACTCCAGATCACCGTCCTGGATGTCTAGCCGGTGACGCCGCCGCGGCCGCAAAAACACCCGTTGCCCACCTCCGCGCGTTAACCCCGGCCCAAACCGGTCCGGACACAAAGCCGACAGGTTGGCCGACCTGGCAGCGGGTTCGCTGGCACCTTCGACGCCGGTGACTATACTTCTGGAAGGTTGATTCCCTGGCATGGGGTTAACCGGTCCAGCGGCGCGTACGTGCCGAAGCCGCTGAAAACAAAAAGGAACACGGGGACTGGCCCATTACGGCCCATTCCCGCGAACGCTGCCGGGTCGACACCCGCTTGTTGGCAGGCAGTGCCACTGGCCGGCATCAAGACTGAGGCCGGCGCGAGTGGCCCTCCCATTGGCGCTCAAAGGGCTGACTCCTGTAGCCTATCGACGGGCAACACGGGGCTTGCGCACCAAGAATCCAGAGACCCTGCGGATCGTCGCTGCGAGGTCTTTGGGATAATTTTGTGACATTCCCGTGTTTTCCTGTCTAAACCTGAGACAAACCTGTCAAATTCCAGGAGGCCGAGGTGGGTCGCCGTATTCTTGTGGTCGAAGACAATCTCGATCTCGCCGAACTGGTGTCGATGCACCTGCGAGACAGTGGCTATGCGTGCGAACACTGCAGCGACGGGCAGGCGGCGCTGCAACACCTGCAGACGCAACCCGTCGACCTGGTCATCCTCGATCTGATGCTGCCGCGGCTGGACGGGCTGGAAGTGTGCCGACGTTTGCGGGCGCGGCCGGATTATCTGCCGATTCTGATGCTGACAGCCAAATCCAGCGAGCTGGACCGGGTTTTGGGGCTCGAGGTCGGGGCGGATGACTACGTCACCAAGCCGTTCAGCGTCCGCGAGTTACTGGCTCGGGTCAAGGCGCTGTTTCGGCGGGTGGACGCCATGGCCGAGACACCGGTCGAAGCCGCCGAGGTCCTGCGCGTCAATGGTCTGGAGATCGACGCCTCCCGGCGCCAGGTGCACCTGGACGGCGCCGAGGTGCGCCTGACAAGCCGCGAATTCGACCTGTTGCTGCACTTCGCCAGCCACCCCGGGCGGGTTTACAGCCGTGCCCAGCTGCTCGACTTGGTCTGGGGCTATGGGCACGACGGGTACGAACACACGGTCAATTCCCACATTAACCGCCTGCGCGCGAAGATCGAACACACACCGGCCCAGCCCCGCTACATCCTCACCGTGTGGGGCGTGGGCTATAAGTTTGCCGAGCATGCGGGCGCCAGGAATGCCGCGGAGCCATAGATGCGCGTGCCATTAAACAGCCTTTATACCCGCCTGGCGCTCGGTCTGGTGGTGCTGGTGGCAGTCCTCGGCGGGCTGTATCTGCTGGTGACGCTGCAGGCGGGACGGTTGTATTTTCAGGAGCTGAACCAGCAACTGAACCGGGAACTCGCCGCCAACCTGATCGCTGAAAACAAGCTGAGCGTGGAGGACGGGCGCTTCAACCGGTCCGCCCTGGAAGCGATCTTCCATACCTACATGGTGGTGAACCCCAGCATCGAAGTGTACCTTCTCGACAACCGTGGGCACATCCTCGCCTACTCCGCCCCACCCGGGAAGGTCAAGCGCGAGCGCGTCGACCTCGCACCGGTGCGCGCCTTCCTGCGCCGCGGGCACCACACCCCTATCGTCGGCGACGATCCGCGCGACACCGGCGGACACAAAGTGTTTTCGGCCGCACCCATCGGGGCGGCGGCACAGCCCCAGGGCTATCTGTACGTGGTGCTGGCCGGACAGCAACTGGACTCGGTTGCGGCGATGCTGCGCGACAGCTATATCCTGCGCCTGGCGTTGTACGCGCTGGGTGCGGCGGCGGCGGCCGGACTGTTGGCCGGACTGTGGCTGTTGCGGCTGGTCACACGGCGCCTGCGGCGGCTGGACCAGGCCATGGGCGCCTTCGAGACCGACGGCGGAAGTCATTTCAGCCCGCCGGCCGACCTGGACACCAGCTCGCACGACGA
>JAJDOI010000028.1 GCA_022340245.1 Thiogranum sp.
TGTTGCGACAGACGACGGGGATTTTCAGACGTATGCCGGTTCGATGCCCCATGCGAAACTGCGTCTCGATTCCGAAACAACCGCCTCGGCCGCCTGCTTGCGGGTATAGAAGCAGCCGTCACGTTCGAAACCGGCTACTACCGATTGCTTGATGGCTGTTACACCGGCAGTGGCGTCACCTGCCACGATCCAACTTTCCGGCAGACCGTCGAACAGGTGTACGGGGGCAAGCAACCCGTTGGCGAACCGCGACAGTTCCACACGACCGCTTTCGGTATCGCAGAATGCCGGCCTGAAGCCACTACCCCGGTTTTCACGACTGACACCCGGTGTGCCGGAAAACACCCGATTTTCTTTCTCGAGCGCTGCTGTTGTGTATGACTGTGTCATCACCTGCTCCCCGGCTCATTGCCTGATACAGATCCTTGCCAAGGAATATGCATCTGTCATGCCAGTCGAAGTCTGAGTCTTAACGGGGTTTTTAACTGGTTGATATCCCGCGGTTCATGATAAGCAGCGCCAGACTGTGGCACAGGTGACGCGTACGACCGTGACACCACTGGGTCAGGTTGATACATCTACGTAATACGTATTTACACCTTCAACCGCCACAGTCAGATCCGGCACCCAGGTATTAATGCGTATGTCACACGGCTGCTTACCGGGGTTAGTCTTGTTACCGTCCTTGCCGCCAGCCGCTGCCGTGATGCTACGTTTCCGGAGAAAACCGCCGCAACCCACCCCCCGTGCGCCGGCGCGCACCACGGCGAAATACGGTGGCATGCAGGTGCGCGAACTGCAGACGCGCCTTGAGCTACTGGTCAACCCGACGCGCCGCTCACACCGGGGTGTCCACGGCGCCGCTCTTGTGCTGGCAGAGTACAACCTGGTAGAACAAAACCGCTTCCTGAAGACACTCAATCGGGTGGCCGGCCTGAACGCCGAGCTGGCGGAGTGTTTCTGCCGCCACGCCCCGCCTGCACTCGGCCTGCTGCCGGAGGAAGCCTGGCTGCCCTGGGTAGAACACATTCTCCATACCTATGCCGGCACTGGCCTGGAGGCTGCTATCGCCGCTATTAGTGATTATTCCACTTACCCGGGGCCGCTGGAGGATAGCCCGTCGGGCGTAGCCTATGCTGACATTGCCGGAATCATGGAAGCATTTATACTGGGCCTGAGCGGCCGCACACTGAAACTCGATACAGGCGAGAGCAGCTACACCGACACAGAGACCCTCTATTTCCCCGAGCGCATCTGTGTTTACCCGGACCGCGACAGCAACTTCCAGCTCTACAAGGCCTGCGCCGCACACCAGTGGGCGCAGACACGCTTCGGCACATGGGATATTGACTTGCAGGCGGCTATTGCCTCCCTGGCCGACAGCGAGCGTGCCATACGCCTGTTTCATCGTCTGGAGACATTACGGCTGGATGCCTGTCTCGCCCGTGAACTGCCCGGCGTGGCGAGGGCAATGCAGCGTTTTCGCCCGGACAGCAATGAATACCCCGCTGCCTGGCTGGAGGCTGCCCGCTGCCTGGCCGTGCCGGACGCTGATGTTGAAGAAAGCCTGCGGTGGTTGCCGCGCCTCTATGAACTCGACCAGGACCCGCCGGCGGCGGCCTATGAAGGCATACTGCAGCCGGTGGCTGTCCGCGGTGTTGAAGACAGGCGCAGTGTATATCAGGCAGGTTTTCAGGCCTACCCGACGGAATCCGGTGCTGAGCTCGGAACCGGGGATGCCGCCAGTTATGACAGCGCTCCGCAAGGTCAGCCTCCGCAGACACAGGAACTGTCCGGTAACGACTGCGAGTACAAATACGACGAGTGGGACGAAGCCTGTCGGCGCTATCGAAAGGACTGGTGCAGGCTGAAGGAAGAGGCGCCGGATGCCGGTCCGGATACCTTCCGCCCGGACACCCTGCAAAAATATCACGGACTGGTCTCACATCTGCGCAGGACCTTCGAAGGCCTGCGCCAGGATCAGCGGACTGCCCGGCGCGAAACCTGGGGCGACGACATTGATCTCGACGCCCTTGTCGATGCCCTGACGGATCTGCACAACGGGCGGGAGATGAGCGACCGGACCTTTACCCGAACGTGCAGGGATCAACGCAGTGTTGCCGCCTTGTTTCTACTGGACATGAGCGCCTCCACACGCGGGTGGATCAACGATGTAGAGCGCGAGACCCTGATACTGCTTTGCGAAGCGCTTGAACTGCTGGGCGACAGGTATGCGATCTACGGATTCTCGGGATGCGGCCATGACGACTGTGTATCTTACCCCGTCAAGACCTTCAGCGAAGCTTACGCCAGCCCTGTATGGCAGCGCATCGGCGGCATACAGGCCAGGCAGCATACAAGAATGGGGGTGGCCATTAGACACCACAGCGCAAAACTTCTGAACGTAGACGCGCGCACCCGGCTGTTGATCGTACTCTCCGATGGACGCCCGGATGATCGGGACGGTTACCGTGGTGCATACGGAATAGAGGATACCCGCAAGGCGCTGATGGAAGCGCGCCAGGCGGGCATTCACGCCTATTGTATTACTATCGACACCGATGCCATCGACTACCTTCCCCACATGTTCGGGGAACGGAATTTCACCGTTATCGACCGTGTGGACAGCCTGCCACAACGGATCGGGGGTATCTACCGCAGGCTAACCACCTAGATCAGGCCCGTTCGGAAAATACCCGTCTTCTACTACAACAACATATTCAATGCGCCGGACAAATACAGTGTGAGCGCGATAATACCGATACCGATTGACATGGCCACGACGAATACCATGGCATTGTTACCACCGCTGTGAGTCATATTCTCATCCTCTCTTCAATTCAAACCGTTATTGTGACACTACGCACGCGCCAGCAATACTGCTGACGCGATACCCGCTCAGCCTGTCTGGTCCTGGCCCAGCAGGGATTTCAGGTCGGCGCCGACAGTACGCTCGCCGTTGACCAGCCAGCGACGCAACGCGCTGGCCCCTTCGATCATGAACAGGTGTTCGCTGCCCCCATCCCTTATTTTGGCGAAAAACGTCTCGCTGCTTCTGATTTCTTCGCCATTCGCGCCGAAATGAGTGCCCAGGATATCCTCCATCAGCGTACCTACACTGCCGTTACGCATATCATCGTAGGACGCCAGGTAGCGTATGGCACCGTAGATATAGCACTCCGCCAGCGTCCTGGTGCGTATCTGGTCGCGAAGCTCCTGTTCCTCAAGGCCACTCAGCGCTTGCGACACAAAGGGGTTCAGTGTCGAAGCCGCCTGGTCTATCCGTGTATCGGATCTAGTGAATGGCCACATAGCACCGCTCCTTTTGTATCGCCTCAGCCACTGTCAGAAGTCGTCGATCTCGACCGAACTCAGCCGGTTGTTTCTTATGTCATCGAGACTGGGCAGCAACTCGTAAGCAACAATATTCTGCCCGGAAAAACTTTTATGCGTGCGTATGCGATCAAACCAGGCCTTGATGTTCCGGCGATGGTCGACCAGATCCCCGTCACCCGTCTCGTACAACAGGTGGACATAAGCCGTCCAGTGGATATCGGCAAAGGAATAGTTACCGATGATGAAGGTATTGTCATTGCCCAACTGCGCATCCAGAGCGTCCAGCGGCCCCACCAGGGCTCCCCTAGCTGCCTCAACAGCATTCTCATCGGCAGCGGCACCCTCCATGCCCTTATAGACACGTTCACGGACCAGAGTTTCGACGTGCGGCCCGACCTCAGTGCAGGCTATATCTGACCAGTAATTCTGCTCGGCAAGTAGCGCTGCATTTTTCGGCGGCAGTCTTTTACCAAGACCCCGGGCCTCGATATAGCTCATGATGCCGGTCTCTCCGGCCACGTAGTACTCGGCCTCCTTGAGGGTCGGCACCATGCCGAACGGCGACAGGGCCAGGTAGTCCTCGCTCGCCTGCTGCCCTGCCTGCACGTCGAGCACCCCGGTGTCCGTTTCCATACCCATCTCAATCGCAGTAAGCAGACATTTGAGGGTATCCGCCTGCCCCGGTGAGCCCAGCAGCTGAAGCACATACTGGGTTTTTTTCATATCGCCGGCCAGACCGTAGCTGGCGTCGGATGCACCATCGACGGCCCTGCCAAATGCAAATAGATCACTCATTTCTGTTCACCATGCTCAGTGTTTCGTTAAGGTTTCAAACTGTCGTTATCGGCCCACTTTACGCCACGAACCGGAGTTCCTTGCCCCTGATCTGCTCCAGGCCTGGTAGTGCGTCATAAGTGCGCCGGGCGCCGTTGCTTCTGGCCTTGATTCGGTCCAGCCACTGTTTGAGGTTGGGACGCCGCGCGATCAGCCCACCGTGCCCGGTGGTATCGCAGAAATGCGTGTATGGCGCCCAGTGGATTTCCGCAAAGGAATAGTCGCCCGCAAAGTATTCACGGCCTTGCAGGTGCTGATCGGCGAGAAGAAACGTCAGGTCTATTTCGCCGATCGCGGTATCGATACGCGCTTCATCCGCCGTGTAACCCGGATCGGACATGGACTTCAACACCTGCTCTTCGAGAAGGATGTTGATGAACGGCAACAGACGCTGTTGTCCCACTTCGATCCAGAAGTTTTGCTCGCCCAGGCGGGCGGCCTTTCTCGGAGTCAGAGACTGGCCGGCGCCTCTGATATCGATGTAGGGCAGTATCGCGGCGGCGCCGGATATCACCAGATCGCCCTCGGAAAGGCAAGGCACTTTTCCGAAAGGAGACAGCTTTCTGAATGCTGCGCCATCCTCTTCGTGCCCTGTCATATCGAGCAGGTCCGTCTGGATACGAACGCCTTTTTCGGCCGCCATGTACAGGCACTTGCAAGTATCCAGGTTCCCCGGAAACCCCTTTAGCAGGATGCTGCCCTCTCCTTTCTTTTTCCTTGAAAACAACGCCATTTCTCTATGCTCCTCTCTCTTCTGCTAATCCCTGAACCAACGGAACGGGGTTTCGCCGGCTATCTTCAGATAGAGCGCAACGTTGACAATCAGCGCCACCAATAACGCCACAGCGCCAGCCAGCGCGTGCAGCGGATCCCGGAAGCTGGTGTCTAGACCGGCTGCATGCATACCGAATGCCACCGCCGCGGAGAATACGACCATTGCAATAACTGCCTTAAATGAAGCCATTTTTCCAATCTCCTCTTACCACATCGTTTATACGTACACTGTATGCGTCCCGGCGAATAACCCGCTCGGTACGCCAGCGTCTACTTTCTGCCGCCGGGCATACTGCTCGCATCCAGAAACTTGTCGAAGTGAATATCCTCTTTTGTCATACCCGCGGCGCCCATCAGCGCCGCCGCCGCATCCACCATCGGCGGTGGTCCGCACAGGTAAGCCTGGCTGTGCGACAGATCGATCTTCCCGGTGTCCACATAGGCTTGTTTCAGGTAATCCGTGACCATCCCTCGCGCACCCTCCCAATCGGAATCACCGGGTTCGTCGGAAAGTACTGGTACAAATTCAAACTCGCATTTCCACTCGCGCCCCAGCCTTTCCATGACATCCAGGCAATAGAGATCATTCCGGGTTCGCGCACCGAACAGAAATAACACCCGGCGCTCTGTCCCAGCGTTGAGCGCACTTTCCAGAAGGGCCTTGACCGGCGCCAGACCGCTGCCGCCGGCCACGCAGACAATCGGCCCGTCGCCCGGACGCAACCAGAACGCTCCATACGGACCGGTTACCAGTACCGCCTCGCCGGCGCGATTCTCGGCAAACAGCCACTCGGTAAACTCCCCTCCCGGCACCCGCCGGATGAAGAAAGTCGCTTCACGCTCGGACTCGTTCTCCGGCGCTCTGGCAAACGAGTACGAGCGAGGCCTGTCGATCCCCGCAACCGCAAGCTCGGCATACTGACCCGCGCGAGCAGTGCGCGGGAAGGCGTCGGCGGCCTTGATCACCAGCTCGACAATATCGTGCGTGAGCGGTTTGACGCTGTGTATCACACTTTCATGCGACTTCACGGCGACCGTCTCCGCGCTGTCCTCGATCAGGTCAACCTCCACAACGACATCGCTGCGCAAGGCCGCCTGGCAGGCGAGAATCATCCCTGATTGCAGTTCTTCCTGAGAAAGCACATACGCAAAGTCAGACAGTTCCTTAACCTTACCCTGTTTCAGAGTGCACCGGCATGTACCGCAACTTCCGACGCGGCAGTCATGAGGCCAGCGCAAACCGGCATTCAGCGCGGACTTAAGCA
The DNA here is from genome assembly GCA_022340245.1 of Thiogranum sp. Taxonomy (GTDB): domain Bacteria; phylum Pseudomonadota; class Gammaproteobacteria; order DSM-19610; family DSM-19610; genus Thiogranum. The sequence goes on from JAJDOI010000028.1 coordinate 6,210, forward strand.
AGTTGTCTCCGGCCTTGACCAGAACCTGCTTTCCGGAAGGGCTGATTTCCGCTTTCCAGTCCTGCTTGCGATTTTTGAATAACCCCAGCATGTGCAGTCATCGCTCCCGTATTGGCGTGTGCCGACAGCCTGCCTCGCAACATCAGGCGTTGATATGGATGTCCCGGAGGTTGTTGCCGTTTATGTCGTTCGAGGTTGGCAGGACATCGTAGGCCTTGATCTTCTCCTTGCTGGTACTCGGATGCGCCTTGATAAGGCCCCACCACGCCTTGACCGCAGGGCGTGACTCGATGATGTCGCCGGCATTGCACAGGAAACAACCCTGTGCAAGGGCCGCCCAATGGATGTCCGCAAGACTGAAAACACCACAGATGTACTCGCCGCGCAGTGTCGCAGGCTTCGATTTCAGCTGTGCATCGAGCACGTCAAACCAGTGCGATGTCACCGCCGTATCGCCTTCGCCCGACATAAGGCTCGCTACCGCCGGCTGCGCAAGTTCCGAGGCAATATGAATCCATTGATACATAACGGTGCGTACTACGGCATTACGCGGAACAAGAGAAGGCCCGAAACCCTTGTCATCCAGGTATGACATAATGGCATTGGTGCCATACACGACGAAATCCACATCCCTGAGCACCGGCAGCGAACCGTGCGGCGATATCGCCGCGGCAGCCGCCGCTTCACCGGCACCGTCCGGTCCGACGAAATGCGACTCCACGTCGATACCCTTCTCTGCCGCCGTGAACAGGCACTTTGCCGTGTTGAGACAGGCGGGATTACCGTAAATTTTCATCTTGTCCTGCAAGTGATCACCAAGCATATTGTTCTCCTCAAATCATCAGCGATGGGTTGTGAAAGGCCCTCCGGGGCCGGACGCGTGAAATCAGTACGGGCGCTCTGCCCGTCGCCGGGTGCAACACCACCCGCGCGCGTCAGTCTTCCTCTATTTGCAGCGCGCCGGACGGACAGGCCGATACAGTCGCGCGTATCTGGCTTTCCTCGCCCGCGGTGAGGTCTATACGGAACTGCCCGTCCACCACCTTGAAAACCTCCGGGCTTCCGGCTACACACTTGCCTGCGTGGACACAGACAGATTCGTTCCAAGTCACTTTCATTGTCTCTTTGCTCCTCTGGTGTATTTCAGCTGATCGTTGGCAGGGCGGTGTTGTGCGTCACACGCCAACGATCTCGCCCTTCATGGACCACAGTATCGCCAGCACTTCGTTGTTTTCCTGCTCGCCGATGCCGTTCGATTTCAGTGCCTTGAGCACATCGTCGATCACCGCGTTGAATTCCTGATCACTGATGTTCATGCTTGTATGGGCACTCAGCATATCCTTGCCCGTGTAGGTCTCCGGCCCGCCGGTTCCCGCGCCGAACATCTCCCGCACCAGGCGTTTGACGTTTTCCGGGTCGGAGTTGACATACCGGCTCTTGATCAGCGGATTGCTGACGTGATTTGCCCAGATATCTTCGGTAATCGCCGCGATACCGCTGGCGCCGCCGAGGCGTTCATACAGTGTTTTGTCAGTCATAGTTTTTCCCTTCCAATCGTTTGGGGGAGCCCCGCGCCCCATTCGGAGCGCGGGACTCCTGCTCTTGCTGCCCCGCGCTAGCTCCTTATGCGTACCCGACCTGACGGTTGATGCGATCAGCGATCATGCGCTCGCCTTCAGAGGCGAACTCTTCATCCCATTTCGCAAGTTCCTTTTTGTAATACGCATCATAGGCCGGCGGTATCAGCGCAAGCGCGAACAGGGTGAAATACCCCCACCCGACATTCGGCGCACCCACTTCGTCGAGTTCCCAGAAATGGGTTTCGCCGCGGTCGTGATGGTCGGCCTGACGCCCGATTTCGATAAAGAACCAGCTGGTGAACGCTGTCGAGTTGTCCCAGGAGTGCCGGTAATCGATCGGCTGGCCTTTTTCGCGGATCAAGCCGTAATGCTCCATGTAGTTGAGCGCCTCCAGTTCAAAGTTCGAAATAAACCAGATAATCGCCAGGCATCCGATCCCGATCCAGCCGCCGGCAAACCAGAACAGAAACAGGGTAGGAAGGCTCATGGCATAACCGCGCAGCCAGCGGTTCTCCCAGGTCAGGAACGGCTTGCCGAGACGCTCCAGGCGCTGTTTTTCCATCCGGTAGAGGAAACGCGACTGTCCGATACCGGCCAGCGGGTAGTGCTGCCACAGGCTGCGACCGCGAGGAGAGGTAGCGGGATCGTCCTCGTGAGCCAGTTCCAGGTGGTGGTTGTAAACGTGGGCATAGGAGAAATGCGCCTTGCCGCTAAGCGCCATCATCCAGCGGGAGATCACGAATGTGAAACCCTTGGTATGGCTGAGTTCGTGGCCGTAGATAATGCCGATACCCGCAAATATGCCGGAGGATATCGTCGCCCCGACCAGGTTCAGGCCCGTGATCCCTTCCTGGTACGGCAGAATACCAAACAGCAGATGGTCGAAGCCCTCGCTCAGGGGGACGCCGCTGACATACTGGTAGATGCGCCAGGCGATCGACAGCTGCAACAGTACGAATACCCCGAGCATCGAGTACATCACGCCGTTCTGCAGCCAGGGGATGCCGTTGGTCTCGCCGCTGTCGTCATACCCGGCACCGGGCGTCTGAAAACGCATGAGTGTATCGATGACAATGCCGACGCCGAGCAGCAACAAGCCCACCCAGGAGAACATCCCTCCGGCCAGAACACCGAGCATCGAAACAATGATCAGTACCGGCGCAAACCAGTACCTTGCGTTGATTAACAGTTTTTTCATCTGGATCACCTCCTGCAGGTCAAATCGTACTTTTGCGTCTCCGCCGTATTGGCGGGTTTCAATTAGAGTCTCCGGCTTTGCCGAAACGGAAGACATCGATCGCCCGGAAAACCCGTCACATCCACCGGTGCCAACAACCGGTACCCGTCACACCTTGAAACCTATACCTGCACCCGGAGGTGGTAAATACGGGTTTCCACGTGATCTGCTGAACGGAGAATGCGATGTGGCCGCTATAGCAGCCGAATACAGGTGTTTCTACGTAGAAGCCGGCCCGGGCAGCCGGTGTTTGCAGGAAGCGCGGGCCAGGGGGTGACCACAGGTCAACCCGACGCGCCGATGGTGCATTCAGTCGCTATCGAGCCACAGCGCTGTGCGCACGATATCCGAAAGCGAATTTGCTTCGAGTTTTTCCATGATACTGGCCCGGTGCAGTTCCACGGTACGGAAGCTGATAAACAACTCCTCGGCAATACGCTTGTTGCGCTTTCCGGCCACGAGACCTTCCATGACCTCGCGCTCCCTGGGCGTAAGGCGCGCCACTCTCTCCATGGCATGCCTGTGCATATCGGCCTTGTGGCGTTGTTTCTTTTCACTGCTCAGACACTCGTGAATACGCCGCAGCAACTCGTCGGTGTCGAAAGGCTTTTCCACGAAATCACAGGCACCGTCTTTCATGGCCCGCACCGCAGTCGGCACATCGGCGTGTCCGGTGAGGACGATAACGGGTATCTGCACCTGCCTTGCACGCAATTCCTCCTGCAGTTCGAGGCCTGTCATGTCCGGCATGCAGACATCCAGCAACAAGCAACCCGGCCCGATTTCATCCACGCTGTCGAGTAACGCCCGGGCGGTCTCGAAACAGCGGGAATCCAGGCCTTCGGCCTTGACAAGCAGCCTGAGCGCCTTGCGCACCGGCTCTTCGTCGTCGACTATATAGATAGTCTGCCCGGAATCGGTAGCTTCAACGTTCACGATTCAGGTACCGGCAGGGTGAAGGCGAAAGTTGTTCCTCCCTGTTCGTTGCAACCGTTCACCTCAATGACCCCGTGATGGGCGTCGATGATCGAACGTGTGATAGCCAGCCCCATCCCCATGCCATCGGCCTTGGTAGTAAAGAAAGGATCAAATATCCGTGCTTTCACTTCGTCGCTGATACCCGGTCCCGAATCGCAGATAGCCACCTGGACATGATTCTCATCAGGCATCGAGGTACGGATGGTCAGACCGCGGCGTCTGGGCTCGGTGCCGTGCATCGCCTCGATCGCATTGTGGGCGAGGTTGAGGACAACCTGCTCGATGAGAACACTGTCACCCATGATGGCCGGCAGCGGCTCCCACAGATCGAGCTTCACCGGCAGACTGTACCAACGGGCCTCTATTTCGATCAGGGGCACCACACCACGCACCAGATCGTTTATCTCGATGGGCGAACGCTGTACTTCCTCGTTGCGCACAAAGCTACGCAACCGCACCACGATATCGCGCGCGCGGTTAGCCTGGTGGGAAATATCGCTCAGCGTCTCGTCGACTTCCTCCTGCGCTGCCGCACCGGCCCTGAACAGTTTCAGGCACCCCGCGCTAAGCCCGGCAATCGCGGTCAGCGGCTGAGTCAGTTCGTGTGCGATCTGGCTGCTCATTTCACCCATGGTGGTTACCCGCGATACGTGCGCCAGCTCCAGCATGTGTTTCTTTTCCCTTTCCTCGACCTGCTTGCGTTCGGTGATATCGGTGAAGATCCCGAGGCAACCGACATAGCCGGTATCCGGATCAAAAATCCGTTTCGGGGAAGTCAGTGTCGTGATCTTGCGTCCCTCCCGGGTGACCCACGCGGTTTCGTAACGCTTGACACCGGCCGCCGCATCCGGGGTCTGGGACATCCTGTCGCCCATCACCTGCTTGTCCTCCTCGTGAACAAATTCGAGCAGGTGACGGCCCACAGCCTCTTCGCTCGAATAGCCGAACATGCTGCAGAAACTCTCGTTCACGTAGGTAATCACATGCTGGTTGTCGGTGAGTACCAGCGCTTCACTCATGGTCTGGACGAGTTCGCGGTAGCGCCTTTCGCTCACCCTCAGGGCCTCCTCCGCCTCGCAGCGCTCCCGCTCGGCACAGACCCGCGCGGTCACATCCTGCAGGATCAGGGTCGCCCCGAGCTGCCCTGATCGGTCGACCAGGGACGAGGCCATCACTTCCAGAAAGCGCACCGAACCGTGTGCTCCGCTGATGTCGATCACTTCAGGTGCCGGGCGCTTGGACGGCGCCACGCAACGGGCGACAAGCTTGTGCAGTGCGTCCATTTCCTCGGCCGGAAACAGATCAGCCAGCGACACGCCCAGTGTCTCGCGTTCGGTTCTGTCCAGCATGCGTCCGGCATACCGGTTCATGCCCAGGATGATGCCGTGCACATCGACATTGAGTATACCTATGGGCGCGTTGTCCAGTAGCCGGTCAAGGTAGTGGGTGACTTGCAGCCTGCCGTTATAGATATTCCCCAGGCGCAGCTGCGAGGCGGCGACAGCACGGCGATAGCTGCGGCGCTTCTGCGCCCGCGAAATGGCCTCCTCCAGGGTAAGCGGAAGCTCATCGAGGCGGCTCACCGGCCAAGGCGACACGTCACTGCCGAGAAACGGGGAAAACCTGAGTGCCTGGCCAAGCTGCGCATGGTGCTCCGGCTCGGTGAGGATAAGCACCGGGATATCGTTGCCGAGGGGTTGCACCCGCTGGGCGACGCGCACAGGCTCCCTGACGTTGACGCCCAGCAGCAGGGCATCGACCCGGGGCAGCATCTGCTCCAGCTCCGCAAGCATTTGCCGGCTGGTTTTCAGCATTTCGAAGCTGATCCGCCCTTTAAGCTGCGCTTCCAGGCGACTGACAATGGCAGCATCGACATCCACCAGCACAACGCGGCCGGTAACGGATTCCGGCGAAGTGTTGCCGGCTGCCATCGTCTGCGCACTGCTCCCCACCTGTAGTTCGCCAACGGTGTCGTCGGTGACCACGTCCAGGCCGGTGGTGTATGTGTCGAAGCCGGTCACGGTTCAACTCAGGATCGGCTGACCCAGCAACGCCCTGCCGGTCCAGATCCGCAACATGTCCGTGGTCGGCGCCATGACGTGCGCGGCGCGCGCATCACGCAACCATTTATGCAGGGTGGACCCATCGCGGTAACCCGCGCCACCGGTCAGTGTCATCACTTCGTTGACCATGTTGACGGCGCAGTCTGCCACTTCAGCCTTGGCGGTAAATACAGCCGGCAGAGCGTCCGGGTCACCGGAATCGTAGGCGATCGCAGCGTGATACCCCAGCCGCCGGGTCCGTTCCAGCATACCCCAGAGGCAGCCCAACCGGTGTTGCAACACGGGCAACTGGGAGAGACTCGACCCCGTCCCGGTATAGTGGCGCCTGATGAGGTGATTGCGCGCTTCCTCCAGGGCCGCGCTGGCGATTCCAAGATAGGTACCCGCCATGGCCATGAGAAAATACGGCGCCACCACCTGGAAAACGTACCAGATTTGGTCACCCTCGTCGCCGAGCAGGTTGCTGCGCGGCACGAGCACCTTTTCCAGCTCCAGGGCGCGCGATGAATTGCCGCGCATGCCCAGGCCGTTCCAGGGCCCGCCCCAATGCATCCCCTCCGCATCCTGCTCTACCACGATGCAGGAGAACTGCCCCAGCGGCGCCCCCGGATCGGCGGCAACCGTCGATACGACATACGAATCGGCGTAACCGCCGTTGGTGACAAAAGTCTTGTGACCCGTAACCTGGTAGTGTTCCGCTGAAACCGCTTCCAGCCGGGTTTCCGGGATGTAGAAATGGGAGCCTGTACCGGCCTCACTGAGCGACAGCGTGGTCAGATGCCGACCTTCCACAATCGGCTTGAGGTAGCGTTCGTACTGGTCGGGAGTCGCTTTGGCCGAGAGGACGGCGGCACCCACACTATGCATGCCGAAACACATGGCTGTCGACGCACATTCCTGGCCGAGGATTTCACAGACCTGTGTCAGGCCGAAGGATCCCTGGCCCAGGCCGCCGAATTCGGCCGGCACGGTGAGACCACCCAGTCCGGCCTGCTGCAAGGCGCGGATACTTTCCTCGGGCCAGCGTGCATCACGGTCGGTCTGCTCGGCCATCGGCTCCACGATATCGCCCGCGATTTCCCTGACCCGCCCAAGAATGGCATCAAGGTCCATAGGATAATAGCGACCACCCGGATCGCTCTGGTTCTCAGACAACGTGTCTCTCCTCCGCCTCGCTGTTTATTATAGGCCCTGCCGCCATCCACCTGTATACAAATTGCGCACAACAAAAACGCAAGATTTACGCCAGCAACCCTGCCTGCGCCAGGAAACGGTCGGCAAAAGCCCTCAACATCGACGGGTCTTCGCAGCAGAGCGTCGCTTGTCGCGCCGCGCCATCTCTGCCAGCTGTCTCGAGTTGTGACAGTCATGTCACAGACTGATCGGTATACGCGACAACTTGCTACATGAATCTACCAGTTTTCCGTCCCGCACACCGGACCGGGAACCGGTCCAGGCAGCGTGCGTGCTCACCCGACGGCTCAGATCAACAGTGTACGTTATCTGAATAATACTGCGGGCTTAGGGTTTTGCTTCCACGAAGCCCCGGGCGGTCGTTACAGCTATGCCAAACGCTTTCCGCCACACCGCCGGCCGGAACGGTACAAATCATGCTCACAGAGCAGTCACTACCGGTCAGCGGGTACTTTACATGGAGATATCAAAAGCGCTTTCCAGGCACCGCGAATTTGTCTTCTCCGTGGCCTCCGGTGAAGTTCACGACAATGCAGTAGACTCGAGAATTTCCGCGTCCTGGCGCCGGTGTCTCGGGGAGTACGGCCTGGACCCCAAAGACCGACCTGACCCGGTGGTGGTATCTGCCGGCACACTGCGTGAACACCAGCAACGCAATGGCGACCTGCTCACCATAGCCAGCGTGGAAATGGCCAATCTTTACCAGCAGATTTCGGGTAGCGGACATTCGATCATGCTAACCGATAACACCGGTCTGGTGCTCAAGTATATCGGCGACCCCGCGTTTAGCCGGCTGGCATCCGTCAGTGGCCTGGCGGAAGGCGCCACCTGGTCGGAAAGCTTGCAGGGCACCAATGGCATGGGAACCTGCCTTGCCGACAGCAGTCCGGTCATCGTTCACCAGGAAGAGCATTTTTTCAACAGCAACCTGTCGCTGACCTGTACCTCCTCTCCCATCATGGACGCTGATGATCGCGTGATTGCCGTGCTGGATGCATCCAGCGAGTCAGTCAAGGCGCAGCAACACACCATGGTGCTGGTGAACATGTCCGCCAAAATGATTGAAAACCGTGTGATGATGACCGCGTTCAGGCAGCATTTCATCGTCCGGTTTCACAGCCGCATCGAATTCATCAACACGCTCGGCGAAGGCCTCATCGCGTTTTGCGGCGACGGCACGGTTCTCGCCGCCAACCGCAACGCGCTGTTCCAGCTGGACTACCGGAGCAACGAGGAGATACGCTCGCATAACATAGACGAGCTGTTTGACACCAGCCTGCCGGCGCTGCTGAAGCATACAGCCTGGCCCGTGATCAAGGCCGAGCCGCTGCATGACAGCAGGCACCGGCGCCGCTTCTATGCTGTGGTACAGCTGCCGGACCTGCCGCCCCCGACCTCCAGCCACGGAGTCACGGCCGGCGACGCAGGAGGCGACCGCGACACATCTGGAAACAATCTTCTCGATACACTGGAATTCGGTGACCCGCAGATGTCCCGCAATATTCTCGTGGCGCAACGCGTCCTGGACAGAGGTATCCCGATTCTCGTCGCGGGTGAAAGCGGAACCGGCAAGGGCGTGTTTGCCAGGGCTCTGCACCTGGCGAGCCAGCGGGCGGCCAAGCCGTTCGTGGCCATCAACTGTGCATCGATACCCGAATCGCTGATCGAAAGCGAACTGTTCGGTTACAAGGCCGGCGCGTTCACCGGCGCCAGCCGGCACGGCAGCATGGGCAAGATCGTTCAGGCTGACGGCGGCACCCTGTTCCTGGACGAAATCGGCGATATGCCGCTGTCCCTGCAGGCGCGCCTGTTACGCGTACTCGAAGAAAAAGAAGTGGTGCCCCTGGGTGGGCATGAACCGGTTTCCGTCGATCTGTGCGTAATCAGCGCCACACATCGCGAACTGGCGGATATGGTCTCGGTCGGGACCTTCCGCGAAGATCTATTCTACCGCCTGCAGGGCGTCAGGGTCAGTCTTCCGCCCCTGCGGGAACGCAGTGACCGTCGCAGACTCATCATGCACCTGATCGAACTCGAAACCGGCGACGGTCCAGCCATCGAAATCGATGAAGACGTCTACGAAAAGCTGGTCAGCCACCCTTGGCCCGGCAACATCCGCCAGATGCGCAACGTGCTGCGCACCATGCTGGCGCTGGCCGAATCCCGCCATATCACCACGGCAAACCTGATCGGTGACCTGTTCCATGCGCAGAGGCCGACAGTGGCTGCAGAGCAAGGCAACGACGATGATACAGCCTCGGCGCCCGAGGACCTTTTGCGCCATGCCGAGCGCGATGCGCTTCTGCAGGAACTCGAAAAGCACCACTGGAACGTTTCCAGCACCGCGAGACGTCTCAAGATCAGCCGCAACACCCTGTACAGGAAGTTGCGCCGCTGCCGTATTTCCCTGCCGAAGTGAAAGTGTGTCACATGGTGTACCGATACAGGTACACATTGCTTCGCGACAGATGATACAGCTGCGAATAATGTGCCTGCGCTGCAGGCACTTGCCTCCGCGCGGCCATGGTACGCTACTTGCACAACCCTCCCCCACTGGCACAATCCCGCGAGAGACACGACGCGTGAATCATCTTACATCCTCTTTTGCCGTGAGCGTTGACCCTGGTGATCTGCGGTTCAACGCGGCGCATTTCATTACCAGCAACAACAGTTGCGAAAACCTGCACGGACACAATTTCCATGTACGCATCAATGCCTGCGGCCAGAATGACAGGGACGCCCTGGTTGTCGACTTTGTAATGATGAACCGGATTGCGGAAACCATCTGCATGCAGCTGCACGACAAGGTGCTGCTGCCCGCCGACAGCGACGAAGTAGTGATCGAGGAACGCGACGATTGCTACCACGTGCACAGCTACGCAAAGCACTATATGTTTCCCGCCGAAAATTGCTGCCTCCTGCCCGTCAGCAATGCCACCGCCGAAATGCTGGCCTGGCACATCTGCAACCAGTTGCTGGAGGCACTGCGCCGGGAGAACGCCGCGAACAACCTGAGCGAGATAGAGGTGGCGGTCGAGGAGGCCGACAGACAATGGGGCATTTTCAGGCAACAGGTTGCGCACGATGTATGACAGCGATGTGCCCCGGCTGGCATGGGCCATCACCGGGTCAGGGCACTACCTGCGCGAATGTATGGAACTGATCAGGGGACACGACCGGGTGGACCTGTTTCTCAGCACCGCCGCGGCGGAAGTCCTGACCATGTACGGTTATCCGCTGGATACCCTGCGCCGGGGTATGCGGGTATTCAGGGACAACACTGCCAGCTCGGTACCGGTTGGCCTGTTTTACGCCGGTCACTACCATACCCTGGTGATCGCCCCGGCGACCTCGAACACGGTGGCCAAGTGCGCCTGGGGCATATCCGACACGCTGGTCACCAATATTTTCGCCCAGGCCGGCAAGTGCCGGGTCCCGTCGATAGTCTTTGCCTGCGATACCGGCCCGGAACTGGAAAGCGAGGCGCCGCGTAAAACGGTCACGGTCTACCCGCGGCGTATCGACCTGGAAAACGTGGAACGCCTGAGCGGCTTCGAGGACACCCTGGTGGTGTCCGGCATCGACCAGTTGCGCCAGGCACTGGAAATCCCGCCCGCATGTCTGAACGCATCCTTTTCCTGACCGGCAGACTGGCCGAAACGAATCTCCGGCGGGTGCTCGCGGCGATGCAACCCGGGTGCTTCACGGCTGACATCCGGCAACTCGGTATCAACGTGGCAGGGCTGATGACGGCGGAGATGATAAGCCGCCGCCTCCCACCCCCCCCGGATGTCGACCGGATTATTGTTCCCGGGCGCTGCCGCGGCGACCTGGACCAATTGACCCGTGACTTTGGCATCCCGGTACAGCGCGGCCCCGATGAACTCAAGGACCTGACGGCCTTTTTCGGGCAGGGTGCGCAACAACCTGACCTGGGGCGATACGACATCCGTATCTTTGCTGAAATTGTCGACGCTCCCGACCTGAACGTGGAACAGCTGCTCCAGCGGGCGCAGCAGTTCCGAGAGGCTGGCGCCGACGTCATCGATATCGGTTGCCTGCCGCACACGCCCTTCCCGCACCTGGCGGAGTCTGTACAGGCACTG
>JAJDOI010000055.1 GCA_022340245.1 Thiogranum sp.
AGGTGCGTTTTACCGAGTTGCGTGACTGGGTGCTGGCGCTCGACGAATTTGACGACGACCCGGAGCATAGCGGCGAAAAAATACTCGAAGCCATCCAGATGGCGTGGATCGAGGAGCGCAGCTAGCACTGGTGCCGCTGCCCGCCGGCGCCCGGTCCCTTGTCGGACGGGGCGATGCCGGACTTCCCGGTGGCGGGTAAAATACTGGTTTTCCGTTGGTCATCGATCCGTCATGTTTCCGGGGTAGTCTGGCGACGCCTATAAAGAGACAGGACGAGAAGATGTATCACGCCACAGCCGTTCAGAACCAGGCCGGGGAAGACTGGCAGCAGCAATTGCTGGAAGAAATCGCGACCCTGGAGTGCCGTCTGGAAGACATGGGCATGGATGGGGACTGCGCCTACGAGCGCGCCATGAGCCGCTTGTACACCACCATGGTCGAAGACCGAAGACGCCAGCTGGCGGCACTGCGGCACGCGCGGCCTGCCTGAACAGCCTTCCCGGCGCCGGCGTGTGCGCCTGGCGGCCGGGTGACGATGGCGCCACGAGCCGGTCTGCCTGGCGTGGCGGCTTCGCGGGTTTTTTTGGCCGGTCCTGCCCGGGATCGGCTCCCGCCCCGAACATATTTGAATTCCATACTGAAATCATAAGCCTGGCGTGTAAGCGCCAACAATCCGCAGTGCTCCGGGGCGGGCATAAAGTTGTCATGGGGGGTGGATTGCCAATTGCCTGTATACACCTCGAGAAGGTACACTAGGCAATTAAACTTTCCTGGCAAAGTTTCTGATTTTTCGGGGATTTAGTCGTCGTCCGCCGACAGAGTCCGGCATCCCGCGACAAACCGACAACGAAGCTGTACGTGGCACAAGACAGACCTATGCAGAATCTGCTCGACTTCGATCGTCCGGCGCTGACGGAATGGTTCCGTGCGTGCGGTGAAAAGCCGTTTCGGGCCCAGCAGGTGCTTAAGTGGATTCACCAGCAGGGCTGCGATGATTTCGATGCCATGAGCAACCTCGGCAAGTCGTTGCGCGAGGCGCTGAAAAGCGTGGCCTGCATCCGGGGTCCGGGGGTTGCCGCCGATCAGCGCTCCACCGACGGTTCGCGCAAGTGGCTGTTCGAACTTGCCGACGGCAACCGCGTCGAGTGCGTCTATATTCCCGAGCCGGACCGCGCCACGCTGTGCGTTTCCTCGCAGGTCGGTTGCGCACTGAACTGCAGTTTCTGCTCCACGGCGCAGCAGGGGTTCAATCGTAACCTCGTCACATCCGAGATTATCGGCCAGTTGTGGATGGCCAATCGGCTGCTCGCCGCCGAGGGTGAACAGGCGGTGTCCAACGTTGTCTTTATGGGGATGGGAGAACCGCTGCTCAATCTCGACAATGTGCTGCCCGCCGTGCACCTGATGCAGGATGACTTCGCCTATGCCCTGTCCAAGCGCCGCGTCACGCTGAGTACGGCGGGCGTGGTGCCGGGGCTTGAAAGGCTGGCCGCGGAAACCGACATCAGCCTGGCCCTGTCGTTGCACGCGCCCGACAACGCCCTGCGCGACGAGCTGGTGCCGCTGAACAGGAAATACCGGATTGCCGAGGTCTTGCAGGCCTGCAAGGACTATGTCGGCGAAGGCCGGCGGCGGGTCACCATCGAATACGTTATGCTCGACGGCGTCAACGACAGCGACCGGCAGGCAAGGGCGCTGGCGGGTGTCCTGAAGCATGTGCCGTCCAAGGTCAACCTGATTCCATTCAACCCGTTTCCGAACACCCGTTACCGTCGCAGCAGCGCGCAGCGTATCGACCGCTTTCGCGACATCCTGCATCGCGCGGGTATCGTGACCATCACCCGCAAAACGCGTGGTGACGATATTGACGCCGCCTGCGGCCAGCTGGCCGGTGATTTTCAGGACCGGACACGGCGTCGCCAACGAATTTCCATAGAAGTAAGCGGAGGCGCAGCATGATGCGCGGTGTGATTGCAGGGAGCCTGCTGTTGCTGATACTGGCGGGCTGTACGTCTTCTGGCGGCCGGCATTACGACAGCGGCGATGAAAAAGGAAGTCCCGCGGATGTTAACGCCCACCTGGGAATCGAGTACATGCGCAAGGGTATGTATGATTCCTCGCTGGAGTCGCTCAACAAGGCGGTTCGCCAGGATCCGAACATGCAGCTCGCCCAGGTCTCGCTGGCCATTCTCTATGAGCGCCTGGGTGAAGATGACCTTGCTGAGGAACATTACAAGAAAGCCTACAGCATTAACCGCAAGGATCCCGTTACGCTGAATGCCTACGGGCAGTATCTGTGCCGGCGCGGCGAACTCGAAAAGGCCGATGAAATGTTTCGCACCGCGGTCAAGGATCCGCTCTACCAGATGCCGGAGCTGGTCTATACCAATGCCGGCATCTGCGCGCGCAAGCGGCCCGATTTGGAGCTGGCGGAGAAATATTTTCGCTCTGCCCTGCAGCGCAATCCCAAGTACCAGCCGGCGTTGCAGGAAATGGCACGCACCAGCTTTGCTCGCGAGCAATACCTCGCCACACGAGCCTATCTCCAGCGCCTGGCGGGAAGTGCATCGCTGACGCCGGAGTTTCTCTGGATCGGCGTGCGCACGGAAGCGGCGCTGGGTGACAAGAATGCCATGGCCAGCTATGCGCTGCTGTTGAAAAATCGTTTCCCGGAGGCCGAGGAAACCCAGGCACTGATCGAGTGGGAGCGCAAGTCGGGTGAGCGTTGAGGAGACAGGGGGAGCGCAGAACCCGCAGCAAGGCGGTGGACTGGAAGCGATTGGCGAACGCCTGGCAAGCGCACGGCGTGAGCGGAAGCTCGAGTTGGGCGCGGTCGCCTCACAGATGCACCTGAGCCGCGAGGTGGTCGCTGCGCTGGAAGCCGGAGATGCATCAACCTTGCCCGCCATGACCTTTGTTCGCGGGTACATCAAAACCTATGCGCGTCTGCTGGGGCTTGACGAGAAGGAAATTTTTGCGTTGCTGCCGGTTACCGAGGGTTTTCGGCCGGCACCGTTGAAGGCGGTCGGCATGCGCGGCCCGCGCCGGCGCCAGCCGCTCGGCAAATGGCTGCTGTGGCCGATCGCGGCGTTCCTCGCCTTTGCCGTAATCGCCTACGGTGTCCCGCTGATGGAACGCCTGTGGAACAAGGCCACGCGCACGCAGCAGGACGAAGAGAGCCCGAACGTCCTGCAGCTGCCGCTGGGCGATGAACAGGGCAACGAGGAACAGCCCGTGCCCGAGCCGGATCAGGGCGTAGAGCCGCTGCCGGAAGAAACCGCGCCACAGGAGTCGACGGTAACGCCCGAGTCGGAGTTTGAAACCGGTGGTGAAGTTGCGGCCGCGGCCGCCGAGACGCCGCTGGAAAAGCCCGCCAAGCCGACGGCTGCACCGGTTGCCGAAACCTCCGGTCCCGCCATGATCACCTTGCGTTTCAGCCAGAACAGCTGGGTGGAAATGGAAAGCCACGGCCGCAAGCTGGTGGTCGGCATCCAGAGTGCGGGCAGCGAACGCAGCGTCCGGGCCGAGCCGCCGGTGCAGTTGTTGCTGGGTAACGCGCCCGGCGTGGAACTCGAATACCGCGGCAAGCCCGTGGACCTGACCCGCTATCGTCGTGGCAAGGTCGCGCGCCTGGTGCTGGAAGACTGAGCATGTCGAGTACCCTGCAGGCCATCCGGGGCATGAACGATATCCTGCCGCAGGAGTCGCGCGCCTGGCAGTTTGTCGAGGACAGCGTGCGCAGCGTGCTCGAGTCCTATGGCTACCGGGAAATCCGCATGCCGATCGTTGAGAAGACCGAGCTGTTCAAGCGGTCTATCGGTGAAGTTACCGATATCGTCGAAAAGGAAATGTATACCTTCGTCGATCGCAACGGGGACAGTCTCACCCTGCGACCCGAGGGTACCGCGGGTTGTGTTCGCGCCTGTATCCAGCATGGCCTGTTGCACAACCAGGTGCAGCGGCTCTGGTACACCGGCCCGATGTTCCGCCACGAGCGTCCGCAAAAGGGCCGTTACCGCCAGTTCCACCAGGTCGGTGTCGAGGTCTTCGGCCTGGAAGGGCCGGATATCGACGCCGAACTGCTGATGCTCACGGCGCGCCTGTGGCAGCGGCTTGGCCTGCAGCAGGTCACGCTGCAGCTGAATTCACTGGGTACTACGGCGGCGCGCGCGGCCTTCCGCGATGCCCTGGTCGAGTATCTGCGGGTGCACCATACGCGGTTGGACGAGGACAGCAGGCGGCGCCTCGATTCCAACCCCCTGCGTATTCTCGACAGCAAGAACCCCGAGGTACAGGCGCTGTTGGCGGATGCGCCGGTGTTGTCCGATTATATCGACGCACAGTCGCGCGAGCATTTCGAACGCCTGTGCAGCCTGCTCGACGCCGCCGGTATCGGCTACGAAATCAATCCGCGCCTGGTGCGCGGCCTCGATTACTATGGCCGTACCGTGTTCGAGTGGGTGACGGTGCAGCTTGGTGCGCAGGGGACGGTGTGCGCCGGCGGTCGTTACGACGCGCTGGTGGAATACCTGGGCGGCAGCGCCACGCCCGCGGTGGGTTTCGCCCTTGGCCTGGAACGGATTATTGCGCTGCTGGAGCAGCAGCAGACGGCTATCCCGGACAACGACCCGCACCTGTATATCGTCACCGTGGGTGAGCAGGCGCAGCGGCACGGTCTGCTGCTGTCGGAGCAGTTACGCGAAGCGCTGCCGGCGCTGCGTGTCATGACGCACTGTGGCGGCGGCAGTTTCAAAAGCCAGTTCAAAAAGGCCGACCGCAGCGGGGCACGTTTTGCGCTGGTGCTGGGCGACGACGAAGTGGCCAAACGCCAGGCCGGCCTCAAGGCGCTGCGCGAAGAGCTTGAACAACAGACAGTCGGCTTCGAGGCGTTGCCGGGCCGGCTGGCGGAATTATTCGACAACTAGATAATCAGGAGATTCTCCGATGGACGTACACGCCTCGGAAAAAGAGCAGGTCGAAGCCCTCAGAAAGTGGTGGAAAGACAACGGCAGTTCGGTGGTCACCGGTGTGCTGCTGGGTGTGTCGATCCTGCTGGGCGGCAAGGCCTGGTTCAGCTACCAGCATAATGAGGCGCTGAGCGCGTCCAATATCTATGCCCAGATGATGGGGGCGGCGCGCGCCGATGACATTGAAAAGGTCAAGGCCGCAGCCAACGAACTGATCAGCAATTACAGTCGTTTGAGTTATGCGCCGCTGGCGGCGCTGGAGCTCGCCAAACAGGCCGTCGCCGGCGGCGAGCTGGCCGCGGCCGAAGCACAGTTGCGTTGGGCGCTGGAGCACGCCGACTCCGACGGTGTCCGGGAGACGGCGCGCACACGCCTGATCCGGGTGCTGATCGACCAGCAGAAATATGCCGACGCGGACAAGATGCTTGCGGCGGCCCCGGCCGGCGCCTACACCTATGTGTACAGCGAACTGAAGGGCGATCTCGCGCTTGCCCAGGGACAGCAGGCACAGGCGATGGCGGCTTACAAGCAGGCACTGGAAGAGATGCCGGCGGGTACTCCCAGCAAGCCCCTGCTCACGGCCAAGTATGAAAACGTCGGCGGCGGTGAAACCCCCTGATGATCCGCCAGCTGTTTGTCCTGCTGCTGGCCGCGAGTCTGATCAGTGGCTGTTCGCTGTTCGGCAGCAAAGATAATGCCGAGCCGCCGGCCGCGCTGAAGGCGTTCAAGAAACGCGCCGAGCTGCGTGAACTGTGGAGCTACAGTACCGGTGACGGTACCGACGGCCAGTTTCTCAAACTGGTGCCGACGGTCGTGGGCGAACGCGTGTATGTGGGTGACCGCAACGGTTCGGTCGCGGCCCTGGAGCTGGAAAGCGGCAAGCTGATCTGGCGCAGTAAAACCGGTATCGCCATCTCCGCAGGCGTGGGCGTCGGCGGTGGTCTGGTGCTGGCGGGCAGCAGCGAAGGCCGGCTGGTGGCGCTGGACGCGGAAACCGGCAAGCAGCGCTGGCAGGCCGAAGTTCCCAGCGAAGTGCTGTCCGTGCCGCAGGTCTACGAGGGTGTCGTGGTTGTGCAGACCGTCGACGGCAGCATCTCCGCGCTGGATGCCGAGAACGCTGAACGCCTGTGGATCTACGATCGTTCGGTGCCGGTGCTGACATTGCGCGGTACCAGCACCCCGCTGGTTGACGGCGGTGTGGTCATTGCCGGTTTTGCCAGTGGTAAAATGGTTGCACTGGATGCCCGCAGTGGACGCGAAGTCTGGAACGCCCCGGTTGCCGTTCCGCATGGCCGCACAGAACTGCAGCGTATCGTCGATGTCGACGCCGACCCGGTGATCAACCGCGGCATCCTGTATGCCGCCAGTTACCAGGGCCAGCTGGTAGCGGTCTCCCTGCAGGATGGCCGCGTGCTGTGGAAGCGGGATATGTCGACCTATGCCGGCATTGCCGTGGATGACACCCAGGTGCTTGTCAGCGATGCCGACAGCGATGTCTGGGCGATCGAACGCAGCACCGGCAGATCGCTGTGGAAACAGTCCGAGTTGCGCCGCCGCGCCCTGACCGGGCCGGCAGTGATCGCTGACTACATCGCCGTCGGTGACTTCGAAGGCTATGTGCACCTGCTGATGCCCCGCGACGGGTCCATTGGCGGTCGCATCAGGGTTGACAGTGACGGCATACAGGCGACACCGGTCACGGTGTCCGGCGATCGACTGCTGGTGCTCGGCGCCGGCGGCAAGCTGGTCCTGTACCAGCTCGCAGCGCTCTAGTCACCCGTCACTGAGCTCACTATGCTTCCCGTTATTGCATTGATAGGCCGACCGAATGTCGGCAAGTCGACGCTGTTCAACCAGTTGACCCGCAGTCGCGATGCCCTGGTGGCCGATTTCCCGGGCCTGACACGTGACCGCCAGTACGGTCAGGGCAAGGTCGGGGGGCGCCCCTACCTGGTGGTGGATACCGGCGGGCTGGTCGGTGACGAGCGCGGGCTGGATGGCCTCATGGCCGATCAGGTGTGGGTCGCGGTGGAAGAATCCGACGCGGTCGTGCTGATGCTGGATGCGCGCGACGGTATCAACCTCAGCGATGAACAGATCGCCACCCGCCTGCGGCGCAGCGGCAAGCGGGTGTTTCTGACCCTGAACAAGGTCGATGGCGTCGACGTGGCGCCGGTGCTGACCGATGCGTTCGCCCTGGGATTGGGTGAACCCCTGCAGATTGCCGCGGCGCACGGGCGGGGTGTCGTCAGCCTGATCGACCGGGTGCTGGCCGTGTTGCCCGAAGATACCGGCGGCGGCGAAGGGGAAACACCCGGCGAAACCCAGGGTATCCGCATTGCGGTGGTCGGGCGCCCCAACGTCGGCAAGTCGACGCTGATCAACCGCATGCTGGGTGAGCAGCGGGTGCTGGCGTTTGACCAGCCGGGCACGACCCGCGACAGTATCCATATCCCCTTCGAGCGTGACGGCGAGCGCTATACCCTGATCGATACGGCCGGTGTCCGGCGCCGCAGCAAGGTCAGTGAGGCGGTCGAAAAGTTCAGTATTATCAAAACACTGCAGGCGATCAACGACGCCAACGTGGCGCTTCTGGTACTCGACGCCCAAGCCGGCGAGGTGACGGAACAAGACGCCACGCTTGCCGGTCATATCATGGAAAGCGGTACCGCGCTGGTGCTGGCGATCAACAAGTGGGACGGCCTGGATGATGAGCAGCGCCAGTGGTTGCGTGAGCAGCTGGACCGGCGCCTGCCATTCCTGGATTTCGCCGAGCGCTATTTCATATCAGCGCTGCACGGCAGCGGGGTGGGTAAACTGTTCGAGGCCGTACAGTTGGCATACCGCGCCGCGACAATCAAGGTGCCGACACCCGATCTGACGCGGCTGCTGGAGCGTGCGGTGTACGCGCACCAGCCTCCGCTGGTTCAGGGGCGGCGTATCAAGCTGCGCTACGCCCACCAGGGCGGCCAGAATCCGCCGGTGATCGTTGTCCACGGCAATCAGACCGCGCGCCTGCCGCAGAGCTACAAGCGCTATCTGAACAATTTCTTCCGCCAGGCGCTGAAACTGGTGGGAACACCGATCCGCATGGAGTTCAAAACCGGCGAAAACCCTTACCAGGGAAAACGCAACCAGCTGACGGCTCGACAACAACAGCGTCGGAAACGTATGATCCGTCACGTTAAAAAGTAAGCCATCAAAGAGAATAGCAACGCTATGAGGGCACACGCGAAATTATTCACATGGACTGGAGGGCTGGTATTGCTGTGCGCGGGATGTGCAACGCGTCCACCCTATGAAGCGGCAAGCGATCCACTGGAACCGGTGAATCGGGCGATCTACACCTTCAACGACTATTTCGATCGCGGCATATTGAAGCCGGTAGCGAAAGGCTATGAGAAGGTCGTGCCGAACGCGGCCCGCACCGGCGTGCGCAATTTCTTCAACAATCTGCTGGAACCCATGACCATCGTAAACGATGTCCTCCAGGGCAAAGGGGGGCAGGCCGCCGGTGACACCATGCGCTTTGGTTTCAACAGCACTTTCGGTTTGCTGGGGCTTATCGATGTGTCTACCGGCTGGGGTCTGGAACATCACAGTGAGGACTTCGGTCAGACATTCGCCGTATGGGGTTTTGGCGAAGGCTGGTACCTCGTGCTGCCGTTCCTCGGGCCCAGCGATGTGCGTGACGCAATCGGTCTGATACCGGCCTGGAAGATGCAGCCGGTAGCGTACGTCACGGATGACACCACCCTCCGGTACGGGCTCTACGGCCTGTATTTCGTCAGCAAGCGCGCCGACCTGCTGTCGGCCTCCCAGGTGCTGGATACGGCCGCGCTGGATCCCTATCTGCAGGTGCGTGAAGCCTATCGGCAGAACCGCTGGAACGCGGTTCACGACGGCAATCCACCGGAGCCGGATTTCTTCGACAAGGAACTGTTCAAGGATTGAGAGCTGTGCCCCGCAGCGGCGAACCCCTGCCGCCGGCGGCCTGGAGCGGCGACGCGGGCGTGTTCGACAGCTACCTCGCCGACAGCGGACAGGACTATGTGCTCGTCGGCACGCCGCAGCAGGAGCGGGCGCGGGTACGTTTCTCCGGTCGCTTCCAGGGGCAGCCGGTAGTCTGGGACTGTGAGTTTGTCACGCTCGCCGCGGAATACGCCGAGCGGCGCAAGCATCGCCCGGGCACGGTCGAGCGCGTGCGCAACTTTATCGAAATCGGCGAGGCGCAGAGCCATGGGGTGCCACTGCGCGTGGGGCTCGGCGTGGCGTGTACCGACCGGCCCGCCATCGAAAAAATGATTATCATGATCCGCAACTACAAGCGCCTGCATCCGGGCCGTCACCAGTATGGCGAACCGTGGGTGCCGCTCAGTCCCGAATAGTCGCACCGCAGCGTTCCAGGTACACCAGCACCAGTTCGCGGTGCGTTTGTCCGCACTGTCGCAGCAATTCCAGGAAGACCTTCCGGTGTATGACCACTGCCGACCGGGTGGGGCCCGGTGGCTGGTTGCTACGCGATGGCACGGGATGTTGGGCGGTTTCCCGGCCGTCGAGCAGTACCGGCACGCTGGTTTCCAGGGCGCGGGAGATACGCTCGATGTTGTCCAGGCCGATATTGTGCTCCGCGCGTTCGACTGCGCCGATGTAGCTGCGGTTCAAACCGCTGAGTTCGGCGAGGACTTCCTGTGACCAGCCGCGGTTGGTGCGCAGCAGCCGCACCCGTCGCGCAAGTTGCTTCCGTGCATTCGCTTTCATGAATTCGCATTACAGAGAAGTTTTACCGTCCGGTCGACAGACTATGAGTAGCAAAATGCCTGATATCGGCTGCAAGACGACGTTGCAGTGGCGTTGTAGCGGTCGGCCGGTTCGCGGACGGCATCCTCCCGGGGGGCGGCGATGTCGAGCAGGGCATACACCGGTATGTGCAACGCGTTGGCGAGGCGCTCCAGATTGTCCAGGCTGACGTTGCGTTCGCCGCGCTCGATCGCGCCGATATAGGTGCGGTGCAGACCGCAGCGCTCCGCGAGTTGTTCCTGGCTCCACCCCAGCGAATGGCGCAGACGTCGCAGGTTGACGGCGAGCAGGCCGCGGCTGAGCCTGCTCATGAGGCCCGTCCGGTGCGCGCCCGCGGGCGGCTATTGACGCGCGACAGGGGCGGGCGGCTGCTCATTGAGAAACAGGCGCGGGTCCACGCGCGCGTCGTTGAGGCTGACGCTCCAGTGCAGGTGGGGGCCGGTGACGCGGCCGGTTTTGCCCACCGCGCCGATGACCTCGCCGGCCTGTACCTCCTGCCCCGGTTTTACGTCGATTCGCGACAGGTGACAGTACATGGTTACCAGTCCCTGGCCATGGTCGATGAACACGGTGTTGCCATTGAAGAAAAAATTGCCCGTGTCACTGATGCGGCCCGCGGCGGGCGCGTGCACCGGTGTGCCGGCCGCCGCTGCGAGGTCCAGGCCGCTGTGCGGCTTGCGCGGCTGCTCGTTGAAGAATCGCCGCAAGCCGAACGGGCTGCTCACCGGCGCCTTGACAGGCAGCCCGAAGCGCAGACTGTCCGGGCTGTGCGGGTCCCAGTGGGCCAGCGCCTTGCGGATGCGCTGCTGTTCGCGTCCGATGCGCTGCAGGTCGCGCTTTTCGGGGTTGACCTTGCGTTTGTCCTTGATAGTGATGTGCTGCGCTTCGTACTGCTTGTCGGTGACCTGGAAACTCAGCGTGGCGGTGTCGCCGTCGGCACTGCGCACGGTGAGTTTGTGCGTGCCGGGCCTGGTCGACAGCGGCAGGCCGATAACCGCGGTCCAGTGCTCGCCGGTCGCCGCGAGCAACACGGGTTTGTCGTTGAAGCGCGCTTGTGTGGGATGGCTGTCGGCGGGCAGCGCCACCAGGGCAACGCCGCCGGGTACCGAGGCCGCCTCGGGCAGCCCGGTCACCGGCGCTGCGCGGGCCGTGAGCAGGCCGCTACAGGCGATAGCGCATACAAGTTGCAGTCGTGTCATGAATTCTTGACCTCGCTTACCTGGCTCAGAATATGTCCGCTCGCCAGACAGGTTTCCAGTATATCACCCACAGCGGCTTCGCCGGTGCTGCGCACGACCCGGCCAGTGGCCGCGGCGAGCGTGATGGAATAGCCGCGCTGCAATGTCGCCAGCGGGCTGATGGCGTCCAGCGCCCGCGACACGACGGCGAGTTTTTCACGCTGTGCCGATAGCTGTATGTTTATACAGTATTCGAGCCGTTGTGCCAACCGCGCGCTGAAAGCATCCAGCCGCTGCAGCTGTTGTTGCGGGCTGTGATGCCTGAGGCGTGCCTGCAGGCTCTCGAGCCGCGACTGCCGGCGCGCACCGGTGTGCGACCAGGCGCGCACCAGGCGCTGTTGCAGTTCATCCAGCCGCTGATTCTGCTGCTGCAGGCGTCGCCCCGGGTCGCACTGGCGCAGGCGGCGCGCCAGCCACGCCAGGCGTTCGCGGGTGCGGCCCAGCGCCTGGCGCAGGCGGGCGTCGAGGTGCTGGCGCAACTGGTCGAGGCGGGCCAGCAGCTGGTTGCGGTCGGGGCTCAGCAACTCCGCGGCGGCCGACGGGGTGGCGGCGCGCTGGTCGGCGACAAAATCGGTAATGACCACGTCGATTTCGTGGCCCACGGCGGAGACCACCGGCAGGCCGCAGGCGTGCACGGCGCGCGCCACGCTTTCCTCGTTGAACGGCCACAGGTCTTCCAGCGAACCGCCGCCGCGTGTCAGCAACAGGACGTCGCATTCGGCGCGCCGCTCGGCGGTCTGCAGCGCGGCGACGATCTGGCGGGCGGCGTTCTCCCCCTGCACCAGGGTCGGGTAAAGGATCACCGGGATGGCGGGAAAACGGCGTTTCAGCACCGTCAGCACGTCACGAACAGCCGCGCCGGTCGGTGAGGTGATGACCCCGATACAACGTGGCCAGAGCGGCAGGGCGCGTTTGTGCGCCGGGTCGAACAGCCCTTCGCCGTACAGGCGTTGTTTGAGCTGCTCGAAGGCGCGCCGCAGGGCGCCGTCGCCGGCTTCCTCCATGTGGTTGACGATCAGCTGGTAGTTGCCGCGTGCCTCGTACAGGCTGACCGCTGCCTGGACCAGTACGTGCGCGCCGTTTTCCACCTGGAAAGCCAGGCGGGTGGCGCGGTTGCGAAACAGGGCGCAGCTGACCTGCGCGCCGCTGTCTTTGAGCGTGAAGTACAGGTGCCCGGACGGTGGGCGCGCGAGGTTGGAGATTTCGCCCTCAACCCACAGGTTGCGGAAGCCCGATTCCAGCAGTTCCCTGACCGCGCGGTTGAGTTGCGCGACGCTGTAGATTTCGCGTTGTTGCGAGCCGCCTGATTCCGGTTTCATTGCGCCCAGTTTACCGGATTGGGTGAGCGGACGCGCAGAAAAAGCGCTGATTGCCGCGCTGTGGTGGAAAAGCGGTGACAAACGCTTGCGTCTGGAACTAACATTAATTCACAGTAGCACGATGCTGTCGCGGCCGCCGATCCGGCGCGTGCCGCTGAACTGGCGCAAATGCCCCTCAGGATACAGGTTGGATCAATGAAGATCGCGATACTGTCACGCAAGAAATCGTATTACTCAACAGCGCGCCTGGTGGAAGCCGCCGAGCAGCGTGGTCATCAGGCGCTGGTCATCGACACCCCGCGCGCGTACATGAACATCGCCTCGCACCGGCCGGAGATTCACTACAGCGGAAAAGCCCTGACCGGCTTCGACGCGGTGATACCGCGTATCGGCGCCTCCATTACGTTTTACGGGGCTGCGGTGTTGCGGCAGTTCGAAATTATGGGGGTCTATCCCCTCAACGAGTCGGTGGCGATCAGCCGTTCACGCGACAAACTGCGTTCCCTGCAATTGCTGGCGCGCAAGGGCATCGGCCTGCCGGTAACCGGTTTCGCTCACTCGCCGGACGATATCCAGGACCTGATCACCATGGTCGGCGGTGCGCCCATGGTGATCAAGCTGCTGGAGGGCACGCAGGGGATAGGCGTGGTGCTTGCGGAAACGCCCAAGGCGGCCGAAAGCGTCATCGAGGCGTTCCTGGGGCTGCAGGTCAACATCCTTGTGCAGGAATACATCAAGGAAGCCGGCGGCGCGGATATCCGTTGCTTCGTCATCGGTGACAAGGTCGTGGCATCCATGAAGCGCCAGGCGGTGGCGGGCGAATTCCGTTCCAACCTGCACCGCGGCGGCACCGCCAGCGTGATCAAGATCACGCCCGAGGAACGCTCCACGGCAGTGCGCGCGGCCAACATCATGGGCTTGAACGTGGCGGGCGTGGACATCCTGCGCTCCAACCACGGCCCGGTGGTTATGGAGGTGAATTCGTCGCCCGGCCTTGAAGGCATCGAAGCCGCCACCGGCAAGGACATCGCCAGCCTGGTCATCGAGTTCATTGAACGCAACGCCCGACCCAACCGTACCAGGACCAAGGGCAGAGGCTGAACCTTGAAGCACAGCGGCGTCGATATCAGCGGGAAGCACGTAGATCCCGGCAAGAGCGCTGTGCTGGACCTGCCGATCCCCGGTTTGTATTCGCACGCGCCGATGAACCTGCCGGTGCAGGTGGTGTGCGGCAAGCGTGCCGGTCCGCGGCTGTTTGTCAGCGCGGCCATACACGGCGATGAAATCAACGGTGTGGAGATTATCCGCCGACTGCTGCGCCTGCCGCTGCTCGCGCGGCTGCGGGGAACCCTGATTGCGGTTCCCATCGTCAATGTTCACGGCTTCCTCAACCGCTCCCGTTATCTGCCCGACCGGCGCGACCTGAATCGCTCTTTTCCCGGCTCGGACCGCGGTTCGATGGCCGCGCGCCTGGCCCACCTGTTTCTCAACACTATCGTCGCCAACAGCGACTACGGTATCGACCTGCATACCGCCGCCATACACCGGGAAAATTTGCCGCAGGTGCGTGCCAACCTCGATGATCCCGAGACGGCGCGTCTCGCCCGCGCGTTCCAGGTCCCGGTGTTGTTGAATTCCAACCTGCGGGACGGTTCGCTGCGCGAGACCGCGGCCGAACACGGCGTGCCCATGTTGCTCTACGAGGCCGGCGAAGCCCTGCGTTTCAACGAGCACTGCATCCGCGCCGGCCTGAAGGGCATTGTTTCGGTGATGCGCGAGCTGGAAATGCTGTCCAGGACCAGCCGCGCCGGTAAGCCGCTGGAGCCGCTGGTGGCGCGCGCGAGCAGCTGGGTGCGTGCCGGGCGCAGCGGCCTCCTGCGGGTGACGGCGGGGCTGGGGACGCGCGTGCGCCGGGGGGACGTCATCGGCGTGATCGCCGACCCGTTCAGTCACCAGGAGCTGGAAGTCGTCAGCAGTGTCGGCGGCATCATTATCGGCCGCCAGAATCTGCCGTTAGTCAACGAGGGCGAGGCCTTGTTCCATATCGCCCGTTTCGAGTCGTCCCGGCAGGCGGAGAACGCCGTCGAAGCCTTCCGTGCCGACGATCTTCCCGTGCACCCCTCACTGGACGAAGAGCCACCCATCGTCTAGCGCCCGCCGGTTATGCCGGCGGCCCCGGGTCCACCGGCGTAGCGACGTGGTGTCCGGCCGGGCCCTGCGCACTGCCTCCTTACCCGGTTCCGTATGGTTTTTTCTGTCAAGACAGCCGGATAAGCGGTTTACCGGCAGGGCTGCAAATTCTATAATGACCCGCTAAATTTCAAGCCGATCACGGTGTGCCGCATGCTGCGTATTTCCGAGCAATCCCTGACATTTGACGACGTTCTCCTGCTGCCTGCGAATTCCGTGGTGCTGCCCAAGGACGTCGACCTGTCGACCCGAGTGACCAAAGAAATCTCCCTGAACATCCCCCTGTTGTCGGCCGCCATGGACACCGTCACCGAGTCGCGGCTGGCCATTGCCATGGCCCAGGAGGGCGGT
>JAJDOI010000082.1 GCA_022340245.1 Thiogranum sp.
TCAATAGTCTACAATGAGAATAGACGCCGTTAATCCCCGCGTCTACAGCAAGTTCAAAAGCCGCGCAGTCTGTGCGCGGTGGCTTGGCGTATGGAAGGGGGTACCGTGCGGGCGCCCCCTTCCCCATCTCACCCTACCGAACGCACCGGCGAGTCGCCAGTCACGGGGACCGCGTTGGCGTCCGATTCCAGGCGTTGGTTGGCCTGGCGAACGCCGGCGCCGTATTCGGAGTGTACCCGCTCGAGCACCACATACCAGCGCTCCTTCACTGCTTTCGAGCACGGCCCCACGGCCGCGGCGCATTAGCATCAAGCCGTGACTTCTGCGCCGCGTCGAACAGGTTGTACAAGGAGCGTGATTGCACGTAGTCGGCATCGCAATCCTGCTGCGTATAGCGGGATGAGTTTTGGGGAACGACAGCGGGTCGTGCGAGATAAGTTGAGTGCGGCACCGGAGATGCAGGCGTTCTGATGACCTCATTCACCAGGAAGTTTGAGCGTCCTTTTTCTTGCGAAAAACCCGTGATGGAGCACGGGTTTCCCGGTCAGCGCCTGGCGGCGCCACTGCCCTGCGGCTCCGTTGCCCACAGCGATGCGCGACGGCGCTGGCGGCGGGCGATCCACAGGGCCAGTGCACCCGGGGCCAGGAAGGTCAGGTTCAATACAATCAAAAACAGCGTCCAGTCATTCATCCGCTCAGTCTCACAAGTGAAGTTGCACACAGGGTTTATAAGCGTTTACTGGATTGCAAAGTGTGTGCCAGCGCACAATCAAGAACTTACATGGTGTCGGCGGTCAGAGTTTTGACTTTTCGGCGCACTGAGTCGGTTTTTCGTCGCCAATCGCTGAGCCTCGCTGCAAGGAGCCGAGCGAGATCGAATTGGTTCAGTGAGGGCAAGGTTTCGGTCACCTGACATCACGTTGCAGGGGATTGAATGTCCCACTTGCGCTGGATTTTGATACTTCTGACGGTCTGGAAGTGGCCGATTTCGACCGTCCGGCAAATGCGCGAAGCGCAACAAATAAGGTCCGCTGCGACGGGGCCGTGGGACAGGATTGACGGCCTGCTCATGCGGCCTGGGCAGCAGCAGTCACCGTTTATGCAAGGCCGCGTGCTCTACTGTCCCCCACTGCCGCCGGCGTGATATGAAACTGCCTGGTAACCCCGTCGACTTTGCCCCTTGACAGGGGCACGCCCGGCCCGCGTGCGACGCCAGTTGTAGAAAGGAATCCTGGAGATCCGTCTCGGGATCTTTACAAATCCGCCTCAGAATAAACGCCTACGGAATCATTAACAGGATCGCGGGCGAGCAAGGTCCGCACCGTGAACGCCTTGCAGGACAAAAGGGATCAGTACCCTCTTGATGCTACTGCCTGCTCATCTGAGCTTGTTGTGTCAGGCCCGCCTTTCGGTAACGCAGGAAAGTCAGTGGACCGTACCAGGCAACCACCAGCGCATAGCCCACGACACCCAGGCCCACATGGTACCCGGGGTCGGTGGTTTCACTGGGATACAGATACATTACGGTTGCACCCAGGATGCTCATGAACAAAGCGGGCATCAGGCTGAAGATCAGGCTGGGCACCAATCTGGCACTGGCCGCCATGCGCACCAGCAGCGCACGGTATTCGGTTTCCCCCATGGCGCGGATGAGCCAGAGTTTGCTGCTGTTCGAAGCGGCCACCAGAAACGAAGCCACCATGATCACGATACCGGAACCGACATCCCACCAGGGGATGATGAACACCAGTATTGTCAGCACGGCAAACGGCCAGCGCAGGCGGCGGATGACGCTATTGGATTCCAGCTCCAGGTTGGGCGAGGCCAGGTACGTCGACCCGATATCGCCCAGGCGCGAGAGCAGAATTAGAATGGCCAGGGTGATCTTGACACTTTCCTGTACTTCCACGGTACGAGTTCCTTGCTTGTCTGAGAGACTTATCTTCGGCCGGGGCGCACAAGTGCCTCCGCTCCTTCTGTAACGGCAGAATCCAGGCGGAATCCAGTGTGGAAAATATGGCTCCCGGAGCTATCCAGAGGCCGGTACTGCCGTGTTCCGAACCTTCACGAAAAGCTGAGGAATGTCGTTCACTGGCCGCTTCTGCCCACAGCAGGGATCGACACCCCGTTGTCTGCGGCGCGAAGCCACTCTTGGAGGCGGGCCGCGCCTGACTTCACGTGCTGCCGACGGCAGTCGCGTGGAAGGTAACGTCAGGCGGCAGCTACATAGCAAGGCATTTTTTAGCGCACACACCCGTACGCCATGTTTGGACCAAACAGGCCATATGTTCGCCAACGCACAGACAACCCGATTGGAATGGACAAAACTTGCCAAGTAGCCCTCAATCGAGGACTGCCTGAACGGAGAGTCTTTCGAATGGAAGCGCACACAAAACCACATTGGTTGAGCGTCGCGCTCTCGACCTTGCTGACGATTGCGATTAGTCGTGAGCAAGACCGGTAGCATCGTTTGTCCAGTGGCAATGACATTTATACGGAGGAATACACAGTGCAAAACAAGCAAATAAAATTCAGGGTACTTATTGTGGCGGCCAGCTTACTGCTTGCCCACCAGGCCGGTGCGATGGATATGGGCAACGTGATGAATCCATCCAAGTGGATGGGCGGTAACAACAACGGTAATAACAATATGATGAATCCATCCAGGTGGATGGGCGGTAACAATAATGATCGCTATGATGATTATCGTGGTGGTCCTGGCTATGGTGGCGGTCCCGGCTATGGTGGGGGTCCCGGTTATGGTGGCGGTCCCGGTTATGGTGGCGGTCCCGGTTATGGTGGCGGTCCCGGCTATGGTGGCGGTCCCGGCTATGGTGGCGGTCCCGGCTATGGTGGCGGTCCCGGCTATGGTGGCGGTCCCGGCTATGGTGGCGGTCCCGGTTATGGTGGCGGTCCCGGTTATGGTGGTGGCCCTAGTGGTTACGGCGGCGGTCCGGGTGGCTATAGGTAACAGCCCGGCATAGCTCATCAGCTTCATAACCCCCCCTGCTCGACAGGGGGTTTGCGTTTGCATCAGAGGAAAAGATGATTAGGAACTCACAGTCAACGCGAAAACGGGAGCGCTGCCATGGCCGATCTTAAAACCTATTCCGTCTGGGACGCCAGCGTCCGCTGGTTCCACTGGATCAACCTGCTGTGCATGCTCGGGCTGATTGCCGTGGGCGTGGCCATCCTCAATGACGAAGCGCTTGGCGTGACCAACGACGGCAAGATCCTGCTGAAGACCGTGCATATCTGGATCGGTTATGTGTTCGCGCTGAACCTGACGTGGCGCCTGGTCTGGGCCTTTATCGGCGGACCCTATGCACGCTGGCGGGCGCTCCTGCCTGGCGGACGCGGTTACCTCAACGAGGTGGGCGGTTACCTTGCCGATTTCAAGGCCGGACGGCCGCGTCAGTACCTCGGGCACAACCCGCTCGGGCGCCTCGCAGTTAGCCTGCTGCTGCTGCTGTTGCTGTCACAGGCCGTCACCGGGCTGGTACTGGCAGGCACAGATCTGTTCTACCCGCCCATCGGTGCGTGGATTGCCGGCTGGGTGGCTGCTCCGGGCGTTGATCCGGCGACGCTGGTGCCCTACACGAAGGAGATGTATGACGAGACCGCCTACGAGGCAATGCGTGCCTTCCGCAAACCCTTCATCACTGTTCATTACTACGGCTTCTATGTGCTGCTGGCCTTCGCCTTGCTTCATATCCTGGCGGTCGTCGTGACCGAGCTGCGCGAAGGCGGCAATCTGATTTCCGCCATGTTTTCGGGCAAAAAGATACTGAGTGAACCACCAGCGGATCGGGCGAAAGTCGATTAAGGCAGGAATCCGGCAGGTGCGTGGGGAAGGCATCACAAACACCATGCGACTTAACCTTGGAGCAATCATCGTATTAGTTGATGCCTTCGCTGGGTACAGATCACAATCCGTAGCGGTGATTGCGGGGCCAACCCGGTCAGCTAAAGACTTTATTGTCCGTCCGCACTGGCGGCTTGTCCTGGTTCAGGGAACGAGCTGGTCGATGTTGACGGTGACTTCCGCACCATCGGTCTTGACCGGGGATACCGATCCTTGCAGGTCGCCACTCGAGGGCATTGCCTGACCGGATTTGGACACACGCGCCCCGACAGTCACCTCGCCGAACTTCGACAGTACCATGGCCGGGGACATGGCCATTGAATCATCGAGTGTCACGTCGGTCGGCAGATCCGCGACGCGCTTGCGGACAATGGCCAGCGGCATCCGCGGACCCTGCACCGCACGGGCAAAGATAAATACGGTGTCATCCGGCGATGCCCTGGCAGCGAGCGTCGGAGCCAGCGCAACGTGCACCTTGATTGAATCGCCCGGGGCAGCCGCCGCCGGTGCTCCGACCGGTTTCGGTCCAGCCGGCGTGAACTCCTCACTGATGGTGATCGCCACCTCGGCGCCATCGGTACTGACCGGGGATACCGAACCTTGCAGGTCGCCGCTTGCCGGCATCGCCTGACCGGATTTGGAGATCCGCGCACCAACCATCACCTGGCTGAATTTCGACAGCACCATGGCCGGCGACATGGCCATTGAATCATCAAGCGTCACGTCGACCGGCAGATCCGCGACGCGCTTGCGGACAATGGCCAGCGGCATCCGCGGACCCTGCACGGCCCGCGCGTAGATGAACAGGGTGTCATCCGGCGAGGCCTTGTCCTTCAGCGCGGGATCAAGCGACACGCGAACCCGCACCGAACCGCCAGCCGCAACCTTTGTCGAGCCGGTCGTATCCGGCTGTGCCGCCGCGGGTACGATTTCGTCGAGTGGTTGACCGAGCCGACTCTGAGCTGTCCTGATCTGCTGCTCAATGGTCGCAAGGTTCTCGTCACCGGGCGGCAACGCCAGCATGACCGCTTTCCAGTCTTCGATCGCACCGGCGTAGTCATTGTGCCGGAACCGCCAATGGCCGCGCAGCCACAGGGATTTGGGATGGTGCGGGTCGACGGCCAGTGCCTTGTCCAGCAACTGACCCACCTCGTCGGTGAATGCGCCGTTGTTTACCGCCACCAGGACATCGGCGTAACTGCTCAGCACTTCCGGGTCATTTGCCGACAGCTGCAGCGCATGCCGGTAGGCGTCGGCAGCGTCATTGATACGGTTCATCGCAACGTAACTGCGCCCCAGCAAGGTCCAGCCTTCGACATTTTCCGGATCCTTCTGCATCTTTTCCGCCAGCAGGGCAACCATCGCGTCCAGCGAATGCTTACCGGGCATGGATGGTGTGCCGGACTCTGCGGCCTCGATCGCCTGCACCGCGCCGCCCGTACCTATCTGCTGATAGAGCGCCACCGCCATGGCCGGTATCAGCACCACCAGCAGGATAGCCAGCCAGCGCCCCTTGCCGGCTTCGCCCGGGGACCCGGTCTCACCCGCTTCCACGTCGTCCAGCAGTTCGCGCTCGAGATCGCTTCGCGCAGCCGCGTAGGCGGTCTCGTCCAGGCGTCCGGACTCGAGATCGGCCCGCAGTTCGCTCACTTGATCGCGGATCACTCGCACGTTGAGGGCGTCTCCCTGTACCCCGGACGTGCGCGGTTTGCGCAGCAGAGGCGGTATTACAAACAGCATGGCGACGACCACCAGCAGCGCCGCCAACATCCAGAAGACCGTCATTTGCCACGCTCCCCGTCCCGCTCATCATTGAGCAGGGCAGCGATACGCGCCTGCTCTTCCTGGGAAAAGGTTGTCTCCGACTGACGTCCGCGCTGGCGTATGTTGCGCACCACGATGATCACTCCCAGGGCCAGCAGTACAAAGGGTCCATACCAGAGAAGATACGTTGAAGGCTTGACCGGCGGCTTGTACAGAACGAAATCCCCGTAGCGCGATACCAGAAAATCGACGACCTGCCGGTCGTTCTCACCCTTTTGCATATGTTCATAAACTTCCACGCGCAGGTCGTGCGCGAGGTCCGCGTCGGAATCGGCCAGTGACTGATTCTGACATACCAGGCAGCGCAGCTGACTGATAAGCGCCATGTAGCGGTCTTCGTTGACATTGCCAGTGAAATCGAACATCTCCACGCCCGCCAGCGCCGGCAGCACCCGGATCGATAACAGTCCGACAATAAGCAAACGCCCTATCTTCATCCTGTCTCCGCCTGCAATTGTTTAACCAGCGGCATGATTTCATGCTGCACAATGTCCCAGGTCAGTGGCCCGGTGTGCTTGTGACGAATCACGCCCTGTTTATCGATAATGAAAGTTTCAGGAGTGCCGTATACGCCCCAGTCGATACCCACCCGACCGTCGGCGTCAAACGCGTTGGCGCGGTAGGGATCACCGAACTGCTGCAACCAGCGCAATGCCGCGGGACGCTCGTCTTTGTAGTTCAGTCCGTAGATGGCCACATCCGTGCTCTTGGACAGTTGCATGAGCACCTGGTGTTCGGCCCTGCACGATACGCACCAGGTCGCCCAGACGTTGAGCAGCGAAACCTGGCCCTTGAAATCGGCGTTGCTCAGCGTGGCGGCCGGATCTTCCAGCCGCGCCAGCGAAAACGCCGGCGCCGACTTGCCGACCAGTGGCGAGGGCACCAGCCGCGGATCGATGCTGAGCCCCCGGTACAACAACCCGGCCATGGCCAGGAACAGCACCAGCGGCAGCAGGTAGCGAACAAAACGCGGCATCAGGCGTGTCCCCCGGCCGGCACTGCGCCACCGACGGTACGCCGGTGCAGCAGGTGCCGGTAGCGCGGATCGCTGGCCGCCAACAGGCCGCCTGCCGCGATCAACAGACCGCCGAACCAGATCCAGCGCACCAGCGGCTTGTAATACAGCCGCAGGCTCCAGTCGCCGTTATCCAGCGGCTCACCCAGAGAGACGTAGAGATCGCGCATGAACCCGGCGTCGATACCTGACTCTGTCATGGGTTTTCGTTGCACCCGATAGACGCGTTTTTCGGGGTAGAGCACCGCCACCTCGGCGCCGTTGCGGGTAACTTGCAACGTGCCGCGGTGCGCCCGGTAGTTGGGCCCCTGCACGTCCTTCACACCATCGAAACGGAAGTCGTATCCGGCCACCTCAACGCTTTGCCCCGGACTCATGCGCTCGTCTTTTTCGATATCGAACTGGGTCGCCACGGTGATACCGAGAATGAAAAACGCCACCCCCAGGTGGGCCAGCCACATGCCGTAATAGCTGCGCCCGCCACGCCCGGCGAGATCCGTCCACAGGCTGGCGACGCCACCCTTGGCGCGCAGGCGCTGGCGCAACCCCATCAGCAACGTGGTCAGCAACCACACCGACAGGGCCAGCGCCAGGCCCAGCGCCCACGAGTCGCCGAGCAGCGGCAACGCCACAGCCAGACCGGCGCCCACACTGATCACCGCCGCCAGCCGCAGGCGCCCCAACAGCTCCGCGGGCGCCTGCTGCTTCCAGCGTGTCAGCGGACCGATGCCCATCAGTATCACCATCAATGGCATGAAGGTCACCAGCATGCTGTTGAACCAGGGAAAGCCCACCGATATCTTGCCCCAGCCCAGGGCGTCATAGAGCAGCGGCGCGAGGGTACCGATCAGCACCAGCGCCGTCATCAGCACCAGCAGCACGTTGTTGCCCAGCAGGAAGCTTTCACGCGACACCGCGGCAAACCCGCCGCCGCGCGAGATATCCGGCGCACGCACCGCATACAGCAACAGCGAACCGCCTATCACCAGCAGCAGGAACATCAGGATGAACAGGCCGCGTGCGGGATCGGAAGCAAACGCGTGCACCGACGTCAGCACCCCGGAACGTACCAGGAAGGTCCCCAGCAGGCTGAGCGAAAAAGCCAGCAGCGCAAGCAACACGGTCCAGCGCCTGAAGGCACCGCGCTTCTCCGTAACGGCCAGCGAATGCACCAGCGCCGTACCGGCCAGCCACGGCATGAACGAGGCGTTCTCCACCGGGTCCCAGAACCACCAGCCGCCCCAGCCCAGTTCGTTGTAGGCCCACCAGCTGCCGAGCACAATACCGATAGTCAGGAACACCCAGGCCACCAGCGTCCAGGGGCGCGACCAGCGCGCCCAGGCGGCATCGAGGCGCCCGCCGATCAGCGCGGCGATGGCAAAGGAAAACGCCACCGACATACCGACATAGCCCATGTACAGCATCGGCGGATGGATCGCCAGACCGGGGTCCTGCAGCAGCGGATTGAGTTCGCCGCCTTCGGCGGGTATCGGGAACACCCGTTCGAACGGGTTGGAGGTGAACAACAGGAACGACAGGAAACCGATGCTGACCATGCCCATGACCGACAACACCCGCGCCAGCACCTCGTCGGGCAGGTGCCGACCGAACAGCGATACCGCCACCATCCAGCCGGACAGGATCAGCACCCACAGCAACAGCGAGCCCTCGTGGGCACCCCACACCGCGGATATCTTGTAAATCTCCGGCAGCTGCGTGTTACCGTGATTGGCCACGTACAGCACCGAGAAGTCATCCGCGAGGAACGCGTGCACCAGCGCTGCAAAGGACAGTGCCAGGAACAGGAACTGTCCCCAGGCGAGCGGCCGGGCCAGCGCCACCCAGGCCGGCGTGCGGGTGAAAGTACCGAGCAACGGCACCACGGCCAGCACCAGGGCCAGGCACAGTGCCAGAATCAGGGCAAAATGACCGAGTTCAGGAATCATAGTCCAGCCTCCTTCGCCTTGACGGCGGTCACGCCCTTGTCGTGCGCGTCTTTCAGCGATGCGGCGACTTCCGGCGGCATATATTTTTCGTCGTGCTTGGCCAGCACTTCGTCGGCGACAAACACACCGTCATCACGCATTTGTCCGTGAGCGACAATGCCCTGCCCCTCGCGGAACAGGTCGGGCAGGATACCGGTGTACTGGATGCTCACGGTTTTCTGCAGGTCGGTCACATCGAATTGCACCGTCAGCCCGTTGGGCAGGCGCTTCAGGCTGCCATCGGTTACCAGGCCACCGAGTCGGAACGGATGATGGGGCGGCGCCTTGCCCGCATTCACCTCGCTCGGCGAATAGAAAAACATCAGGTTCTGGTTGAAGGCATTCAACGCCAGCGCCGCGGCGACGCCCACGCCGACCACAACCAGCAGAATCAGGTACAGGCGTTTTTTACGTGCCGCTCTCAAGACTCTCTCCTCTCTCGTCGTTGCCGCCGCGCCAGCTGCACAAACAGCTTGCGGCGCTGCAGGATCGGCGCCACGACGTTGGCCACCAGTACCACCAGCGCGATGGCGTAGGAACTCCAGACATAGACGGCATACCCGCCCATGTGAAAAAACTCTTGCAGGGTCATGAGATATCCACCAGTTCACGCACCCACTGGGCGTTGCGCTCGCGTTGCAGGACTTCCACCCGTGCACGCATCAAGACCACCGTGGCGTAAAAAAGTTTAAATGCCACCGCCATCACCAGCAGCGGGATCAACATGCGCAGATCGATCGACGGTGCGCCGAACTTGGTCACCGTGGGTCCCTGGTGCAGGGTATTCCACCACTCCACCGAGTAGTGGATGATGGGAATATTGACCACGCCGACAATCGCCAGTATTGCCGTGGCCCGCGCCGCGGTGCGCTTGTCCTCGACGGCGCTGTACAGGGCCATCACGCCCAGGTAGAGAAACAACAGAATCAGTTCCGAGGTAAGCCGCGCGTCCCACACCCACCAGGCACCCCACATCGGTTTGCCCCAGATCGAACCCGTCACCAGTGCCAGAAACGTAAACGAAGCGCCGATGGGCGCGCTGCTGATGGCGATGACCTCGGCCAGCTTCATATGCCAGATAAGACCGATAGCGCCGGCGACCGCCATGACGATATAAATGAACAACGACATCCAGGCGCTGGGCACATGAATGAACATGATGCGGTAACTGTCACCCTGCTGGTAATCGGGCGGCGCAACCACCATGCCCTGGTAGAGCCCGATCAGCATCAATGCCGCACAGGCCGCCGCCAGCCAGGGAATCCAGCGCCCGGCAATGCGGTAGAAATGTTTTGGTGATCCCAGTTGGTGAAAGAAACGCAGCATGGCTCAACTCAGACTGATTTTAAGGGCGGCCGCGGTGGCCAGTGGTGACAGACTCGTGGACAACACCAGCAGGGCCGTCAACAGCGACAGGTGCGCCACAATGGGCAGGCCCGCCCCGGCCGACTCCACGGCGTTGGCGGCGAATATCAGCACCGGGATATACAAAGGTAACACGAGCAGCGAGAGAATTACGCCTCCCCGGTGCAGGCCCACCGTCAGTGCCACGCCGATGGCACCGATCATGCTGAGCACCGGGGTGCCCAGTGCCAGCGTCACCAGCAGGGTCGAGATGCTGGCCGCCGGCAGATCCAGAAGCAAACCGAGCAGCGGTGCCACGATCAGCAGCGGCAACCCGGTGATCAGCCAGTGCGCGACAACCTTGGCCAGCACCAGGATCGACAGCGGTTGCGCACTGATAAGAAACTGCTCCAGCGAACCGTCCTCGAAATCCGAACGGAACACACTGTCCAGCGACAACATGGCCGCCAGCAACGCGGCAACCCAGATAATACCCGGCGCCACCTGGCGTAACAGTGCCGGGTCGGCACCGATGCCCAGCGGGAACAGGGTCGTCACCAGGACAAAAAACAGCAAGGGATTGATCATCTCCGTGCGACGCCGGTAAGCCAGCAGCAAATCCCGCCACAACAACAGTGCAAAGGCCCGACTGAGCGATGGTGTATTCATGATGACAGGTCTATGCGAATGGTTTCAGCGTCGCCCAGTTGAACCTGGTGGTGCGAAGTGACCGCCAGCATACCACCGTGCGCGACATGATTGGAGAACAGGGTCTCAACGATGGCGATGCCGCGACTGTCGAGCGACGTGAAGGGTTCGTCAAGAATCCACAGATTTGCGCGGGTTACCAGCAGTCTGGCCAACGCCAGGCGCCGCTGCTGCCCGGCAGAGAGATTTCTTGCCGCAACGTCGTCAAAACCCCACAACTCGACCTGCCGGAGCGCGTCTTCGATACTGGTGTCGAGGTTGGGCGCGGCCAGCCCGCGCGCCAGCTTGAGGTTCTCGAACGCGGTCAGATCGTGTTTCACGCCGTCTTTGTGGCCCACATAGGCGATATGCGTGTGGTAGTCCGGGCCGAGCCCGAATATGTCCTCGCCGTCCCAGCGGATCTCCCCCGCGTCCGGCTGGCGCATGCCGCACAGCAGACGCAAAAGCGAGGTCTTGCCGCTGCCGTTGCGCCCTTCCAGCAACAGCACCTGGCCCGATGACAGTCGGAAAGACAGATCCTCGAACAACGATCGGTCATCGCGCACACAGCCGAGCCCGCTTGCCTCGAGGCAAAATATTGCGCCGGTCCCGGTCATCTAGCGGCGCCCGGCTCCAGCGGTGTGCTTTGATTCCGGTTTCCCGTTGGTGGCATCCGGCAGGCCGGTATGCTGGGTACGAAAGGTCCGGCCTTTTTTTGCGCCCGGGCGTTTGCCACGCGATGCCTGCTCGCCGGTGCCTTTCGGTTGCCACGCCGGCACCAAGTGACGCTTGCCGTTACCGATCAGGTCTGCACGCCCCATGCGCTTGAGCGCCTCGCGCAACAGCGGCCAGTTATTGGCATCGTGATAGCGCAGGAAAGCCTTGTGCAGACGCCGCATCTTCAGCCCCTTTGGAACAGGAATGACCTCGCTCGCGCGGCGGATTTTGCGTAGTGGATTGCGGCCCGAGTGATACATGGCCGTGGCTGTCGCCATGGGCGACGGTAAAAAGGTCTGCACCTGGTCGGCACGGAAACCATTGCGCTTCAACCATACTGCGAGGTTCATCATGTCTTCGTCGGTGGTCCCGGGGTGTGCGGCGATAAAATACGGGATCAGGTACTGTTCCTTGCCGGCCTGTTGTGAATACTTGTCAAACAGCGTCTTGAACTCATAGTAGGCACCTATCCCGGGCTTCATCATTTTCGACAACGGGCCATCTTCCGTGTGCTCGGGTGCAATCTTCAGATAGCCGCCGACATGATGGCTAACCAACTCCCTGACGTACTCGGGCGATGTCACCGCCAGGTCATAACGCAGGCCGGAGGCCACCAGCACCTTCTTGATGCCGGGCAACTCGCGCACGCGCTTGTATAAACGGATCAGCGGCGCATGGTCGGTGTTCAGATTGGAACAGATGCCCGGGTAGACGCACGACGGCCGGCGGCAGGCGGCTTCAATTTTCGGGCTCTTGCAGGCCAGCCGGTACATGTTGGCGGTCGGACCGCCCACGTCGGAAATAATGCCGGTAAACCCGGGCACGGTATCGCGGATGGTTTCGATCTCGCGCACAATCGAGTCTTCCGAGCGGCTCTGGATGATACGTCCTTCGTGTTCGGTGATCGAACAGAAGGTACAGCCGCCGAAACAGCCGCGCATAATGTTGACGGAAAAACGGATCATCTCGTAGGCGGGGATGCGTGCCTGCCCGTAACCCGGGTGCGGCTGGCGCGTATAGGGCAGCTCGAACACCCGGTCCAGCTCCGTGGTGGTCAGGGGCAGCGGCGGCGGATTGAGCCACACATCCCGGCTGCCGTGACGCTGCACCAGCGGACGGGCGTTGCCCGGGTTGGTTTCCAGGTGCAGCACCCGTGAAGCGTGGGCATACAGGATCGGGTCGTTTTTTACCGCCTCGAAGGCTGGCATCCGGATAACGCTGCGTTCGCTGTCAATACGCACATGGCGCTGCAAGCGAACCACCTTTTGTCCCGGGCTGTCCGCAGTGCACCCGGGTTTGTTCTCACCGGGCTGCGCCGCGTACGGGTTCGGATGCGCATCGACGCTGCCCGGCTCATCGATATCCTGTGAGTCTATTTCCGCCCAGCCCTCCGGCGTCTGCCTGCAGACAAAAGCCGTACCACGCACGTCGGTAATGGCGTCGATCGGCTCGCCCGCGGCGAGGCGATGGGCAATTTCGACAATCTGGCGCTCGCCGTTGCCGTAGACCAGCAGGTCCGCCTTGGCATCCATCAGCACCGATCGGCGCACCTTGTCGGACCAGTAGTCATAATGCGCAACGCGCCGCAGGCTGGCCTCGATGCCACCGATGATCAGCGGCACATCGGCGTGCGCCTCGCGACAGCGCTGCGCATACACCAGCACCGAGCGGTCCGGCCGGCTGCCGCCGCGGCCGTCGGGTGTGTAGGCGTCGTCGGAGCGGATTTTGCGGTCTGCGGTGTAACGATTGACCATGGAGTCCATATTGCCGGCCGTCACGCCGAAAAACAGGTTCGGCTTGCCCAGCGCCGCGAAATCGCCCACCGATGTCCAGTCGGGCTGGGCAATGATACCGACGCGAAAACCCTGCGCCTCCAGGACCCGGCCGATTACCGCCATACCGAAGCTGGGATGATCCACGTAGGCGTCGCCGGTGACCAGGATGATGTCGCAGGCATCCCAGCCCAGGTCATCCATTTCGGCACGCGAGCGCGGCAGTACCGGCGCGGTGCCGAAGCGCTGCGCCCAGTACGGACGATAGGAAAACAGTGGCTTTGCTGCCGGCATAGACCAAAAAACCCTTTCTCTGATGAGGAATTCAGCCGGATCATTATAACAGTTTGCCGGACGCCCGACCGCGCCTTGCGGCTCTCCGGGACAGTCTGGCCTATCAACTGATTCCGTGTATATTATGGTCCCCGAATGGAGGGCTTTTATGGATATCCTGTTTTGCTCCAGTGAGGCATACCCGCTCATCAAAACGGGCGGCCTGGCGGACGTCAGCGGCAGTCTGCCCAAAGCGCTGCTGCAACTGGAACACGATATACGCCTGGTGTTACCGGCCTACCCCGCGGCGATCCAGCAAGCCGAGGGACTCAAGGAGGTCTCGCGACTCACCCTGAGCGGCTGTGACGATCCGGTCCGAATACTGCGCAGCCAGCTGCCTGACAGCGCGGTACCCCTCTACCTGGTCGATGCACCGTCGCTGTTCAACCGCCTGGGCAATCCCTACGTGCAGGCCGATGGCAGCGACTGGCCGGACAACGCCCAGCGTTTTGCCTTGTTCGCCCGCGCCTGCGTGGCGCTGGCGCTGGGACAGGCCGACCCGGCCTGGCGGCCGCAGGTGGTGCACTGCAACGACTGGCAGACGGGCCTGGTGCCGGTGCTGTTGTCTCAGGAAGCACAGCGCCCCGCAACTCTGTTCAGTATTCATAACCTGTCCTACCAGGGCCTGTTTCCTGCCGCCACCATGAAGGCCCTGGAGTTGCCCGATACGCTCTGGTCGATCGACGGCCTGGAGTTCTACAACATGCTGTCGTTCATCAAGGGCGGCATTGCCAATGCCGACTGGGTGACAACCGTCAGCCCGACCTACGCCACGGAAATTTGCGAGGAAGAATTCGGCTATGGCCTTGAAGGCCTGCTGCAATACCGCTCCGACCGCCTCACGGGCATCCTCAATGGCATCGACGCCGACATCTGGAATCCCGCTGCCGACCGCTGGATCGCGCGCCGCTACGATGTCCATACCCTGCAGAACAAACTGTTCAACAAGTTCACCTTGCAGCGCGACCACGACCTGCCGATCAGCTCCCAGCCGATGCTGCTGGGCTACGTCGGGCGGCTGGTGTCACAGAAGGGCGTGGATCTTGTTCTCGACATTATCGACACCCTGCTCGAGCAGCCGGTGCAGCTGGTCATGCTGGGCAGCGGCGACCCCGCGCTGGAGGAACAGCTGCAGGCGGCGGCCCGGCGCTACCCCAAACAGCTCTCTGTGACCGTCGGTTATGACGAACAGGCCGCCCACCGCATCGAGGCCGGCGCCGACGCCCTGCTGATGCCCTCGCGCTACGAACCCTGCGGCCTCAACCAGATGTACAGCCAGTTGTATGGCACCGTGCCAATCGTCAGGCGCACCGGCGGGCTGGCCGATACCGTGGTCGACTTCAACGAGCAAACGCTGGGCGATCACAGCGCCACCGGCTTCTGCTTCGACGAGGACAGCCCCGAGGCGCTGTTGGCCACCTGTCTGGGCGCCCTCAACCTGTTCCGCAATGACCGTGTCGACTGGTGGAAACTGGTCATCGCCGGCATGCACCGTGACTTTTCGTGGACCAGCAGCGCGGCCCGCTACAGCGAGCTGTACAAACAGGTCATACAACACCCGGGAGAGGAAAGCCGCACAACAAGCCTCGACAGACCGACGGGCACGTCGCGGGCAAGCAGCGCGCAGCAGACCGGACAGCGGCTCCACTAGCGGCGCGCCAGCGCACCCGCTGCTGCTACAAGCTGACGGCCACCTGGGCGGACGCGTTTTTCGCCTTTTCCAGCGCCGCCTCGAGCGATTCCGCCCTGGCCAGCAGCACGCCCATGCGGCGCTGGCCACTGACCTCGGGTTTCCCGAACAATCGCAGCTGGGTATCAGGCTGCGCCAGCGCTTTTTCCAGCGCACCGAACTGAACCTCGCGCGACTCACCTTCCACCAGTACCACACTGGAAGCCGACGGCCCGTGAAAATGGATGTTCGGGATCGGCAGTCCCAGTATCGCCCTGGCGTGCAGGGCAAACTGCGACAGGTCCTGGGAGATCATGGTGACCATGCCGGTATCGTGCGGGCGCGGCGATACCTCGCTGAAAATCACCTCGTCCCCCTTGATAAACAGCTCGACACCGAATATGCCGCGACCGCCCAGTGCCTCGGTAATTTTTGCGGCGGTGTCCCTGGCGGCGGCCAGCGCCGGCGCGGACATCGGCTGGGGCTGCCAGGACTGTCGGTAGTCACCGTCGACCTGCAGGTGTCCGACAGGCTCGCAAAAGCTGGTGCCGCCGGCATGCCTGACGGTCAGCTGGGTGATCTCGTAGTCGAAGTCCACGAAACCCTCGACAATCACCTTGCCCGCGCCGCTGCGTCCGCCGGCCTGCGCATAACTCCACGCGGTATCGATGTCGGCGCGGGTTCTGAGCGTACTCTGACCTTTGCCGGACGAGCTCATGATCGGCTTCACCACGCAGGGCAGGCCGATCTCGGCAACCGCCTTGTCGAACTCCTCCCGCGTGGCGGCAAACCGGTACGGCGAGGTTTTCAACCCCAGTTCCTCCGCCGCCAGCCGCCGAATGCCTTCGCGGTTCATGGTCAGACGGGCCGCTCTCGCGGTTGGAATCACGTTAAAGCCTTCGGCCTCGAGTTCGACGAGCGTGTCGGTCGCGATAGCCTCGATTTCCGGCACGATATAGTGCGGCTGCTCCTGCTTGATGATGGCGTGCAGGGCGGCGCCGTCGAGCATGGACACCGTATAACTGCGGTGCGCGACCTGCATCGCCGGGGCATGGTCATAGCGGTCGAGCACGATCACCTCCACCCCGAGCCGT
This sequence comes from Thiogranum sp., assembly GCA_022340245.1. Taxonomy (GTDB): domain Bacteria; phylum Pseudomonadota; class Gammaproteobacteria; order DSM-19610; family DSM-19610; genus Thiogranum. Next base: position 16,306 of record JAJDOI010000082.1, read on the forward strand.
TGCAGCTCGATTACGACTTCCTTGCCGAGTTCGCCACCGCCGCAAAACAAAACGCGGGTTGCCGTTGCCGATAGAGGGGTACCGATTGATGTCATGCCCATGCTCCTGAGTGAGTCAGCGGGTGATTATAAGACACTCCGCTATCTGTGGCCCCTCCCGGTACCGGCATGCCCGCTGGTACGCTGGCGCTTGACTACCCGGTGCGTCGCAGGTCGAAGCAGTAGTCACTCAGCGCCTCATCCGGGGGGATGACGGCGACGGGTGCGTCGCTTTGCCCGATTTCCTCGACCACAAAGCGCTCACGTGTCCGCCTTTGCGCCTCCGCGAGCGAGTCGGGCAGACCGTCATAGGGTTTGGCCTGCGGCTGCCAGTCGTGAAGCGTCACTCGCAGCCCTTGCGCCGCAGCGGGCGGCAGCAGGGTCAGCACAATCGGCACCTGCGCGCCGATCCCCGGATGCAGCCCTGTCCAGGGCATGAAGGCACGATAGCGCAACCCCATAATGAGCACGGTCCCGGACTCGTCCTGCTCCCGACGCAACGGGATCCGGTACTGACCGGCCAGCAGTTGCCAGCCTTCCAGGTCCGGAGGATGGTCTCCACAGGGCCGAAGGGTGATTTGCAGGCGCGTCGTGCTGGCATCAACCAGGCGCGAGCCGCCCGCCTGCGCAGCGGCATCACCCAGCAGCGGCCAGAATTCAATGGCCTGGTCGACGTCGAGCCGGCAGCCGGCAAACGCCGCGTGCCCGATATGACGCCAGTCGTCGGCATACAGACGCTCGGTAATCGGCGTGCCCAGGCCCAGGTCGGCGGTCTCCAGGTCAGTCACTACCGCGCGCAGATCCTGGCGCAGGTAGAACGGCAACGCAAAACGGTCGTGCAGACGGCTGCCCCATTCAACCAGTGGCTGATATGCCTCCTGTCGACTGAGCATCGCTGCGAGTGCACGCAGCATGGCGGCGATGGCAGCCGCGGTTTCCGCGTCGACCGGCATGCGAAAGGCACGGAATTCGACCAGGCCGAGACAGCCCCGGCCCGGCAGGCAGGGATTCCAGAGTTTTTCGATATTCACTTCGCTGCGGTGGGCATTCCCGGACGTGTCGACCAGAAAGGGCCCCAGGCTTCGCCAGATGAATTCCGGTTCCGGCTCGCGCGTGGCGGCCAGCTGCTGCAGCGCCACCTGCAGCTCACTGAAAGATTCCAGTACGTTCTCATCGGCACGGGGCGACTGACTGAAGCTGCCGACGTACAGGGGCGCGAACCAGTAGGAAAGCGCCGGGTGGTGATTCAGATAGCTGACCAGATGGGTCATGAGCTGGGGCGCGACGAAGAACGGGCTGCGCGCCGGACTGGGGCCACCGAGGGTAAACTGTCCACCGCCACCGCTGTCCGAAATGTCGCCGTTGTAATTCAACCGGTAAGGCGCGAGGCCTTCGGCCGCGGCGATGGCATACAGCCTGCGGCTCATATCCAGAAACTCGGTGACACTGGCAGCGGGAGCTTCATTGACTTCAACGACCGCGGGGTCGGGCGTCAGCGTGGTCCAGGCTACGGTCTCGTCGACCGGCGGCGAAAATCCGCGCCATACCAGTGCGCCGACCCCGGCTTCACGCGCTGCCCGGGCAACGCGTTCGAGAAAAGCGAGAAACACCCCGACCCCGGGGAAACACGGCAATTCAATGCAGGGCTGCTGGCTGCCCGCGGGGCCCGTGGGCGCCCCGCCGAGCGCCACCAGGTACAGGCCCTCGGCGACGAGACCATCGGCCACACCGTCCGCGGGGATGGCTTGCGCCTGGAGTGGCGTCCGGCCAAGGCGGACATCCGCTGCGGGGTCGGCCACCGGTGGCTGCGCATCCAGGCGAAACAACACCCGCAGGTGCATCTCCCCCTCGACCCGAAAGCGCGTCGCGGCCCATCCATCCCCGTCCAGGGCGGTGTCCAGGCACTGCCAGAAGGCGGTCAGCTGTTGCGCGTCACAGGAGCACGACGCACCGAGGGGGTCGGCGGGCAACCCGTCTGCGAGGGGCAGACCGTCTCGCCGCCGGTACAGGCCCAGACTCCAGCGGGGCCGCTCTTCCCCGGGGTACTGACGCCCCAGGGTGCGCAGGATGAAGGCGCCGGGATAGCCGGCGTGCAAGCGCTCAAGGACGTGGCAGGCATAGGTCTGCTTGGTTTCGCCCAGGGCGTCGGTGAGCCATTCGGGCGACTCGGAGAGGCGGTTGGTGAAAGTCGGCTCGGCGCCTATCCAGATATCCAGCCCACAGGCGGCGACTGCCTCGTCGTGCGCACGAACCGCCGCATCAAAACTGCCGTTGTCGGTTTCCACGGCAGGCAGTGTTTCGCAGTTCCGATGCGCTGTCAAAATGTCGCGAACGGCCCACTGACAGCCGGCGCCCCGCGCATCGCAGAACAGCGCGGATATAATTTAGCCGGCCGGTGCTCTAGAATCAGGTTTGTGCGCCGCATCCACATCCAACATCTGACCAGCTACCACTACGCCGAGACGGTAACCCTGTTACCGCATACCCTGCACTTGCGACCGCGCGACGGCCACGATCTGCGTGTGGTGTCATCCCAACTGGACATCAGCCCGGCGTTCCAGATCCGCTGGAAGCGCGACGTCTATGGTAATTCCGTGGCCGTGGTCAACTTCATGCAGCCTGGCCAGGACCTCGTCATCGCCAGCGACGTGGTGGTCGAGCACTACGAGGAAGAGCCGCTGCAATTTGTGCTCGAGGACAATGCGCGGCGTTTTCCCTTCGAGTACGATCCGGCGGAACAGATCGACCTGGCACCCTATCAGAGCTTGATATTCCCGCAGGACCAGGCCGTTGTGAAAGACTGGGTAGCCGGTCTGTGCAATCCGAGCGACGGCGTCGACACCATCGCCATGCTGACGTCGGTAAACCGCAAGATCGCCAACGAGCTCCACTACCAGGTGCGCGAGGCGCCCGGCGTCCAGTCGCCGGCCGTGACACTGGCCAGCGGTACCGGATCCTGCCGGGACTTTGCCACGCTGTTTATCGAGATCTGCCGCCATTGCGGCCTCGCCGGCCGCTTTATCAGCGGTTATGTACTGAACGAGGCTGCAGCCGACGGGCAGACCGCCACCCATGCCTGGGCGGAAGTCTATTTGCCGGGTTCGGGCTGGCGCGGTTTTGATCCCAGCAGCGGCCTCGTGGTCAGCGGCGACCATATCGCGGCGGCGGTGCACCGGCACCCGGAAGCCATTCCCCCGGTTGCGGGCTCTTTTGTGGGGTCGGCAAACATACGCCCGGAACTCTCGGTCGAGGTCCGGGTGACCCGCATCCCGGAATAGCGCCGGCCGGTGCGGGTCGGCTTGCACAACAAGAGGAGAACTGCCGATGCAGACCAAGATCCTGCTTCCCGAAGCACAGATGCCCACCCACTGGTACAACGTCGTCGCCGACATGCCGACACCGCCCGATCCCTACCTCGGGCCGGACGGCCGGCCGGTACCGCCGGAGGCGATGGCCGCGATCTTTCCCATGAGCCTGATCGAGCAGGAGGTCAGTGCCGAGCGCTGGGTCGCCATTCCCGAGGAGGTGCGCGAAGCACTGCGCCTGTGGCGCCCATCCCCGCTGTACCGCGCGCACCGGCTCGAGGCTGCGCTGAATACGCCGGCGAAGATCTACTACAAGAACGAAGCGGTCAGCCCCGCGGGTTCCCACAAGCCGAACACCGCCGTGGCGCAGGCCTGGTTCAACAAGCAGGCCGGCATCAAGCGCCTGACCACCGAGACCGGCGCGGGCCAATGGGGCTGCTCACTTGCCCTGGCCGGACAGATGTTCGGCCTGGAGGTGCGCGTCTATATGGTGAAGGTCAGTTACGAGCAGAAGCCCTATCGACGCTCACTGATGCAGACCTGGGGCGCCGAAGTGTTTCCCAGCCCCACCGAGATGACCGGGGCGGGCCGCCAGATCCTCGCCGCCCACGCGGATTCCCCGGGTTCGCTGGGCATCGCCATCTCCGAGGCCGTCGAGGAAGCAGCCGGGCGCGAGGACACCAACTACGCGCTCGGCTCGGTGCTCAACCACGTTCTGCTGCACCAGACCATCATCGGCGAAGAAGCGAAAAAACAGCTCGCGCTGGTCGGTGACTACCCCGACATGGTGTTCGCACCCTGCGGCGGCGGCTCCAATTTCGGCGGTATCGCTTTTCCGTTCTTCGCCGACAAGGCCGCCGGCAAACAGGTGCGCCTGGTAGCCGTCGAACCCAGTTCCTGCCCCACCCTGACCAGGGGGGTGTACGCCTATGACTGGGGGGACGCGGTCGGTCTGACGCCGCTGATGCACATGTACACACTGGGTCATGATTTTATGCCACCTGGCATTCATGCAGGCGGGCTTCGCTATCACGGCGACTCCGCGCTGGTCAGCAAGCTTTACAACGAAGGACTGATCGAGGCCATGGCAGTACCACAACTGGAAACCTTCGAGGCCGGTGTGCTGTTCGCGCGCAGCGAAGGCATCCTGCCCGCCCCGGAGTCCTGCCATGCCATCGCGGCGACGGTACGCGAGGCCCAAGAGTGCGCCCGCACCGGTGAGCCGAAGACGCTGCTGTTCAACCTGTCCGGTCACGGCCATTTCGATATGACGTCCTATGATCGCTACCTCAGCGGCGAACTGGAGAATTTCGAGTACCCCGAGGCAGCGATCAAGGAGTCGTTGCAGCATTTGCCCAAGGTGGGATGACACAGGCAGCCACGAGGAAAAGACCATGAACCATTGTTGCTCCACACCCCGCGAAGACACAATTGCGCCAAGCAGGCGCCGCTGTCCTGTCAACGGACTGGAGTACTCGAACGTGCCGGTGAAAACGCTTTTGCACCATATCCGCAAACCCTGGATGTGGAACAGCAGGGTGCAGGGTTACTATTTTTGCGACGACCCCGAATGCGATGTCGTGTACTTCGGGCAGGATGGTTCGCAAATTCGAAAAGTTGACCTCAGAACACTGGTCGGCGTAAAAGAAGACTCGCCCGACGCGATGGTTTGCTACTGTTTCGGCGTCAGCAGATCCGAGGCGCTGCAATTGCCGGCCACAAGAGAGTACGTAATCCGCAACACCCGCGAGGGACTATGCTCCTGTGAAACAAGCAACCCCTCAGGGCGTTGCTGCCTGAAGGATCTTCCTGCGGGCAAATCGCCCGATTCGGCGGCTGGGAAGAAGCACACGCGAAAGAAGTGATTTACCGCCGAATCACGCCGCAGGCTGTCATCAACTGCCGGTTTTTACCGGACCAGGGCCAGAAACTGAATGTTCTCGCCCGCCTCGACAACGTGCTTCGGCAATTGAAAACGCCGCCTGCCGGCACACCCTGAGTCCCGCCATCGTCACTGGTTGCCCGCTTACGCCCGCGAAATAAATTCACGCGTCTCGGTATTCACCTTGATCTGCTCGCCCGGCGTCAGGTATTCCGGCACCTGCACCACCAGGCCGGTGCTCAGAGTTGCAGGCTTGGTACGCGCGGATGACGATGCCGCCTTCATGGCGGGCGCCGTGTCCTTGATTTCCAGGGTAACGCTGGCGGGCAGTTCTATGGCGAGCAGGCTGCCATCGGTGATCAGGGCGGTTATGCCTTCAAGCCCGTCGCTGAGGAAGGGCAACTCGTCTGCCACGGCGTCTTCGGACACCGTATATTGTTCGTAGGTTTCGCCGTCCATAAAAGTGCAGCCGTCGGCATCACGGTACAGCAGCTGCACGGCGCGCCGGGCGATATCCACAGGCTCGACTGTTTCCTCGCCCTTGAAGCTGCGTTCGAATTTCTGGCCGGTGGCCACGTCATGGCCGCGGACCTTGTACAGCGTATTGCCGCTGCGCGATGACGGCGCCTGCACCTGGACCTGCTTGACGACGATGTTGCGGCCGTCGTTGTCGAAGACCATGCCTTTCTTCAGTTCATTCGCTTTCATTTCTGTCTCATTTCCCGAACTTCCGGCTTGCCGGCGACTGCGCCATCCGGTTTCCCGTAAAAGCGCGAATTCTAGCAGCAAACATTTCCCGCGCCCACGCTTTGCTCTACCATAGCGGCCCGTCGTTCTGCTTCAGAGGTCATACGTGCAGGAATTCGTCCCCGGCCAGCGCTGGGTCAGCAGTGCCGAGCTCGACATGGGCCTGGGTCTGGTTGTGGGCGTCGAACACCGCACCGTCACCCTGGTGTTTCCCGCCAGTGGGGAGACGCGCACCTATGCCCGGCAGACCGCGCCGTTGGCGCGGGTAAGCTTCGTGCCCGGCGACACAGTTCTCGGCAGCGACAATGTCGCGCTGGTGGTCGAATGCGTCATCGAGCGGCACAGCCTGCTGACCTACCGGGGTACGGATGAACAGGGCCGGCACATCGAAATCGAAGAACGGGCACTGAACCCGTATATCCAGCTGAACCGCCCCGGCGAACGCCTGTTGAGCTACCAGATAGACCGCAACGATCTGTTCGAGCTGCGCTACCGTTCCTGGTCCCACCGCCATCGCCTGGCACAATCCGATCTCTACGGTCTTACCGGCTGCCGCACCAGTCTGATTCCACACCAGCTGTACATCGCCCATACGGTGGCCGCGCGTTTCGCGCCACGGGTGTTGCTGGCCGATGAGGTCGGGCTGGGAAAGACTATCGAAGCAGGCCTGATTATCCATCAGCAGTTACTGTCCGAGCGCGCGCGACGGGTGCTGATTGTGGTGCCGGAAAGCCTGGTGCACCAGTGGCTGGTGGAAATGCTGCGCCGCTTCAACCTGATGTTCAGCATTTTCGACGAAGCACGCTGCGAGGCAGTGCAGGACAGCGGTCTCGCCGAGAATCCGTTTGAGAGCGAGCAACTGGTGCTATGCAGTCTCGACTTCCTGGTGCGTTCGCCGCAGCGCTTTGACCAGGCTCTGAACGGCGACTGGGACCTGCTGGTCATTGACGAGGCCCACCACCTGCAGTGGTCACCGCAGCAGCCGAGTCGCGAATACCGGCTGGTAGAACAACTCGCGGCTCGTTCCTCCGGCGTGCTGCTGCTCACAGCCACGCCCGAACAACTCGGCCGCGCCAGCCATTTCGCCCGGCTGAGACTGCTGGATGCGCACCGCTTCCCCGACCTCGAGACCTTTATCAGCGAAGAGCAGCGCTACGAGCCGGTGGCCGAAGCCGTCGAGCAGCTGCTCAACGACACACCGCTCGACAGCGGGCGACGCGACGTCCTGAAGCAGTCCCTGCGCGACAACGACACCGATACGTTGCTGGATACCCTGCAACATACACCGGTCGGCAGCGACCAACACCGCGCCGCGCGTCAGACGCTGGTGAACCGCCTGCTCGACCACCACGGCACGGGGCGCATCCTGTTCCGCAATACGCGCTCGGCGGTACGCGGGTTTCCTCGACGAACACTCGATGCGCAGCCACTGGCCCTGCCCGCGGCCTACGCGGACTGCCTGGCCGAAGCCCTCTGCGACAGCGACGACGCCAGTCGCCTGGCCTGTCCCGAGCGCGTGTATGCCGATACCGGTCAGACACCCGCCTGGACTGAGTGCGATCCGCGCGTGGGCTGGCTGTCGGCGACGCTCGCGGCGCTGAAACCGGACAAGGTGCTGGTAATCACCGCGCACACGCGCACGGCGGTCGAACTCGCCGACACCTTGTATGACAAATCCGGCGTCCACGCTGCCGTGTTCCACGAGGGACTCACGCTGGTGGAACGTGACCGCGCGGCCGCATTCTTCGCCGACCGCGAGGTCGGGACACAGGTGCTCATCTGTTCGGAAATCGGCAGCGAGGGGCGCAACTTCCAGTTCGCCCATCACCTGGTGCTGTTCGACCTGCCGCTGAATCCCGACCTGCTCGAACAACGCATCGGCCGCCTGGACCGTATCGGCCAGATGCACGACATCCAGATCCATGTGCCCTACCTGCAGCACAGCGCCCAGGCGGTACTGTTTCACTGGTATCACCGGGGCCTGGGGGCCTTCGAGCACACCTGCCCGGCAGGACCGCAGGTCTTTGCACGGCAACAGGAGGCATTGTTCGCCCTGTTGCGCACGCCGCAATCCCCGCTCAATGCGCTTGTCGAACAGGCCGCAAGCATGAACGCCGAACTCAACCAGACGCTGCAGCGCGGCCGCGACCGCCTGCTGGAGTACAACTCCTGCCGCCAGCCCGATGCCGACCGCCTGTGCACACAGGCACAGACAATGGAAGACGCCACGCTGCTGGCCGCCTACATGGATGACCTGCTCGACGCCTTCGGCGTCGACACCCTGGTGCACAGCGAAGGCTGCCTGATTGCACGTCCCGGCGAGCACATGCTGCACCCGGTACCGGGCCTGCCCGACGAGGGGCTGACCATTACCTACCAGCGCGAGGTTGCCCTGGCCTTCGAAGACACGCAGTACCTCAGCTGGGAGCATCCCATGGTCAGGGATACCATGGGGATGCTGCTCGGCAGCGAACTCGGCAATTGCGCCGTATGCGCGGTCAAGTATGCCGGTGCCCAACCCGGCTGCCTGTTACTGGAATGTGTATACATTATCGAGGGCAGCCACCACGAACTGACGCACCGCCACCATCTGCCGCCGACCCTGCTGCGCGTGGTTGTCGATGAACAAGGTCAGTTGCACGACGAAACGCTGACACCGGCGCTGATTGCCACGCAGCACGTGACAGTCAACAGCCAGACCGCGCAACAGATCGTGCACGCCCGGGAGCAGGTGTTGCGCGGCCTGTTGAAGGTCTGCGAACAGCAGGCGGCAGCCCGCGCGCCGGCCCTGATAGCCGCCGCCAGCGGCCACGGACGGCAGGCGCTACGGGTGGAAATCGACCGGCTGCGCGCACTATCGCGGGTCAATCCAAGCGTGCGTCACGAGGAGATTACGTTTCTCGAACAGCAACTGCAGTTGCTCGAGAACGTCCTGCAAGCCATCAGCCCGCGCCTGGACGCGCTCCGGGTATTGGTAGCGACCTGAGACGGCAACCCGGCTTCACAAAAGTGAATTCGTCTTCACGACAGTGTTTTTTTCGGAATTTCATATATACTATTGGCGTTACTTTGTTCGTCGGACTCGACCGGCGATCAGTCCCTGATTGGGAGTAACGGAAAAATTTAGTTGCACGTTCTATAGGTCGCCTCAGAAGAACCACTAGGTAACTCCTGAACATTACCTTTAACGATCGGCAATTGAACAAGCACTTTTTAATACTTGATTGAGGTAATCTTCATGACAACAGGTACCGTTAAATGGTTTAACGAATCCAAAGGCTTTGGCTTTATTGCTCCCTCTGACGGCGGCGATGATGTGTTTGTACACTTCTCCGCCATCCAGGGGAACGGTTTCAAGACACTCGCCGAAGGTCAGACGGTCGAGTTCGAAATCGAGCAGGGTCCAAAAGGGCTGCAGGCCGCAAAGGTAATGCCGCAGAGCTAAATCCTTTGTAACGCCCATTACTTTGGAACCCCGCTGCCGCGGGGTTCTTTTTTACCCGCCGATATGTTGAAAATCACCAGTCAGACCAGTATTCCGGATAGCGAAATCCAGATCACCCCGGTGCGCGCGCCGGGCCCGGGGGGACAGAACGTCAACAAGGTCGCCAGCGCCGTCCACCTGCGCTTTGATATCGCCAACTCCTCGCTGCCCGCAGACCTCAGGCAACTGTTGCTGGAGCGCGCGGACCGGCGTATCAGCAAGGATGGTGTGCTGGTTATCAAGGCAAGCCAGCACCGCACACAGGAAAAAAACCGCGACGCCGCGCGCGAGCGGCTTGCGCAGTTCATCCGGCAGGCAACTGTGATCCGCAAGAAACGCATCGCCACCAGGCCCACCCGCAGCTCCAGGCAAAAACGCCTGGACAGCAAAACCCGACACGGACGCACCAAAGCCCTGCGTGGCAAGGTTTCCGACTAGGCGCGCTCGCCCGCTCCATCCGCCGTCTGCACGGCTTCCAGCGCCTCGCTGGCCTCCAGCCAGTCCTGTTCCAGGCGTTCGCAGCGGCTGTCGAGTTCGGCTTTTTCCAGCAGCAAGGCCTTGAGCCTGCCCTTGGCGGAATCCGTGTACAGTTGCGTGTCAGCCAGCTGGTTTTCGAGATGCGCCCTGGCCACCTGCGCCTTCTCGAGCGCCTGCTCCGCACTGCTGATCCTGTTACGCAGCGGCTGCAGGCGCTTGCGCTGTTCGGCCTGATCGCGCTTTTGTTGCTTGCGCGCCGCGGCACTCTGTGGGCCGTCCGCTGCCTGACCGCCGTCCTCCTCGCGGCTGCGCGCGGTCAGCCACTGCGGATACTCGTCGAGGGCCAACGGGAAGGGCTCGACGCGGCCGTCGTGCACCAGCAGCAGCTCGTCACAACATACCCGCAGCAAGTGACGGTCGTGCGACACCAGCACCATCGCGCCGGTGAAATCCTGCAGTGCCTGGGCCAGCGCCTGGCGCATCTCCAGATCGAGGTGGTTGGTCGGTTCGTCGAGCAGCAGCAGGTTTGGCCGGCGGTACACCAGCAACGCCAGTGCCAGGCGCGACTTCTCGCCGCCGGAAAACGGCGCCACCGGCGTGGCGGCGCGATCGCCGCCAAAACCGAAGCCACCGAGGTAATCGCGCAGATCCTGATCGCGCGCGCCCGGGTCGATCTGCTGCAGATGTTCCAGCGGGGAATGTTCGGGATGCAGCTGGTCGACCTGGTGCTGGGCGAAATAGCCGGTATTCAGATCGCGCGCCGTTTCATACTGCCCGTCGAGCGGCTCGAGCATGCCGGCCAGCAACTTGATCAGTGTCGACTTGCCCGCGCCATTGGGCCCCAGCAGTCCGATGCGGTCACCCGGTGACAGGCTCAGGCGAAGATTCGTGATCACCGGCTTCCCGCCGTAGCCGGCGCTTGCGTGCTCGAGGCGCAGTAACTGCTGTGGCAGTCTTGCCGGTTCGCGCAGGGCGAAGTGGAATGGAGAATCCACGTGCGCGGGCACGATTTCCTGCATGCGCTGCAGGGCTTTCAGACGACTCTGCGCCTGCCTGGCCTTGCTGGCCTTGGCGCGGAAGCGATCGATATAGGACTGCACGTGGGCGATCTCGCGCTGCTGCTTGCGGTATTCCGCCTGCTGACCGGCGAGACGTTCGCTGCGTAAGCGTTCAAACGCCGAGTAGTTACCGGTGTACAGGCGCACGAGCTGGTGTTCTATGTGCAGAATCTGGCCGACCACGCTGTCGAGAAACTCGCGGTCGTGGGAAATCAGCAGCAGCGTACCCGGATAGTTGCGCAGCCAGGCCTCCAGCCAGATGACCGCGTCAAGGTCGAGGTGATTGGTGGGCTCGTCCAGCAGCAGCAGGTCCGAACGGCACATCAGCGCCTGCGCCAGGTTGAGGCGCATGCGCCAGCCGCCCGAAAAAGCGCTCACCGGCCGCTGCAGATCAGTATTGCTGAAACCCAGACCATGCAGCAAACGGCCCGCGCGGCTGTGCGCCGTGTAACCGCCGATCTGTTCCAGGGCGGCATGCAATTCCGCCAGCCGTTCACCCTGCCGGCCCTGCTCCGCGCTCAGCAACTGCTGCTGCAGGTCGCGCAAGCCGGTGTCGCCGTCGACAGCGAATTCGATGGCGGTGCGTTCGCTGCTGGCGAGCTCCTGCGCTACATGGGCTATCCGCCAGTCAGCGGGGATCCGCACTTCCCCACTGTCCGCATGGACTTCGTCACGCAGCAGGGCAAACAGACTCGACTTACCCGTGCCGTTGGCACCGGTAACACCGACCTTCTGCCCGGGGTGAATCTGGAAACCGGCGTGATCAAACAACAGCCTGGCACCACGGCGCAGGCCAACATCGACAAATTGCAACATGGCGACAGTTTAACGGCTCGCACGCCGGCAGCCCATCATCTTCGCCTCGCCGCATCGCTGGAGAATATCCCGCCAGGCGGATAAACTGGCGGTTTCCACAGGTCCTGGAACCAGTCACGTGCAGCAGTACAACCCACCGCCGGATACCGGTCTTGCGCTGATCTACCAGGACGATGCCCTGCTGGTGCTGGACAAGCCCAGTGGACTGCTGTCGGTGCCCGGGCGCGGCGCCGACAAGCAGGACTCGCTGCTGACACGCACACGACAACGTTTTGCCCACGCCGAGTGTGTGCACCGGCTCGACATGGAAACTTCGGGGTTGATGCTGTTCGCTCTCGGCAAGCACGTGCAACGCATGCTTAACGGTCTGTTTCAGCAACGGCGGATACGCAAACACTATGTTGCCGTCGTAGACGGCCGGGTGGCGCTGCCCGTCGGCGAAATTCACCTGCCACTGGTCTGTGACTGGCCCAATCGTCCCCGCCAGAAAGTCGATCACGCGCTGGGCAAACCGAGCACGACCCGCTTCCGGGTCCTGGCGCACGACACGTCTCACGACACGACCCGTGTCGCACTGCGGCCGGAAACCGGCCGCAGCCACCAGTTGCGCGTACACATGCAGTCGCTGGGGCACAGCATCCTTGGCGACAGGCTGTACGGCTCGGTTGATGCGCGCAGCAAGGCGTCGCGCCTGCTGCTGCACGCCAGCGCCCTGACATTCAGGCACCCCGCGAGCGGGCGGCCGAGCACGTTCTACAGCCAGGCACCTTTCTGAACACCCGGCAGGATCCATTCATGCAACTCGACAGTTACTATTGCGGCGAAGACACGCGCATCCATTTTACCCGCCAGCAGGCCAGCGACTTCGCCAAGGGCGTGGCCGGCGATTTCAATCCCATTCACGATGTCGCCGCCAAGCGCTTCTGCGTCCCCGGCGACCTGCTGTTTTCCGTTGCACTCGAACGCTACGGCCTCAGTCAGCAAATGTGCGTGGTGTTTTCCGGCATGGTCGGCGACGGTATCACGCTGGAGTTTCCGCAAACCACGGCGCCGTCGGTTCAGGTCCGCGACAGCCACGGCAAAACCTGCCTCAGCATGGAGCGTTCCGGCCCCAGCACCAGGGATCCCGACATCATCGGCGCCATCACACGCTGTTATGTCCAGTTCTCGGGGCAGACCTTTCCGCACATACTGGTGCCGTTGATGGCCAAGCACCAGTTGATGATCAACCCCGATCGCCCACTGGTCATCTACGAAAGCATGAGCATTGAACTCGAGCGCCTGGATTTCACCGCGCCGCGGCTCGAACTCAGCGGTGCGCGCCTGGATATCGACGGAAAACGCGGTGACGCCCATCTGGAATTTGCGGTTAAATCCGGCAACGAGGTCATCGGTCGCGGCGCCAAGAGCATGGTCCTGAGCGGCCTGCGGCCCTATGCCGCTGACAGTATCGAGGCATTGGTGAGCAACTACATGGCGCGCAAGAACAGCTTCGCGGCGGGCGCCTGACCGAGGGCGGTGATCGCCGATGACACCCACCTGTTATGCCCAGCGCCTCTGGAGCACCGTGGCGCCATCCTCTACGAATACCTGCTCGCCCACCACACAAACGTGCCGTTTGCGTTCAGCGATCGCTACGAACTCTGGCTGCTGGACGAGCAAGCTCTGCCCCTGGCGCTGTTGAACAGCGCCAGCGATGCGTTGCAGATGGACCTGGACTGCCATATCGAGTGGCGCGCCGGCCGGGAATGCACACGGGAGTTTCGCTCGAGCGCCACCGCGCCCCCGAACAGCGCGCAACAGGCCATGCCCCGGGCGACAGAGTCAGCCAGCTGATAAACAGCCGCGCCGGCGCCGCTTCCGATTGGGCCGGCGGCATCCAGGTCAGTTGTTCGTCCTGATCAGGAATCGCGGCCTTTGCCGGCTGCACGCAGCAGTTTCAGGATCAACAGCACCAGCGGTGTGCCGTGCAGGAACAGGTCAAAAATATCGATGGGTTTGACCAGCGTCCCCGCAGCGAGCATTTGCAGCTTTTCCCACAGGTGGGGCTCGGGCACAAACGGCGCGAAAGTCAGGAACAGCGCAAAGGGTACGAGGACGCTATAGGGAATGCGGTCCAGCCAGCTCACGGGCGACTAGTCCTCGGTAAACATCAGGCCGATGCCGGTGGCTTCGTGCCGCATCACGCGGGCCGTCAGCACCGGCGCGTCTTCGATATCGAGCGCCTGGATCCGCACCAATTCGCCAATAGGGAAATCATCGTGTCTGGTGGTGAGTAGAAAAAGACCGCCATCGGACATGTCGCGCATTTCGACGTCGAACTCGCCGACGCCAGGATGCATGAGTTTTACATGGGCGCGGAACGCCGTGCGTATATGCTGTCTTCTTTCCCGCATTGTTCTTCCATTGTCGTTTGCGTGTAAACCGGGCGCCGGAGCCCCTGTGACTGCGCGCGGCCCGGCTTGTTGCCCGGCCATCATACTGCAAAGCGGCCCGCTGAAGCGATTGCAGCGCCGGATTATTTGCGCGGCCTGGCGCGTGCAGTCGCCTGCGCCTGCATGGGATCATCCGGCCAGTAGTGCTTTGGATAGCGCCCCTGCAGCTCTTTCTTCACCTGCCGGTAGCTGCCGGCCCAGAATGCCGCGAGATCCTGTGTCACCTGCACCGGCCGTTGTGCAGGCGACAGCAGGTGCAGCACCACCGGCACCGCGCCCCCGGCAACGCGCGGGGTCTGGGCGAGACCGAACATCTCCTGCAGGCGTACCGCCAGCACCGGTGTCGGCGCGCTGTAGTCCACGCGTAGCGACGAGCCGCTGGGTACGCGAATGTGGCTCGGTGCGAGCTTGTCGAGTTGCTGCTGCTGTTGCCAGTCGAGCATCGCCAGCAGAGCGGCGCGCAGATCGACACGCTTTAGTTGCGCCAGGCGCGTCACACCGTTCAGAAAGGGCAGCAACCACTGCTCACTGCTGCGCAGCAGGGAAGACTCGGAGAAATCCGGCCAGTGCGCCGCATCCAGGGTGTTAAGGAAATTTACCCGTGCCTGCAGACGGCGTGTCTCCTCGTTCCAGGGCAGACAGGCAAGTCCGTGACGCTGGATGCCATCGAGCATGGCACGCTGCACGGCAGCGCTGTCGGCGTCGGGCAGCGGCTGGTCGGCGAGCGGCAGTTCCCCCAGGCGTTGCTGCAACCGGGCCTGCACGCACTGCGCTTTATCGTCCCAGGTGATAAAGCTCGCCGCCTTGATCAGGTCGGCGTGGAATTCATAGAGGTGCTCGAGCCGCAGTGCCGCGGCAAGAAAGATGCAGGCTTCCCGTTCCCCATCCAGGTGCGCGGCCACGATCAGGTCTTCGGCCGCCAGCGGCTCGGCGCGGCGAAAGCGGGCACCCCGTCCGTTACTCAGCACAAAACGCTCATCCTGCCCGCCGCGGCGTTGGCCGATGCGGTCCGGGTAGGCAAATGCCAGCAGCGCCCCGCACAGCGCCAGGTCGGTAGCGTCATCCTGCGCAGGCGCAACACCGAGCTGGGCGCACCACTGCGCCGCCAGCGTGCGCAGCTGGCCGCGTTTTGCCCGCTGCACACCGCGCTCGGCATGCGCGCCGCGCAACCACTCGACGCGTGACTGGATATCGCTGTCCGCGCCACCCAGCGGGTCCGCTTCACTCAATAGCGCCGCGAGTTCGCAGGCCAGCCGCCCGTAACCAAGATCCCGGCCGCGGAGCATCATATGCGCCAGCCGCGGATGGACACCCAGCCGGGCCAGCTGCCGCCCGTGTGCGGTAATGAGGCCGCGCGGGTCGAGGGCCTGCAGGCGCAACAGCAGATCCTGCGCCTGGGCAACGTGCGCGGCCGGCGGCGCATCCAGCCAGCGCAGTTTTGTGCAGTCGGCGACGCCCCAGTTGGCGAGCTCCAGCACCGGCGGAGCCAGGTCGGCCTGCAGCACCTCAGGCAGCGACTGCGCGATCAGGTGCCGGTGCTCGGACCACAGCCGGTAACAGATGCCGGCTTCGAGTCGTCCCGCGCGCCCGGCACGCTGTTCGGCGGCGGCCCGCGACACCGGCAGTGTCACCAGTCGGTCAAGGCCGGTGTTGGGATCAAAACGCAGCTGCCGCGCCAACCCGGCGTCGATCACGATGCGTATCCCCTCGATGGTCAGACTGGTCTCGGCGATGGAAGTGGCCAGCACAATTTTACGCCGCCCGGCGGCTGCTGGGCGAATGGCCGCGTCCTGCTCGTGCGGGTCGAGCCGGCCGTAGAGCGGCGCGAGCAGGACGCCCTCCGGCAAACCGGCCGCCTGCAACGCACCATGGACCTGGCGGATTTCCGCGGCACCCGGCAGAAACACCAGCAGACTGGCGGGCTCACGCGCGGCGACCCGGCGCGCCAGGGCCGCGACTTCTTCACAAAAGGCGTGTCGCTGGCGCGCATAGTCGCTGCGCATCGGTCGGTAGCGGATCTCAACCGGATAGCTGCGTCCCTCGCTGCTGAGCAACGGCGCACCGCCCATCAGCGCGGCAACCGCCTCGCCCTCCAGCGTCGCCGACATCACCAGCAGGCGCAGGTCATCGCGCAGCGCGCTTTGACTGTCAAGGCACAGCGCCAGACCCAGGTCGGCCGGCAGACTGCGTTCGTGGAATTCGTCGAAAATCACCAGGCCGATGCCTTCCAGCGCGGGGTCGTCCTGCAGCAGGCGGCTGAGCATGCCCTCGGTGACGACTTCGATGCGCGTGCGCGGACCGACCCGCTTGTCCAGCCGCACCCGGTAACCCACCGTTTCGCCGACCCGTTCGTCCAGGGAGGCCGCCATGAAGCGGGCGGCGGCGCGCGCCGCCAGCCGGCGTGGTTCCAGAAGAATGATTTTCCGGCCCGCGAGCCACTCGCCGTCAAGCAGCGCCAGCGGCACGCGCGTGGTCTTGCCGGCGCCCGGCGCGGCCTGCAACACCAGGTTGGGGCTGTCTGCCAGGGACTGTTGAATTTCCGGCAGAAGCGCATCGATGGGAAGACTGCGCACCGGTCGGCTTACTCTGTTACAGGTCTCGCCGAGGGTTTGCTGAGGATGAACCAGGCACCGTAGAGCATGACCAGCGCCGTGCCCCATTTCAGCCACATGCCGAGCGCCGTGAAGAAAACCAGGTAGACCAGGCTGGCCGCCATCATGGTGACGGCCAGCGCCTTGGCGCGCAACGGAATCACGCGGTACTCGTGCCACTCCTGCAATGGCGGCCCGAACAGCGGGTGGTGATACAGCCAGTTGTGAAAACGCTCGGAACTGCGCGCGAACGCCCAGAGCGCAAGCAGCATGAAAACGGTGGTGGGCAAGCCCGGCACCACGGCGCCGATCGCCCCCAGGGCGAAGAAGAACATTCCCAGCGAGAGATATACCGCTTTCATAGCATTGTTACCGTCAGCGAGTTGCCGGAGCACCCCATCACAAAACCGCCCGCCGGCACCTCGCAACTCAGGGACACCGAGTCAGGGTCACCTCTCGTTTTTCTTTTTCCAGGTCTGAACCGATACTCAGCGTAAAGGCATCCTTTTCCGCCTTCACAACCGTCGGTGTCACATATTCATAACGGTAACTGTCACCAAAAAACGGGTGATAGTTCTCTCTCTCCGCGGGTTTGGTCAGCGTATTCGCCACGATAGTGTCCTTGACTACCCGCCAGAAGCCCAACCTGTTCACCTCTCCGCCGTCGGCCACTTCAAGCGTCCCGTTGTTGTGAAACACAACGATCCGGGCCGCGTTCGACCCACAGCCCGCCTTGCCATCCAGACTCCACGTACCCTCCAGGTATTGCGCGGAAACCACCGCTTCACCCGCATAGGATGCAGCGCCTTGAAGCGCCAAAAGAACCAATACTGCCAGCCTGGTATGTATCATTGTAAGCTCCTCATTAGAAAAGTACTGACCACGACCCTTGTATTCTAGTCGGCCCGGCTGTGAACGGCCATGCATGCCCGTTCAGCGCTTGCCGAACAGCGAACCGAGAAGCCCGCGGGCAACCTGTCGTCCAAGCTGACTGCCGACACTGCGCAGTGCACTTTTGGCAAAGGCTTCGAACGCGGACTGACGCGCGCGCCCGCCGGAACGGCCGTGGGCCGGTTCGGTGTCAGTCTGCTTTTCCGCCTCTTTCGCCGCCTGCTCGGCGCGTTTCTGCAGCAACTCGTAGGCGGACTCCCGATCGACCGCGTTCTCGTAGCGACCCCTGAAGGGCGAACGGCCCATGTGCTCCTGTCGCTGGGCCTCTGTCAACGGGCCGATCTGCGAGTTCGGCGGCCGAATCAGGGCGCGCTCCACCGGCAGCGGCCGGCCTTTTTCATCCAGAAACGACACCAGCGCCTCGCCCACCCCGAGTTCGGTGATAACCCGCGCGGTGTCGAGTTCCGCATTGGGACGGAAGGTCTGCGCGGCGACCCTGACCGCTTTCTGGTCGCTTGGTGTGAAGGCGCGCAACGCGTGCTGCACACGGTTGCCGAGCTGTCCCAGCACCGAGTCAGGCAGGTCCGACGGGCTCTGGGTAACAAAGTAGATACCGACCCCCTTGGAACGGATCAGCCTCACCACCTGCTCAATCTTCTCCACCAGCGTGGCGTTGGCGTCATTGAACAACAGGTGCGCTTCGTCGAAGAAAAACACCAGCCGCGGCTTGTCCGGGTCGCCGATCTCGGGCAGTTGCTCGAACAGCTCGGCGATCAACCACAGCAGGAACATTGCATACAGTCGCGGCTCGCGCATCAACTGCGTGGCGTCCAGTATGCTGATCACGCCGTTACCGGAAAAATCGACCTGCATCAGGTCGGTGAGG
>JAJDOI010000095.1 GCA_022340245.1 Thiogranum sp.
GTCAGTCATAGGAAACTACAACCATGGCTCTGGAAATTATCGGCGCAGGCTTCGGACGTACCGGCACAACATCGCTTTATACCGCGCTCAACGAGCTGGGCTTTCCGTGTTATCACATGTTCGAGGTGCTGAAGAACGCCGAAAACAAATCGCACCTGGATTTCTGGCGCAACGTGGCGAATTCCCAGCCCGGTACGCAGCATGACTGGGAACAGGTGTTTGCGAAATACACGGCCGCGCTGGACAATCCGGCGTGCTGTGTATGGAGGGAGCTGGTGTCTGCCTATCCGGACGCCAGGGTTGTGCTAACCCGTCACCCGAAGGGGGCCGAGGCCTGGTATGACAGTACAGTGGATACGATCTATTTCACGGAAACGATGTGGCAGTTCAAGGTGCTCGAATTCACTACACCGTTCGGACGGAGATTTGGCGATATGGCCCGGAAGCTCATTTGGCAACGCTCTCACAAGGGTACGATGAATGATCGCGACAAGGCCATAGCGCACTATAACCGGCACATAGAGGATGTGAAGGCCAGTGTTCCACGGGACCGGCTCCTCGTGTTTTCAGTCGATCAGGGCTGGGGGCCGCTGTGCGATTTCCTCGGTGTGCCGGCTCCTGAATCGGAATTTCCCAACGTCAACGACCGCGCAGAAATCAAGAGGACGGTGCACGAGATAACCCGGGGCGCCCATGTCATTCTGGGTGTCGGCCTGGCGGGGTTTGCGGGTTTGGCTTATGGGGCTTTCCGCATCTTCTCGTAGAAAGCGAAAATGCGGATGACGGCATCGATGATTCAACTGAGCAAAGCATTAAACGCCTGGGGAACCCCGGAGTTCAAAGTCGTTCTCAAGACGGAACTGGAGCAGTTGGGCGCGGAACAGCTGCCCTTGCAGCAGGGTCTGTCGGTGAGCAGCTACGCGACGGGCAACAATATCCAGGTGATGATCATCAGTACGTCGGAGCAGCCTGGCGTCATCAGTGCGAAGGCCGGCATCTTCTACACGGGGATCATTGCCGGCTGTAACTGTGCGGACGACCCGACCCCGGTCGAGGAGCACAGTGAGTACTGTGAAGTATCGATTGAGATAGACAAGAACAGCGCCGCGGCGAAGGTGGTGCTGCTGGGCGGCTAGACGTGTAAGCCGCTGTCAGCAGAACTGCTATTGTTGTCGGATTCTCCCAGCGTGAAGTAAAAGGTCGAGCCTTTTCCCGCCACGCTCTCCGCCCAGATGCGCCCGCCATGCCTGTGAATAATCCGTTCCACGGTGGCCAGGCCAATGCCGCTGCCGGGAAACTCGCTGGCATCATGCAGGCGCTGAAAGGCGCCGAACAGTTTATCCTTGTAGTCCATGTCGAAGCCGGCGCCATTGTCCCGTACGAAGTAGATTGTTTCCGCGCCCTCTTTGACGCTGCCGATGTCGATTCTGGCGTGAGTGCGCTTGCCGGTGAATTTCCACGCATTGCCAAGCAGGTTTTCCATGACAATGCGTAACAGCCGGGGGTCGCCGTAGGCGTGCAGCCCGGGTTGAGCCGAAAACGTAACAGAACGTTCCTGATCGGCCTGTTTCAGCGAGGCCATCACCTCGCCGGCAAGCGCGGATAGATCGACGGCCTTGCGCTCTGGATCGCTACGGCTGATGCGTGCCAGTTTGAGCAGGTCGTTGATGAGCACCCCCATGTTCCCGGCGGAGATGTTTACCCGCTTGAGATAGTCCCGGCCGGTATCATCCAGCTGTTGCGTGTGATCATCCAGCAGCGCGCGACTGAAACCATCTATGGCTCTAAGCGGCGCCCGCAGGTCATGCGAGACGGAATAGCTGAATGCCTCCAGCTCCCTGTTTACGCGCTCCAGTTGGGCGGTGCGCATCCGCAACCGATCGTTCAGGCGCTGGATGCGCCGCTCCCTTTCCCTGCTTTCGCTCACATCTTCCACAATGCCGTCGAAAAAACTGTTACCGCGGCCGTCGCGCCTGGCGGCGGCGGTGATGGCGGCTTCGACACGACGCCCCTTTACGCTTTGCAGGTGCGCGGCTTCGCCGCTGACAAAGCCCTGTTTCAGCATCTTGTCATTGAACGCCGTGCGTTCGTCGGCGCTGCAATACAAGGCGCTGATAGGCTGTTTGAGCAGTGCTTCGCTGGACTCGGACTCGAACAGGTTGACCATGGCTGGATTGACTTCGAGAAAGCGCCCTTCGCCCCCGGGATCCACGCGGTAGGCGCCGACGGGCAGGTTGGTAACCAGCTCCCGGTAACGTTTGCGCATCTGGCCCAGCGCCAGGCCGCTGTATGAAAACGCGGCGCTGATACCGGTCAACAGCAGTGCCAGCACCATGATCGTGATACCGAGGTTGCGGGTATCCACGGACATGTTTGTCGCGAGGGTTTCGGTAGGTACAGGCGCAACCAGGATGCAGTGCTCTGTAAACGCCCATGGCAGCTGTGTCGCCCACGTGTAGGTAAACAATCCCTGCGGGAGCATGCGCTGGGACTGCGGCCGTTGTGACTCTATCAGCTGCCAGAGCTGACTGTAGGTGTCACCGACACGGGTCGCCTGACGGTCCGGGTACATGAATCCCCAGTCCAGGTCCGGCCGCGGGCCCAGCAACCAGTATCCCTTGTCATTCAGCAGCCACAGTTCCCCCGGCCGTGGCTTGCCAAGTGCCCGAAGCTCGTCCAGCAGCCGCTCGACCAGGTAGTTCAACACGATCAGCCCGCGTCTGCGCCCGGCGCTGTCAAACACCGGCGTGCCGACGCGAATCGTCGGCTTGACGGGGTGTTCAATCCTGCCGTTTTCAATATTGAGATCCAGGGGCGAGAAATAGACGGTGTCCTTTTTCTCGCTCAGGATCGTTTTCACATAGTAGCGGTCTGACTTGTCCTGTAGCGCCTCAGCGCCTCGGCCGGCACTGCCTCCGGTTGACCACCGTTCCAGTTGATGCGGACAAGCTCCCGACCGTGTTCATCCAGAAAACGCGCCTGATCGAACATCTCGCTGCGCCGAACGAAGGCGAGCAGGTCGGCGGTGAAGCTTGCCCGGGCGGCGGGATCGCCGCTATCCAGCCATTGGTGCAGAGCGGAATGATCCGCAAGGAACAACGTATCGTTGTGCAACGTGGCGACTTCCGCGGAGAGTTCCCGGTCGGCCAGTTGAATGAGGGTCTCTTCCCGCGCACGGGTCAGGTCGACCCTGGCATTTTTCTCGGCCTGATAGAGCACCCAGAA
>JAJDOI010000126.1 GCA_022340245.1 Thiogranum sp.
ATCGAAGGCGTGCTGCACGAGTATTCGGCCATTGAGGGCGTGCAGGAAGACGTCATGGAGATCATGCTCAATCTCAAGGGCGTGGCGCTGAAGATGTTCAATCGCGAGGCGGCCACCCTCAAGTTGAGCAAGAAAGGTCCCGGACCGGTGACCGCAGGCGACATCAGCCTGGATCACGATATCGAAATCGTGAATCCCGACTATGTGCTTGCCAACCTCACCCAGAGCGGTGAGCTCAACATGACCCTGAAGGTGCAGATGGGACGCGGCTATGAGCCGGCAACCATACGCGCCGAGCGAAGTGACGAAGGCAACCCGATCGGTTCGCTGCAGCTGGACGCCAGCTATACACCAGTTAAGCGGGTGTCCTATAACGTCGAGGCAGCGCGCGTCGAGCAGCGCACCAACCTGGACAAGCTGATTATCGAGATCGAAACCAACGGCACCCTCGACCCGGAAGAGGCCATTCGTCATTCGGCCACCATTCTGCAGGATCAGCTCTCGGTATTTGTCGATCTGCAGGGTAAGGAAGAAGTCCATACGGAAACCCGCGAAGCCGACATCGACCCGATTCTGCTGCGCCCGGTCGACGATTTGGAGTTGACTGTCAGGTCGGCTAACTGTCTGAAAGCGGAAAGTATTTATTTTATCGGCGACCTCATTCAGCGTACCGAGGTGGAACTGCTGAAGACCCCGAACCTGGGGAAGAAGTCGCTGACCGAAATCAAGGATGTGCTCGCATCGCGTGGCCTGTCACTGGGCATGCGCCTGGAGAACTGGCCGCCGGCAGGTCTCAAGGAAAGCGAAAAGCAATCCGCCTGAGCCGGGATTTTTGAATCGTGCCCGCTGCTTCGCAGCGGGTGATTGACTTAAACGTAGGTAAACAAAAATGCGTCACCGTCAAAGTGGACGAAAACTGAATCGCAACAGCAGCCACCGCAAGGCCATGTTCCGTAACATGGCGGCCTCGCTGCTGGACCATGAAGTCATCAAGACGACGCTGCCCAAGGCCAAGGAATTGCGCCGGGTCGCCGAGCCGTTGATCACCATTGCCAAGAGTGACAGCGTTGCCAATCGTCGTCTGGCGTTCAATCGCCTGCGTGACCGCGACGTGGTGACCAAGCTGTTTAATGAACTGGGCCCGCGTTACAAGGACCGCCCCGGCGGCTACCTGCGTATTCTGAAAATGGGATTCCGCTCCGGTGACCAGGCGCCGATGGCGCTGGTGGAACTGGTCGATCGTCCTGCGGGTGAGGTCGAAGAGTCCGAGGCCCCTGCGGAGTAGGCTGCGCGCTCAACGGGTCAGAAAAGCCGGGCTTTGCCCGGCTTTTTCAATGCGCCGTTACCGCCGGGCCGGCTGCGCTATCATAGTCCCATGATCGCGACCTTTACCGACTTCGGCGGCAGCGGGCCCTACCTGGGGCAGGTGCGGGCGGTGTTGCATGAGCAGGCGCCCGGCGTCGCGGTCGTTGATCTGTTTCCGGACCTGCCGGCGTTCAATGTTCAGGCCGCGGCTTACCTGTTGCCGGCCTACAGTCAGTACTTGCCGCGGGGCTGCGTCTGCTTCTGCGTGGTCGATCCCGGTGTCGGCAGTGACCGGGCCGCCGTCGCGGTTAACGCCGACGGACGCTGGTACGTCGGTCCGGACAATGGTTTGCTTTCCCAGGTGGTTCGTCGCGCATCCAGCGTGACTGCTTTTGAAATCACCTGGCGGCCCGAAGGGCTGTCTGCGAGCTTTCACGGCCGGGATTTGTTCGCTCCGGTGTGTGCGATGCTGGCGGGTGGCGGGAATGTCCCTGGCCAGCCGATCGATCCCCGGACCCTCCTGTTCGCCGACTGGCCGGCGGATCTCTGCCAGGTCGTGTATGTCGACCGCTACGGCAATGCCATGACCGGGTTACGCGCGGAACAGCTTTCCCCCCGCTCCTGCATTGAAATTGCCGGAGTGCGCTGTGAGCGGCGGCTTACCTTCGGCGAGGCGGGATCGCAGAGCCCTTTCTGGTATGCGAATGCCAACGGCCTGGTCGAAATCGCAGTCGCGAATCGCAGCGCGGCGGGCGCCCTGAATCTGGGGATTGGCGACACTTTTGAGGTAACGCGGCAGTAACAGTCTGTGTGTATAATTGCCCCTCAAGCGTGCCTGCAGCGGGTGAAATGACACTTTTTAAGGCACGCTCCCTGCGGTAACAATACCCAACTCGTTGATAACAATTACTATGGCGGATTGGCCGGGATTTTGCTAGATTAGAATCAGCTTATATGCTTAACGAAAGGGGAATGTCGTGAAAAATCTCGTGTCAGGGGCAGTGCTTTCCCTGCTCCTGTTGGGTTCCATGCCGGTTTCCGCGTCAACTCTGAACGCCGATATGAGTGTTGCCAAAACCGCCGTTCTCGTTAGCGAGCCGGCCCGGCTTGAGGCGCCGATCTTCAAGGCAGGTGGCATTCTCAACCTGCGTGGCGCCAACATTTTCTGGGTGCTCGGCGGGGGGCTGGTTGCCGTCAGTCTGCTAGCGAGACGCATCTCCTCCTGAGCCGGGTTTTGCTGCATCGCTCGCATCGCGGGCGAGCAGCGCACGGACAATTTTCCGTACCTCGGGATGGTCAAAATCGCGTCCGCCGACGGCGCGGTAAACAGTCCTGCCCCGCTTGTCGATCAGCACCGTGGTCGGCAGACCTTTCACCCCGTATGCCTGCGAAACCTTGCTGTCGTGGTCGAACAGAATAGGGAAGGTGGGAAATACGCTCAGTTGACCAGTGTAGGCAAATACGTGATCCGGTGTTTCGAATTCGTTGACGGCGAGCACCACAAAGCCGGATTTTCCCAGGTCCTGATAGATGGACTCCATTGACGGGATTTCGCGTCGGCAGGGCGGACACCAGGTGGCCCAGAAGTTCAGCATAATGACCTTGCCGCGGTAGGCGCTCAGCGAGTGCGCTTTCTCGTCCATGTCTTTCAGCGTGAAATCCGGCGCCGGTTTGGGTGTTTCGAGCCTGGTGAGCTCGTGGCTGAGTTCGGGTGACGGCAGTTCCGCGCGCGCCGCGCCGGCGGCTGCCAGCAGCGGCCACAACACGGCGGCGACCAGGGCCGGCCAGCTAGCGGCGGGGTGCCTTGGCCGGTGCGCAGCGCAGGTCTTCAAAGGTGCCTTCATACGTCTTTCCTTGCTGGGACCAAGTGTAGTGTAGCGCAACCGGTGTGCCGGGCGGCAAAGGCAGCGTGGTAAAGCCCTGGCTCCAGTCGCCGGGCGCAAAGGTCTGGTCATCGGGCAACAGTGACCAGCGGAATGCCACACCCATGTCCTGCCACTGCTTCAGCCATTCGGTCTTTGTCTTGATGGGGTGGGCCTGGCCATCCCCGGTAAGGTAACGCCAGTCGGCCACCCGGTAACTCAACGGCTGGTCGGATTCGTTTTTGATAATGGTGCCGAAGATGCAGTAACCGGCCATCAGCTCCACGACCTCCTCGGGCAGGCCCCGGGCGCTGTAGACTGCGCGCACGTAGTCCGGCAGCAACTGGATGAACTGCAGGCTGAATCCGGGTTGCCGGGCTTTCCACGACAGCAGGCCACTGGTGTCGTCGGTGAACACCTGAACCTCGTCGGCGAATGCAGGCACTTGTACGGTGCACCCGAGCAGCAGAATGAGTCCCGCCAGGCGGGACGCGGTGGGAAATACGATCATGTGCCCATAGTAGCCGAAACGCCGCCAAACCCGAACGGCTTTGTCAAATCCTCGCGGACTTTCTGTGGTTTTCGCGGGCCTCATGGCTAACGAAAACTACGCTTGCCGTGCGGTCCCGCCGGGTTCAGGCGGCGTCCGTGTCCGATGTCCGGCGCTCGCGTTCGAGTACCGGCCTGAGAAAATGTCCGGTATGTGAATGCGCCTGTCTGGAGACCTCTTCGGGTGTGCCCGTGGCGATGATTTCGCCACCGCCGTTGCCGCCTTCCGGGCCCAGGTCGATAACCCAGTCGGCGGTTTTGATGACATCCAGGTTGTGTTCGATCACGACCACGGTGTTGCCGTGGTCGCGCAGGCGGTGCAGCACCTTGAGTAACTGCTCGATATCGTGGAAGTGCAGACCGGTGGTCGGTTCATCCAGAATATACAGGGTTTTGCCGGTGTCGCGCTTGGACAGTTCGCGCGACAGTTTGACCCGCTGGGCCTCGCCGCCCGAGAGCGTCGTGGCGTTCTGGCCGAGCTTTATGTAGGACAGTCCGACATCCAGCAGGGTGTTCAGTTTGCGGGCGATCACCGGAATGGCGCTGAAGAATTCCGCGGCGTCTTCCACCGTCAGGTCCAGCACTTCGTGGATATTCCTGCCCTTGTAGCGGATATCCAGGGTTTCGCGGTTATAGCGCTTTCCCTTGCAGACGTCGCAGGGTACGTAAATGTCCGGCAGGAAGTGCATCTCCACCTTGATCACGCCGTCGCCCTGGCAGGCTTCACAACGTCCGCCTTTGACATTGAAGCTGAAACGTCCGGGTTTATAGCCGCGCGAGCGTGCCTCCTGGGTGCCGGCGAACAGTTCCCGTATCGGTGTAAACAGGCCGGTGTAGGTGGCGGGGTTGGAGCGCGGTGTGCGGCCGATGGGGCTCTGGTCGATATCGACGATTTTGTCGAACAGGTCCAGCCCCTCGACAGCTGCATAGGGCGCTGGCTCGGTCGCGGCACCGTTGAGCTCGGCCGCGGCGATGCGGTACAGCGTATCGTTGATCAGCGTGGATTTGCCGGAGCCGGAGACCCCGGTCACACAGCTTAACAGGCCCACCGGTATCGACAGTTCGACATCCTTGAGATTGTTTCCGCGCGCGCCGCGGATCAGCAGCTGACGCCCGGGGTCGTTGGGCGTGCGCGCGGCAGCCCCCTGTATACGCCGTTGCCCGCTGAGATACTGACCGGTAAGCGATGCCGGGTCCTGTATCACCTGTTCGGGCGTGCCCTGTGACACGACCTTGCCGCCGTGCACGCCGGCGCCGGGGCCCATGTCGACTACATGGTCGGCGCTGCGGATCGCGTCCTCGTCGTGTTCCACCACGATGACGGTGTTGCCAAGATCGCGCAGATAGTTGAGTGTATTGAGCAGGCGCTGGTTGTCGCGCTGGTGAAGGCCGATGGAGGGCTCGTCCAGGATGTACATGACGCCCACCAGCCCCGCGCCGATCTGGCTGGCAAGCCGGATCCGCTGCGCCTCGCCACCCGACAGCGTGTCCGCGCTGCGCTCCAGGGACAAATAGTTCAATCCGACGTTGACCAGGAAGTCGAGGCGTTCACCGATTTCCTTGACGATTTTCTCCGCGATTGCGCCGCGCTTACCTGGCAGCTTCAGCTCGGCGAAAAAGCGGCTTGCGTCACCCACCGGCAACGTGGTGATTTCCGGCAGGGTCCGCCCGGCGACAAACACGTGGCGCGCCGAGCGATTCAAGCGGGTCCCCAGGCATTCCGGGCAGGCATGGGTGCTGAGATAGCGCGCCAGTTCCTCCCGCACCACGTTCGATTCCGTCTCCCGGTAACGCCGCTCCATGTTGCGCAGAACGCCCTCGAAGGGATGGTGCTTGACCTGTATGCCGTGGCGTTCGTTGAGGTAGCGGAATTCGATGACCTGTTTGCCGCTGCCGTAAAGAATGACCTGCTTTGCCTCGTCGTCGAGTTCTTCGAAAGGCGTTTCGATGTCGAAGCCGTAGTGGTCGGCCAGCGAACTGATCAATTGAAAGTAGTAGGCGTTACGCCGGTCCCAGCCGCGCACCGCGCCGCCAGCCAGGCTGAGGTGCGGGTGGGCGACCACGCGTCGCGGGTCGAAACTCTGCTGCACGCCAAGGCCGTCGCAGGTGGGGCAGGCGCCCACCGGGTTGTTGAAAGAAAACAGTCTCGGTTCCAGTTCGGCGAGCGAGTAACCGCAGTGCGGGCAGGCGAACTTGGCGGAAAAGGTGATCTCGGCCTGGTCGTCCATGTTGACCACGCGGGCCAGGCCGTCGGCGAGCCGCAGCGCGGTTTCGAAAGACTCCGCCAGGCGCAGTTTGAGATCATCGCGCACCTTGAAACGGTCGACCACGACTTCGATATTGTGCTTGCGGCGCAGATCCAGGCCGGGGGCGTTGTCCAGCTCGACAACGTCACCGTCGATGCGGGCGCGTATGAAGCCCTGCGCGCGCAACTCATCGAGCAATCCGAGGTGTTCGCCCTTGCGTTCCTGTACCACCGGCGCCAGCAACATCCAGCGCGAGCCTTCAGGCTGTTCCAGAACCTGGTCGACCATCTGGCTGATGGTCTGGGCTTCGAGGGTGATGTCGTGATCGGGACACCGTGGCGTGCCGACGCGCGCGAACAACAGGCGCAGATAGTCGTAGATTTCGGTGATGGTACCGACGGTGGAGCGTGGATTGTGCGACGTGGATTTCTGCTCGATGGAAATCGCCGGCGAAAGGCCCTCGATATGGTCGAGGTCCGGTTTCTCCATCATCGACAGGAACTGGCGCGCATAGGCCGACAGCGATTCCACGTAGCGTCGCTGGCCCTCGGCGTAAATAGTGTCGAAAGCCAGTGACGACTTGCCCGAGCCCGACAACCCGGTGATGACAATCAGCTTGTCGCGCGGCAGGTCCAGGTCGACGTTTTGCAGGTTATGCGTGCGTGCGCCGCGGATACGGATACTGTCCATCTTGATTCCGGCTTAACATCGAACCTGCTACTATACTGCGTTTCGCAACCCTGACCAAAAGGAATCCCTGTCCGTGAGCACAGACCTTGATGCCGCTGCAGGCATGAGCCGCAACGAGGTGCGTTCCGCCGCGTCCATGGCGGGCATTTATGCCCTGCGTATGCTGGGGTTATTTATGATCCTGCCGGTGTTCGCCCTGTACGCCGAAGACCTGCAGGGCGCGACACCGGCGCTGGCGGGCCTGGCTATCGGCATCTATGGCATGACCCAGGCGCTGCTGCAGATACCTTTCGGCCTGGTGTCCGACAAGATCGGGCGCAAGCCGGTGATCATCTTCGGGCTGCTGGTGTTCGCCCTGGGTAGCACGGTGGCCGCCAGTGCCGACACGATTACCATGGTCATCGTCGGCCGCGCCCTGCAGGGTGCCGGCGCGATTGCCGCCGCTGTCATGGCGTTGACCGCCGACCTGATCCGTGAAGAGCACCGCGTCAAGGCCATGGCGATGATCGGCATGAGCATTGGCGCTTCTTTTGCGCTGGCCATGGTCCTGGGGCCTGTGCTCAACACCTGGATCGGCGTGCCGGGTATTTTCTGGCTGACCGCCATTCTGGCGGTGGGCGGTATTGGCGTGATTGTCCTGATCGTGCC
The DNA here is from genome assembly GCA_022340245.1 of Thiogranum sp. Classification (GTDB taxonomy): domain Bacteria; phylum Pseudomonadota; class Gammaproteobacteria; order DSM-19610; family DSM-19610; genus Thiogranum. Next base: position 7,301 of record JAJDOI010000126.1, read on the forward strand.
GACGCCGGCCGTGAGTCGCGTGCACCGCGACGCCGAGGCCGTGCCGGGGCAGTTTACCGCGGTGCTGCGTGATCCGCAGCTGTTGCGGCTCGACCTGGGCATCTTCTGCCTGCACCTGATTCTCACTGCCAGTTTCGTGGTGCTGCCACTGGCGCTGCGCGACGTTGCCGGTCTGCCGGCTGCTCGTCACTGGGAGCTGTATCTGCCGGTGCTGGTGATGTCTCTGCCGATGGCAATACCGTTCATTCTGCAGGCGGAAAAACACCGACGTATGAAACAGGTTTTTGTCGGGGCGGTGGCCGTCATCGCCATCGCCGAGGCAGGCCTCTCGCTGCTGCATGGGAGTGTGTTGAGCATTGCGCTGTTGCTGTTTGTGTTTTACTCGGCGTTCAACCTGCTCGAAGCCATCCTGCCGTCGTTGATCGCCAAAGTTGCGCCCCCCGACCGCAAGGGCACGGCGATGGGTGTCTATTCCAGTTCCCAGTTTTTCGGCGCCTTCGTCGGTGGATCGGTGGGCGGCCTGCTGCACGGGCGTTACGGACTGGGCTCGGTGTTCCTGTTCTGCGCCGCCGTGGCGCTGCTGTGGCTGCTGTTGGCAGTCACCATGAAGAGCCCGCGTTACCTGGGCACGCGGGTCCTGCGGATCGGTCCCCAGGACGCCGTCAGTGCCCACAAGCTCGCCGCGCAGATCACCGCGGTGCGCGGCGTAGCCGAAGCCGTGGTGATTGCCGAGGATCAGGTCGCCTATCTGAAAATCGACCAGCAGGCGCTGGACGAGACCGCCTTGCGAAGCTTCGCGGTGCCCGGCGCCGAGGCCTGAATCAAGGGCTTATCTCCCTGCCCGCCAACCAACCGGTATGCGGCGTGCCATTCGCGGCGTCAGCCGCTATCATGAACGTCCTGTCACCTGACGATGGCATCAGTTACCCATTTACCCGGGGTCCAGGGATGTGACCCCGTACGAGGAGAGCAACATGGCACGAGGTATCAATAAAGTTATTCTGGTCGGTAACCTGGGCAAAGATCCGGAAGTGCGCTACATGGCCAATGGCGGGGCCGTCTGCAATGTCACGCTCGCGACCAGCGAGTCCTGGAAGGATAAGCAGACCGGCGAGCAGAAGGACAAGACCGAGTGGCACAATATCGTGTTCTACCGTCGCCTGGCAGAGATAGCCGGCGAGTATCTGCGCAAGGGCTCGCAGGTCTATGTGGAAGGTAAGCTGCAAACCCGCAAATGGCAGGATAAAAGTGGTAACGACCGCTATACCACCGAAATCATCGCCGCGGAGATGCAGATGCTGGGCGGTCGCGGCGGTGGCGGCAGCGCCGATTTCGGCGGCTCGTCAGCATCGCAGGCGGCGCCCGCACCGGCCTCGGCGAGCGACGACTTCGACGACGATATCCCTTTCTAGCCCCGTCCGGAGAACGCCTGATCAGGTTGCGCCCGCGTTTCAGCGGGCGCGTTTTCTTTCTCCCGCCTCTGATTCCTGCTGCATGCACCCAATTCGGTTGATTTGCCAATAAAAAAGTTTTATGAGTTAGTGTATTTTACTCAAAAACTTATGCCGTATTCGAGAAATTCCCACCAACTCACTGATTTGCAATTTAAAGAGCTGATCAGCTGTTCTTATGATTGTCTCCCACCCCGGATGAACTGAGCTAAGTGACTGTCGTTAAAGCAGGAATTTCTGATTTCCCGGCTTGACAGTGGGCCTGGACCCTCCCTATAGTGTCGAAAAGTGGGGTCAAGTGGTAAGAAGTGGCAAGAACTGGGGAAGGAGGGCGGCCGGGTGTTCCGTGGTGGGAGTTCAGTCAAGTTGGATGCGAAAGGGCGGCTGGCCTTGCCGACGCGCTATCGCGCCTTCATTACGGAGCGCTACGCCGGTCAGCTGGTGCTGACGGTGCACACCGACGGCTGCCTGCTGCTTTATCCGCAGCCGGAGTGGGAAGACCTCGAACTCCAGTTGATCCGCACCCCCAACCAGGATCGGCGCACCCGTAACATGCAGCGGATGCTGGTCGGTTATGCCACCGAGGTGGAAATGGACGGTAACGGGCGCATTCTGATTGCGCCGCGGCTGCGTGAGTTCGCCCGACTGGACAAGAGCGTGGCGCTGGTCGGTGTCGGTAAGAAATTCGAGATCTGGAATGAAGAAGCCTGGGAGCAGATCGGAAGCGCGTGGATGGAGGAAGACGCGGAAGGGGCTATGCCCTCACCGCTTGAGTCACTGACGCTTTGATGGGCGAGCAACACCGTCCGGTACTGCTCGATGAGGTACTGGACGCTCTGCAGGTTAAGCAGGACGGTTTGTACGTGGACGGGACCTTCGGGCGCGGCGGTCATGCGGCGGCAGTGCTGGAGAGGTTGGGGACGCAGGGAAGGTTGCTGGCCTTTGACAAGGATCCCTATGCCCTCAACTACGCGGCAGACCGGTTTGGCGACGAGCCGCGCCTGATCATGCGCGGCGGGAGTTTTGGGAACCTTCAATCGGTGGTGACGGAACTGGGCTGGCAGGGAAAAGTGGACGGGATACTACTGGACCTCGGGGTGTCGTCGCCGCAGCTGGACGATGCAAGTCGTGGTTTCAGTTTCCTCAATGACGGTCCGCTCGACATGCGCATGGATCCGCACAGCGGTGTCAGCGCCGCCGACTGGCTGGCTGACGCCGGCGCCGAGCAGATCGCCGATGTGCTGTGGCGCTACGGCGAGGAGCGCCACTCGCGGCGCATCGCGCGCGCCGTTGTCGCCGCGCGCGCGGCGGATCCCATCCGCAGCACCCGGCAGCTCGCCGAACTCATCGCCGCTGCCGTGCCGGGTCGCGAAGGCAGGAAGCACCCGGCCACGCGCAGTTTTCAGGCCATCCGCATTTTTATCAACCGGGAACTGCAGGACCTGGAAACCGTACTGCCGCAGACAGTCGACGTACTGGCCGCCGGCGGTCGGCTGGCGGTGATCAGTTTTCACTCGCTGGAAGATCGTCTGGTCAAACGCTTTATCCGCGATCAGCAGCGCGGTCCGCAGTTGCCGCCGGACCTGCCGGTTATGCCGCAGGCGTTTGCGCCGCGGCTGCGGGTGGTGGGTAAACCGGTGCGTGCCAGTGAACAGGAAGTGCGAAGCAATCCGCGGGCGCGCAGCGCCGTGTTGCGGGTAGCCGAGCGTGTCGCATGAGGGCTGTGGTGTTGCCGCTGCTGTTGCTGGCGGTTGTCGCCACCGCGATATCGGCCGCCTACACCAAGCACCAGAGCCGCAAGTTGTTTATCGAGTTGCAGGAATTGCAAGAGCAGCGTGATGCCATGAATGTCGAATGGGGCCAGTTACAGCTTGAACAGAGCACCTATACCACTCACGGGCGGGTGGAGGGTGCGGCGCGCGAGCGTCTCGGTATGCAGGTCCCCTCGCCGCAACAGGTGACGATCCTGCGTCCATGAGCAGACCGGTTTCCATCAGTCGTGCCCGCCACCTCGTGCTGATCGGGCTGATGCTGTCGGGCTTTGCGCTGCTGGCCGGGCGCAGTGCGCAGTTGCAGTTGCTGGATAGCGACTTTCTCCAGGGGCAGGCCGACGCCCGGCATTTGCGCGTGGTTCAGGTACCCGCCCACCGGGGGATGATCACCGACCGGCATGGCGAGCCCCTGGCGATCAGCACACCGGTTGAGTCGGTGTGGGCAAACCCGCGGGAGCTGGTGGCAAGCCCCGGCGAGCTGGCGCGTGTGGCGGCGCTTCTGGGCACGAAGGCCGAGCAGATTCAGCGACTGCTGGGGCAACGCAAGGACCGCGAGTTTGTCTACCTGCGCCGTCACATGGCGCCGGACAAGGCGCAGCAGGTGATAGCGCTGGATATACCCGGTATCTATCTGCAGCAGGAATACCGCCGTTACTACCCCGCGGGCGAAGTTGCCTCGCACCTTATCGGGTTTACCAACGTGGATGACCGCGGCCAGGAGGGCCTGGAGCTCGCTTTCGACAAGTGGTTGAGCGGGGAAGCGGGCGCCAAACGCGTGGTCAAGGACGGCCGGCGCCACATTGTCGAGAACGTGGAAAACATTCGCTCCGCCCGTCCCGGCAAGTCGCTGGCGCTGAGTATAGACCGCCGGATCCAATACCTCGCCTACCGCGAACTGAAAGCGGCGGTGCAGCAGCATCACGCGCATTCCGGTTCGATCGTGGTGCTCGACAGTCGCAGCGGCGAAGTGCTGGCGCTCGCCAACCAGCCTTCGTTCAATCCCAACAATCGCAGGCGCCTCACGGCCGACAAGCTGCGTAACCGTGCCATGACCGATGTCTTCGAGCCCGGCTCGACCATGAAGCCGTTCGTTATTGCCGCGGCGCTGCAGAGCGGGCGTTATGTGCCCGCGACCCGTATCGACACCTCTCCGGGCCTGTTTCAGGTGGGTACGTACACCATCCATGACATGCACGACTACGGTGTTCTCGACCTGACCGGCGTGATCCGTAAATCGAGCAACGTCGCGGCCAGCAAGATCGCCCTGGCGCTGGACCCGCAAGACATCTGGCGGGGTTACTCCGAGGCCGGCTTTGGCGTGGCCACCGCCAGCGGATTTCCGGGAGAGGTCGATGGCTACCTGGCCGACTTTCATCGCTGGCGCGATATCGAGCGCGCCACGCTGGCTTATGGCTATGGCCTGTCGGTAACCAGTATGCAGCTGGCCGAGGCTTACAGCGTGTTCGCCAATGATGGTTACCGCGTGCCGGTGACCTTGTTGCGTCGCGGCGACGACGATGATGTGCACAAGCAGGTCGTGTTCCATCCCACGGTTGCCCGCTCGGTGCGCAAAATGATGGAAGAGGTCGTCAAAGAGGGCGGCACGGCGCCGTTGGCCGCCGTCAGCGGTTACCGTGTTGCGGGTAAGACCGGCACGGTGCACAAGTCGGAAGCCGGCGGTTACGCCAAGCATCGCTACGTGGCGTTGTTCGCCGGGATGGCGCCGGCGAGCGACCCCCGGCTGGTTGTTGTCGTTGTGGTGAATGAGCCCTCCCGCGACGAGCACTTCGGTGGCCAGGTTGCCGGGCCGGTATTCTCGCGGGTTATGGCCGGTGCGTTGCGCCTGCTCAACATTGCGCCAGACGCCGAACCCCTGTTGCAGACCCGGCGTCCCGCGGCGGAGGGTCCGGCATGATGGCTGCCGAATCGCGGGCTCACGGGGTGCCATTGAACGTGCTGCTGGAGGGCTTTATGCTCGCAGACAGCTTGCCCGCTCTGGACGTCACGGGTCTGTCAAATGACAGCCGCGAGACGCAACCGGGTGACCTGTTTCTGGCGTGTCAGGGGCTGCGGGTACATGGCCTGTCGCACGCCCGGGAGGCACTGCAGCGCGGTGCCGCGGCGCTATTGTGGGAGCCGGACGTTGACCCGGCGCTGCAGGCTGTCGTCGCGCGGCTGTCCGTGCCTGCGCTGCCAGTTGCCGGTCTCGGTCAGAAGCTGGGCCGGATCGCGGACCGTTTCTACGGCCAACCTTCACGCGATATGCAGGTCATCGGTGTCACCGGTACCGACGGTAAAACCTCGGTGACGCATTTCATCGCCCAGGCGCTGAGCGATGCCGGGCAGGCCTGCGGCCTGCTGGGTACCCTCGGTTACGGGGTCTACGGCCGGTTGCAGCCGCCTACCCACACCACGCCCGACGGCTTGCGCCTGCAGGCCGAGCTTGCCCGGTTGCGCGATGCCGGCGTGAAGCGTGTCGCCATGGAAGTATCATCCCATGCCTTGCACCAGCGGCGCACCGACGGCACGGTGTTCGCCACGGCGGTGCTCACGCAGCTGAGTCGTGATCACCTCGATTACCACGGCAGCGCCGAGGCATATGCTGAAGCCAAGCGACGGCTGTTTATCAGCGAGGGCCTGGAAACGGCGGTGCTCAATGTCGACGACGCGTTCGGACGCGCACTCGCACACCAGTTGCATACGCAGCTGCAGCTTATTGCCTATGGTCACAACCGGGAACAGTGTGCGCGGGCCGCGGCGCACTGGATCGCGCTTGAGGAAGCGACACCGCGCGAGCACGGTATTGCGTTGCGTTTGGACTCCAGTTGGGGTGCCGCCGGATTCGAGGCGCCGGTGCTGGGAATTTTTAACGCCGACAACCTGATGGCGGCACTGGGTGCCCTGCTGGCATCCGGGCTGTCGCTGGAAGCGGCGGTGCAGCGACTGGCAAAAGTCACAACCGTTCCGGGCCGGATGGAGTTATTCAGTCAACCCGGGACGCCGCGGGTGGTCGTGGACTATGCACACACGCCGCACGCGCTGGAGACCGCCCTGCAGGCGTTAAGACCGCACTGCAAGGGTGAGCTCATCTGCCTGTTTGGTGCCGGCGGCGACCGGGACCGCGGCAAGCGGCCGCAAATGGGCGCGGCCGCCGAGCGCTTTGCCGACCGCGTAGTGCTGACCAGCGACAATCCGCGCAGCGAACCGCCCGAACTCATACTCGAGCAGATCGCGGCCGGCTTTGAACAGCCGCAACGGGCGCAACGCATCCCGGATCGCGGGCAGGCCATCGACGAGGTGCTCGCCATGGCGGCAGCGGACGACCTGGTGCTGGTGGCCGGCAAGGGTCACGAGGATTACCAGCAGTTAGGCGACCGGCGTCTGGCTTTCAGCGACCGCGCACGGGTTGCGCAGGCGCTGCGGAGGCGCGCTGAATGATGACTATGCAGTTGTCCGAAGCGGCCGAAGTTCTGAAAGCGAGACGCGTGGGTGAAGATGTCATGTTTCACGGCGTCAGCACCGATACCCGCAGCCTGTCGCAGGGCAACCTGTTCGTTGCCCTGCGGGGCCCGCATTTCGACGGTCACAATTACCTCGATCAGGCCCGGCGCGACGGCGCGGCCGCCGCTGCCGTCAGCCAGCGGAGCACGGCCGAGCTGCCGCAGCTGCAGGTCGAGGACACCCGCCTCGCACTGGGCGAGCTGGCGGCTTACTGGCGCCGGCAGTTCGACATGCCGCTGATCGCCGTGACCGGCAGCAATGGCAAGACCACGGTAAAGGAAATGCTGGCGGCCATTTTGCACCGCTGTGGACAAACCCTGGTTACCCGGGGAAACCTTAACAACGATATCGGTGTGCCTCATACCCTGTTCCGTCTTGACGAGGAACACGCCTATGCAGTGGTGGAGCTTGGAGCCAATCATCCCGGGGAAATCGCTTACCTGACCGGTTTGGTGAAGCCTACTGTGGCGCTGATCAACAATGCAGGCCCCGCGCACCTGGAGGGTTTTGGCAGTCTCGAGGGCGTGGCCAGGGCAAAAGGCGAGTTGTTCGACTGCGCCGGGCCTGCGACGACCTGTGTGATCAACAGCGACGATGGCGCCGCCGCCATGTGGAAGACGCTGGCCGCGCCGCGTCCGGTGATCACTTTCGGGCTGGAGCCCGGCGCGGATGTCAGCGCCGAATGGCAGGGCGATATCAACAGCAGTGAGATTCGCCTGCATACCCCTGAAGGCAGCGCAACCACGCACATCGGGTTGCCCGGCCGGCACAACGTTATGAATGCGCTGGCGGCAACCGCCGCGGCGCTGGCCGCCGGTGTCGACCTCGATGCCGTGGCCCGCGGTCTGCAGGATGCGCAGACCGTGCGCGGGCGTTGGGAGTCGCGCCCCGGCATCAAGGGTGCCCGCATAATCGACGACACCTACAACGCCAACCCGGCCTCGCTCGAAGCGGGGTTGGCGTTGTTGTCCGCGGCCGGCGGCGAAGCGTGGCTGGTCCTGGGCAATATGGGCGAGCTCGGGCAAAGCGGTGAGCAGCTGCACCGCGACATGGGCGAAGCCGCGCGTCGCGCCGGCATCCAGCGGCTGTTTACCCTGGGTCGGCTCGCCGGTCTGGCTGCAGTCGGCTTCGGCAAGGGTGCCGCCGCGTTCGACAACGTCGACGATCTGGGTGCCAGTCTGCGGCCATTGTTGCGCGAGGGCGTTACCGTGCTGATCAAGGGTTCGCGCGCCATGCACATGGAGCGTGTCGTCGACATGCTGTGCGCAGCGGATGCGCCGCGGCAGGGGGATCACTGATGCTGCTGTACCTGAGCGACTACCTGGCGCAGTACTACAGCGGCTTCAATGTCTTTCAGTACCTGACCTTGCGCGCCATTCTCGGGGTGCTGACGGCGCTGATTATTTCTTTCATCGTCGGCCCGGTCATGATTCGCCACTTGAGTTTCCGCCAGATCGGCCAGCAGGTTCGCAACGACGGGCCGGAATCGCACCTGTCCAAGGCCGGTACGCCGACCATGGGTGGGGCGCTGATCCTGGTGGCGATCGCCGTGGCCACCCTTTTGTGGGCCGACCTGGGTAATCGCTACATCTGGGTGGTGCTGATGGTGACGCTGGCGTTCGGCGCCATCGGCTGGGTGGATGACTACAAGAAGATCGTCTACGGCAACAGCAGGGGACTGTCGGCCTGGTCAAAGTACGGCTGGCAGTCGCTGGCAGCCCTGACCGCTGGCCTGTACCTGTTCTACACGGCAGAGTCGCCCGCCGAAACCCAGTTGATCGTGCCGTTTTTCAAAGACATTGCGCTGCCTCTGGGCGCCTGGTACGTGCTGGTGGTGTACTTCGTCGTGGTCGGGTCGAGCAATGCGGTGAACCTGACTGACGGACTGGACGGACTCGCGATTTTGCCCACGGTGCTTGTCGCCGGCGCCCTGGCGGTGTTTGCCTACGCCACGGGTAATTTCAATATCGCCGGTTACCTCGGCATACCCTTTATCCGCGACCTCGGTGAGGTGGTGGTTTTCTGCGGCGCTATGGTTGGGGCGGGGCTCGGCTTCCTCTGGTTTAACGCTTACCCGGCGCAGGTATTTATGGGCGACGTGGGTGCGCTTGCGCTGGGCGCGGCGCTCGGCATCGTGGCGGTGCTCACGCGCCAGGAACTGGTGTTTTTTATGATGGCCGGGGTGTTCGTCATGGAAACCGTATCGGTGATTCTGCAGGTCGCGTCATTCAAGTTGACCGGGCGGCGCATATTCCGCATGGCGCCGCTGCATCACCATTTCGAACTCAAAGGCTGGCCGGAACCACGTGTCATTGTGCGTTTCTGGATTGTGACTGTGATCCTGGTGTTGTCCGGTCTGGCGACACTCAAGATTCGTTGACGAAAGGCAGGTAACGATGGACGAGAAGGGTCAGATAGCAGTGGTGAGCGTGACTTTCGTGGTCATTGCCGTGTTGTTGGTGTTGATCTGATCAGGGGCAGTTAGTCGAAGTTCGATGTTAGCGGCAGAGCACTTAATGGAAACTGATTTACAGAGGGAACCCCGTACGCTGGTGGTCGGCCTTGGTGTGACCGGGCTGTCCTGCGCGCGCTTCCTGGTGAAGCAGGGCGTGGAGGTCGCGGTGACCGACACTCGCGACCAGCCGCCGGCAGTCGCGCGGATTCGCGAGGAGCTGCCTGATGTCGCCCTGTTCCTGGGTGGTTTTGACGCCGATATCTTCGCCCGTGCGCAGCGTGTCGTGGTCAGCCCGGGTGTGTCGCCGCAGCAGCCGCTGATTGCCGCCGCACAACAGCGCGGTGTCGAGGTTATCGGTGATATCGAGCTGTTTGCGCGCAGCGTGACGGCGCCGGTGATTGCCATTACCGGTTCCAACGGCAAGAGCACCGTGACTACCCTGGTGGGGGAAATGGCCCGTCAGGCAGGCAAACAGGTGCGCGTCGGCGGCAACCTCGGCACCCCGGCGCTCGACCTCATCGAAGACCGCGAGCCGGACCTGTATGTGCTGGAGTTGTCGAGCTTTCAGCTCGAAACAGTTTCCAGTCTACGCTGTCGCGCGGCGGTGGTGCTCAATGTCAGTCCCGACCACCTCGATCGCTACGCTTCCATGGGTGACTATATTTGCGCCAAACAGCGTATCTATGCCGGCGCGGCTCTGCAGGTCGTGAATCGTGACGATACGCCGGCAGCGGCGCTGGCTGTCGGTGCCGGGCAGCTCGTGAGCTTCGGTCTGGATGAGCCCGGGGGAGCGCTCGACTTCGGTGTTGTCGGTACCGGTGCGGATGCGTGGATCGTACGTGGCAGTCAACGCTGGATGCCGGTGGCACAGTTGCGTATAGCCGGCCGCCATAACCTTGCCAATGCGCTCGCGGCGCTGGCGCTGGGCGATGCAGCGGGTCTCGACAAGCAGGCCATGCTGCAGGTGTTGCACGAATTTCAGGGATTGCCTCACCGCACCCAGTGGGTCGCCGAACACAACAGTGTCGCCTGGTACAACGACTCCAAGGCCACCAACATCGGCGCAACCCTGGCCGCGGTACACGGCTTCGACGGGCCAGTGGTGCTGATCGCCGGTGGCCAGGGGAAGGGCGCCGACTTTGCGGAACTGGCCGCCGGTCTGGACAGGCGCGTGAAGGCGGTGGTACTGATCGGCGAGGCGGCCGAAGAAATACAGCAAGCCCTGGGCAAGTGCATGCCGACCCGTCGCGCGGACTCCATGCGGGCAGCCGTTCACCTGGCCGCGCAATTGGCGCAGGCCGGCGATCGCGTGCTGTTGTCTCCGGCCTGCGCCAGTTTTGATATGTTCGACAACTATCAGCATCGCGGCGCGGTGTTCATGCAGGCGGTGCAGGAGTTGCTGTCGTGAGTCTCGCGCTACTGTTGCCTGATATGCCGGCACGTCGGGGCAATCATCTGCCACCACTGGATCTGGTGCTCGTCGCGGCGGTCACCGCGTTGTTCTCCATCGGTCTGGTGATGGTGACGTCGGCGTCGATGCCGGTGGCCGAGCGCCTGGGAGTCGGAACTTTCCATTTCGCCATTCGCCAGAGTATCTACCTGGGTCTTGGTCTGTTGCTCGGGCTCCTGGTGCTGCGCGTGCGCATGGCCATCTGGGAACGCGGCAGTCTGGCCTGTATCCTGTTCGCCATCCTGTTGCTGCTGGCGGTGTTGTTGCCGGGTGTCGGCATGGAGGTCAACGGTAGCAGCCGCTGGATCAATCTGGTCATCTTCCGCCTGCAGGTCTCGGAGCCTGCCAAGTTGCTCGCGCTGATTTACATGGCGGGCTACCTGGTGCGGCGCGGCGATGAAGTGCGGTACACGGGTGCGGGCTTCCTCAAGCCACTTGGGCTGCTGTTGATTGTGGCGCTGCTGCTTCTGCTGGAACCGGATTTCGGCGCCACCGTGGTGTTGATGACAACGGCGCTGGTGATGATGTTCATGGCCGGTGTCAGCCTGTGGAAATTCGGTGGCCTGATCGCCGCGGCGGGTGCCGCGTTCGCAACCCTGGCTATTACCTCACCCTATCGCCTGAATCGGCTGACGGCGTTTGTCGACCCATGGAACGACCCGTTCAATACCGACTTTCAGCTGACCCAGTCGCTGATTGCCATCGGGCGCGGGGAATGGTTCGGTGTCGGCCTCGGCGCGAGTATCCAGAAACTGTTCTATCTTCCCGAGGCCCACACCGATTTCGTGTTCGCCGTGCTGGCAGAGGAACTCGGTCTGGTGGGTATCCTGGTATTGCTGGGCCTGTACGCCCTGGTGGTGTACCGCGCTTACCTGATTGCCGCCAGGGCCGAGCAGGGCGGCAACCAGTTTGCCGCCTACCTGGCCTATGGCATCGGCACCTGGCTGGGTATGCAGGCGCTGATCAACGTGGGCGTGAACACGGGGCTGTTGCCGACCAAGGGCCTCACCCTGCCGCTGCTCAGCTATGGCGGCAGCAGCATGCTGGTTACCTGTGTCGCCGTCGCACTGCTGTTGCGTATCGATTATGAAATGCGCTGCACGGTGAACAGCCTGGCGCCTTCCGGAACCGCTGTCGCGCGGCGGCGCAGGAAGCGGTCATGAGGGAGAAACGGCCTATGCTGATCATGGCCGGCGGCACCGGTGGCCACGTGTTTCCGGCGCTGGCTGTGGCCGAGCAGCTGCGTGCAGGGGGGTGGTCGGTGCACTGGCTGGGAACCCAGACGGGTCTCGAGGCACGCCTGGTTCCACCTGCCGGCATTCCGGTGCACTGGATCCGCGTGAAGGGGCTGCGCGGCAAGGGGTGGCTGCGCAAGCTGTCGGCGCCGCTGATGTTGCTGTGGGCGGTACTGCAGGCTGCCGCGGTGCTGATGCGGGTGCGTCCGGCCGCCGTGCTCGGTATGGGTGGCTTCGCCACCGGGCCGGGTGGCATCGTGGCCTGGCTGCTGCGCCGTCCGCTGGTGATCCACGAACAGAATTCAATCGCGGGACTGACCAACCGCCTGCTGGCGCCCTTTGCCAGTCGGGTGCTGGAAGCCTTTCCCGGCAGCCTCAAAAATGCCCGGCATACCGGTAACCCCGTCCGTGACAGCATCGCGCGCATGCCGTTCGTAGTCCCGGATATTCATGGCCGGCGTCCACGCCTGCTGGTTGTAGGCGGCAGTCTGGGCGCTGCCGCGCTCAACGAACTGGTGCCGCCCGCACTGGCGGGTATCACCGCGGCGCAGCGTCCCGAGGTCTGGCACCAGACCGGACTGAAGCTGATTGATGCGGCACGCGCCGCCTATGCGCAGGCAGGCGTTGAAGCCAGGCTGGATGCTTTCATCGAGGATATGTCCGTCGCCTATCGGTGGGCCGATCTGGTGTTGTGCCGCGCGGGAGCCTTGACTATCGCCGAACTCGCCGCCGTCGGCGTGCCATCAATCCTGGTACCTTATCCGTACGCGGTTGACGATCATCAGACCAGCAATGCGCAATACCTGGTCGACGCCGGCGCTGCCGTGCTGTTACCGCAGTCGGACATGGACGTTGCACGTTTGCAACGCGAATTGGCGTTACTGCAGCAGCCGGAACAACTGGCCTTGATGGCCCGGCGCGCGCGCGACAGGGCGCTGACCGATGCCGCGCAACGTGTCGCGGCCGAGTGCGTTGCAGCCAGTGGCTGGCAGGAGGCGGCATGATGCCGGCGGTACAAAGACCAACGGTACAACCGGGCGCTATGGGACGCATTCGACGCACCCATTTCGTCGGCATCGGTGGCGCGGGCATGAGCGGTATCGCGGAAGTCCTGTTGAACCTGGGCTACGAGGTCAGCGGCTCCGACCTGCGCGAAAGCGCGGTAACGCGACGCCTGCAGGAGCAGGGTGCGCTTATCCATATCGGTCACCGCACCGCCAACGTGACGGGCGTCGACGTGGTGGTGATCTCGAGCGCTGTGCACGAGGACAACCCCGAAGTGCTGGCGGCGCGGGCGCAGCGCATTCCGGTAGTGCCGCGCGCGGAAATGCTGGCCGAAATCATGCGCTTCCGTTATGGGATTGCGGTAGCCGGAACCCATGGTAAAACCACCACGACCAGTCTGATCGCCAGCCTGCTGGCCGAAGCCGGCTGTGATCCGACCTTCGTCATCGGCGGGCGCCTGAACAGCGCCAACAGCAACGCACGTCTCGGCAGCGGCCGTTACCTGGTTGCCGAGGCCGACGAGAGCGATGCGTCATTTCTTTATCTGCAGCCGATGCTGGCGGTGGTGACCAATATCGACGCCGACCACCTGTCGACCTACGAAGGTGATTTCCAGCGCTTGCGCCAGACCTTTGTAGAGTTCCTCCACCACCTGCCTTTCTACGGGCTCGCAGTGGTCTGCCTGGATGATCCCAACGTGCGTGCCGTGCTACCGGAAATCACTCGCCAGGCCTGCACTTATGGCATCGACTCGCCGGCCGCGGATGTGCGTGCGGTGAACGTCCGTCAGGATGGTTTGCAGATGCATTTCGATGTGCACCAGGCGGGTCACGGGACGTTACCGGTCGTCCTGAATATGCCCGGTCAGCACAATGTGCTCAACGCGCTGGCGGCGATCGCGGTAGCGCGGGAACTGGACATCGACACCGCCAGTATTCAGCGTGCACTGGAGACGTTTGCCGGCATCGGGCGTCGCTTCCAGGTCAATGGCGAGCTGACCATCGAGGACGGATCGGTGCTGTTTGTCGACGACTACGGTCATCATCCGCGGGAAATTGCCGCGACGCTGGCCGCGGTGCGCGACGGCTGGCCGCAGCGCCGCCTCGTCACCGTGTTTCAGCCGCACCGTTACAGCCGGACGCTGGACCTGTTCGACGACTTCGCGCAGGTGCTGGTGGATGCCGATCTGTTGTTGATAACGGAAGTCTATGCCGCCGGTGAAGAGCCTATAGCCGGCGCCGATGGACGCGCCCTGTGCCGCGCCGTGCGCGGACGCGGGCGTGTTGAGCCGGTTTTCGTAGATGATGTGGAAACCTTGCCAGGAGTATTGAACAGCGTACTGCGCCCCGGCGATCTGGTGCTCACGCTGGGGGCCGGATCGATCGGCGCCGTCGCGGCCAGCTTGCCCGAAGCAATTGGTGCCATGCGGGCAGGGGGTGAGCAATGACCTCCCGCATCAAACAGCGTATGCACATCAGCTGCGGTGAGTCCTTGCACAGCCGTTGGCCGATAGCGGGCACACTACCGGCGTCGTCGACAGCCAGCCGGGGCAAGACCGCCGATACGCCGGGCAAGCGGCGCGCGGTGGGGCCTCGCGGTGCAGGGGGCAAATCATGATGGCGTCTGAATCGATGCCCGGTCTGCGTGGTGAACTGACCTCCGACGAACCGATGTCGGCACACACCAGCTGGCGCGCGGGCGGGCCGGCCGACCGTTGCTACCGGCCGGCGGACCTGGATGATCTGCGGCAATTTCTCGCAAGCCTGCCGGAAGACGAAAAGCTGGTCTGGATCGGACTGGGTAGCAACGTGCTGGTGCGCGACGGCGGCCTGCGCGGCACCGTCATACTGCCCTTTGGGGCACTCAACGCGCTGGAACGTATCGATGCGCACGGCATACGCGCCGGTGCCGGTGTGGCCTGTGCCAAGGTGGCACGCTTCGCGGTACGCAACGGCCTGACCGGCGCCGAGTTTCTGGCCGGCATTCCGGGCACCATGGGCGGTGCCCTGGCGATGAATGCCGGCGCCTTCGGCGGTGAAACCTGGACGCTGGTGGAATCGGTCCAGACCGTTGATCACCGCGGCCGACTGCATACGCGCGAACGTGCCGAATACCAGGTCGGATACCGCAGCGCAGTCGGACCGGAAAACGAATGGTTCGTCTCTGTCGACCTGAAGTTACAGCCGGGCGATACCGCAAGCGCACAGGCGCGTATCCGCAGCCTGCTGGAGCGCCGTTCAGCCACCCAGCCGACGCAGCAGCCCAGCTGTGGTTCCGTGTTCCGCAACCCTTCGAACGATTTCGCCGCACGCCTGATCGAGGCTTGTGGCTTGAAGGGCGAACAGATCGGCATGGCGCAGGTTTCAGAAAAACACGCCAACTTTATCGTCAATCTCGGCGGGGCGAAGGCAGCCGACATCGAGGCGCTGATACGTTATGTGCAGGAATGCGTGAAACACAAGCACGGCGTGCGCCTGGAACCCGAAGTGCGGATCATCGGGGAGTTCGAGTGACAGCAGGATTCGAAACAGCGGAAGATTTCGGCAAGGTCGCGGTTCTGCTGGGCGGGTGCTCGGCGGAGCGGGCCATATCGCTGAAAAGCGGTGATGCAGTGTTGCAGGCCTTGCGCCAGCGCGGTGTGGATGCGCACCCGCTGGACAGCGCCGACGAAGATTTTGTCAAGCGCCTGGAAAGCGGCGGGTTCGCCCGCGTGTTCAATGCGCTGCACGGACGTGGCGGGGAAGACGGCGTGATGCAGGGGCTGCTGGAGCATCTGGGGTTTGCCTACACCGGCAGCGGGGTGCTGGGTTCGGCATTGGCGATGGACAAGCTGCGGACCAAGCAGCTCTGGCAGGGTGTCGGCCTGCCCACGCCGGCTTTCTGTGTCCTCAACGCGCAAGCCGATCTGCCGCAGGCTGCCAGCCAGGTCGGCTTTCCCATGATGCTCAAGCCGGTGCGCGAAGGCTCCAGTATCGGTATGAGCAAGGTGGATCACGAGTCCGGTCTGCAGCAAGCCTGGCAGGCTGCAAAAGCGTATGACAACGAGGTGCTGGCGGAGCGCTGGATCGAGGGGGCCGAATTTACGACGGCCATCGTCGGTGCCACGGCGTTGCCGCTGATCCGCCTGGAAACGCCGCGCGACTTTTACGATTACGACGCCAAATACCAGGCCGACAGCACGCGTTACCACTGTCCCTGCGGATTGCCGCAGGACCAGGAATCGCAGCTCAAGGAGCTGTCGCTGCGGGCCTTCAGTGCAGTTGCCGCCAGCGGCTGGGGTCGGGTGGATTTCATGCTCGACGGCGCACAGCGTCCGTGGCTGATCGAAGTCAACACGGTGCCCGGCATGACCGACCACAGTCTGGTGCCGATGGCCGCCCGGGTGCATGGCTGGGATATGCCGGAGCTGGTGTGGCGGCTGCTGGAAACCAGCGCAGAGAAACGGGGTTGAGGGTGGCGAGAAAGAAACTTCAGGCGCGGCGCAAACACGCTTTCCAGCCCGGATTCGGCTGGGTCAAGCCCGCGCTCGCGTTACTCACCGTGGCTGGCAGTGCGATCGGTCTGACGCTGATGCTGAAGTGGATGGAGGATCCGCAGCAATGGCCGGTGGGCAGTGTGCTCATCGAAGGAAAATTCCGGCACCTGCAGCAGGCGCAACTTCAGCAGGCTGTCGCACCGCTGGCCGCCTCCGGGTTCTTCGTGGTGGACGTCAGCGAAATCCAGGCACACCTGCAGGCGCTGGCGTGGGTCGACCAGGTATCTGTACGCCGCGTCTGGCCCGACGAGCTGGATATCGAGGTCCGGGAACAGCAGCCGGTCGCGCGCTGGGGGACCGGCGGCTTCATCAATACGCGCGCCGAGGTGTTCCGGCCGCAACAGGTCCCGGAGCTGACCAGCCTGCCGATGCTGGATGGTCCGGAGGGCTACCAGCGGCGGGTTCTGGGTATGCACGCACGGATGCAGGCCCTGGTCAAACCGCTGGCGCTCGAGGTTGACCGTCTGAGTCTGGATGCGCGGCGTGCCTGGCGGCTGCGGCTGAGCAACGGGCTGACCCTCGAAGTAGGGCGTAACCATCCACTGAAACGTGTGGCGCGATTTGTAAAGGTCTACCCGGCCATTCTGGCCTCGGCCGAGGGCCGGCTGACGGCCGTGGATCTGCGCTACAGCAACGGTTTTGCGGCCCGCTGGCAAGCGCCGGAGACGGCGGTCGGGAAGTCCGGCTAAACCGGAAGACAGCTTATGGCAAAGAAATTCGAAAAGAACATGATCGTTGGACTGGATATCGGTACTTCCAAGGTGGTGGCGATCGTTGGTGAGATCGCCACCGACGGCGGTATCGAAATCATCGGTATCGGTTCGCATCCATCCAAGGGGTTGAAAAAAGGCGTGGTGGTGAACATCGAGTCCACCGTGCACTCCATTCAGCGCGCCGTGGAGGAAGCCGAGCTGATGGCCGGTTGCCAGATCCACTCGGTGTATGCGGGCATTGCCGGCAGTCATATACGCAGCCTCAACTCGCACGGCATCGTGGCCATACGCGACAAGGAAGTGACCCCGAACGATGTCGAGCGGGTAATCGATGCCGCGCGCGCGGTGGCCATTCCCGCCGATCAGAAAATTCTCCACATACTGCCGCAGGAGTTCGTCATCGACGACCAGGACGGCATCAGGGAGCCCGTGGGCATGTGCGGTGTGCGTCTTGAAGCCAAGGTGCACATGGTCACCGGTGCAGTCAGTGCCGCCCAGAATATCGTCAAGTGTGTGCGCCGTTGCGGCCTCGAAGTCGATGACATCATCCTCGAGCAGTTGGCGTCCAGCTATTCGGTTCTGACCGAAGACGAAAAGGATCTCGGCGTCTGCCTGGTTGATATCGGTGGTGGCACGACCGATATCGCGATATTCACCGAGGGGTCGATCCGCCACACCGCGGTTATTCCCATCGCCGGCGACCAGGTGACCAACGATATCGCCGTGGCACTGCGTACCCCGACCCAGTATGCCGAGGAAATCAAGATCAAATACGCCTGCGCGCTGACGCAGCTTGCGGCCAGGGACGAAAGTATCGAAGTGCCCAGCGTCGGCGACCGGCCGCCGCGGCGCCTGGCGCGCCAGACGCTCGCCGAAGTGGTCGAGCCTCGTTACGAGGAACTGCTGACCCTGGTGCAGGCGGAGTTGCGCCGCAGCGGATTTGAAGACCTTATCGCCGCCGGCATTGTACTGACCGGCGGCAGTTCCAAGATCGAGGGATTGGTCGATCTGGCAGAGGAAGTATTCCACATGCCGGTGCGCCTGGGCGTGCCGCAGAGTGTGATGGGCCTGGCGGACGTGGTGCGTAACCCGATCTATGCAACCGGCGTTGGCCTGTTGCTGTTCGGTAGCCAGAATCGCGTTCAGCGGGCCTTCGAGGCTGACTTCGGGCGTGGCGTGCGCGGGGTCTGGGAGCGGATGAAGAGCTGGTTTCAGGGAAATTTCTGAGTTTAAACGAGAGGAGAGGTCGTTATGTTTGAATTAATGGATTCGTACAGCCAGAACGCGGTTATCAAGGTGCTGGGTGTCGGCGGCGGTGGCGGCAACGCCGTACAGCACATGGTCGAGGCGGACATCGAGGGTGTGGAATTTATCTGCGCCAACACCGATGCCCAGGCGCTGACCAGCATGGGCGCGCGCACCACCCTGCAGTTGGGCAGCAGTATCACCAAGGGCCTGGGTGCCGGCGCCAACCCGGACATCGGCCGTCAGGCGGCGATGGAGGATCGTGACCGCATCCATGACGTGATTGCCGGTTCCGACATGTTGTTTATAACCGCCGGCATGGGTGGCGGCACCGGTACCGGTGCGGCGCCCGTCGTGGCCCAGATTGCCAAGGAACTCGGTATCCTGACCGTTGCCGTGGTCACCAAGCCGTTCCCCTTCGAAGGTGGCAAGCGCGGTGCCGTGGCCGACCGGGGTCTCAAGGAGCTGAGTCAGTACGTGGATTCCCTGATCACCATCCCGAACGAGAAACTGCTGTCGGTACTGGGCAAGGACGTCAGCCTGCTGAGTGCTTTCAAGGCGGCCAACAATGTGTTGCAGGGGGCAGTGCAGGGTATTGCCGAACTGATTACCCGGCCAGGCCTGATCAACGTCGACTTTGCCGACGTGCGTACGGTCATGGCGGAAATGGGTATGGCCATGATGGGTTCGGGTGTTTCGTCCGGGCAGGACCGCGCCCGCGAAGCCGCCGAGGCTGCCGTACACAGTCCGCTGCTGGAAGACATCGACCTGATGGGGGCGCACGGCATACTGGTCAATGTGACCGCCGGCCTGGACCTGTCGATTGGCGAATTCGAAGAAGTCGGTAACACAGTCAAGGAATTCGCGTCCCGCGATGCGACCGTGGTGGTCGGCACGGTTATCGACCCGGATATGCATGATGAATTGCGCGTCACCGTGGTCGCTACCGGGCTGGGCATGGGTGTGGAGCAGGTCGAGGAGAAGCCCGAGCCCGTGCAACTGGTGCAGCGCAAGAAGACCGGCGAAGTGGACTATGCCCAGCTGGATCGCCCGGCGGTTATCCGCAACCGGGCTGCCGGTGATCCGCTGCCCCCGCCACGGGTTTCCGACGATATGGACTACCTGGATATTCCGGCTTTTCTGCGGCGTCAGGCGGACTGACGCCGCCCGCCGCGGGCGGAGAGGCTTGCCGGGTTTTTCCAGTCACGGCTGCGTTGGCGCCAGCCCTCACGGGCTGGCATAATCCCTAGCCGGCATACAAATGAAGTACGGACTGGCATGGCGTGACGGGCGTGGACAGTTGTGGAGGAGGGGCGCCTGTTGATAATGCCCGAACTATCAATTAACCAGAAAATGCCGGGCGGGCGCGTAGGGGCGCCGATAACATAATGATTTATCAAAAAACTTTACGCAACGTCATCCGTGCGAAAGGGGTGGGGTTGCACACGGGCGAGCAGGTTTGTCTGACCATGAGACCGGCTCCACCGGACACCGGGATTATTTTCCGGCGGGTCGATCTGATACCGGCGGTCGAAATACCCGCCAGACTCGAAAACGTCGCAGATACCCGGCTGTCGACCGCGCTGGGGCATGAAACGGTACGCATTTCCACCGTGGAACACCTGTTATCGGCCTTTTCCGGCCTGGGTATCGATAACGCCATCGTCGAGCTGAGTGCGGCGGAGGTCCCCATCATGGATGGCAGCGCCGGGCCGTTCGTGTTCCTGATCCAGTCAGCCGGCATCGAGGAGCAACCCGTGGCCAAGAGCTTTCTGCGCATCCGCCGACGCGTCGAAGTCAGTGACGGCGACAAATGGGCGCGTTTCCTGCCGCACAAGGGTTTTAAGGTCGGATTTACAATCGATTTCAGCCATCCGCTGTTCAGGGGTCGCCACACCCGCACCGAGATCGATTTCACGCGTACCTCGTTCGTGCGCGAGGTCAGCCGCGCACGCACCTTCGGCTTCATGCGCGATATTGAAAAGCTGCGTGAAGAGCGGTTGGCGCTGGGTGGCAACCTGGACAATGCCGTCGTACTCGACGATTACCGCGTGGTCAATGAAGACGGATTGCGCTACGACGATGAGTTCGTAAAGCACAAGGTACTGGACGCCGTGGGCGACCTTTACCTGCTGGGCTACAGCCTGATCGGTGCCTTTTCAGGTCACAAGTCCGGTCATGCCCTGAATAATCGCCTGCTGCGGGAACTGGTCCGGCAGGAGGATGCCTGGGAAATCGTCACCTTCGATGATCCCGCCACCACGCCTTCCTGGCTTGCCCGGCCGCTGACGATATCCGCCTGACCAGGCTTCAGAAAAATTCAAATCGAGCGGGTTTTTGCCGCTAACCGCAACAGAGCTTCCTGCAGCGGCTGGTGGCTGATGGTTTGCGCGGTCTGCGACAGCAAGGTGGCGCTGCTCATCGAAAGCTGCATCGGATCCGATTTAACAACCTGATTTTCAACGGTTTCTGGTTGAATTCTCAGGTCCACCGAACGGATGTCGAGGGCAAACTGGCATTTGAGTTGCTTAAGAAGATCTGGAACGGCGAATCTCAGGCGCCCGGCCCAGGCCGGTGACGAGGTGCCGAGAACCAGGGTTTCGTTTCTCAGGTTCAACACCTTACAATGCGTAACCAGTTCGGCTGGCATTAACTGCAGCACAGCCTGTTCCAGACGCGACAATTTGCGCGCCCTTTCCAGTATCGGCAGGTCGGCCTGCTGGAGCAGCTGGGAGCAGGAAAAGGCGGTTTTGTGACGCATGGTTAACCAACAGAGCAAGGACCGTAACAGTCAATGAACTTTTTACTCTACACGACGACATACGGCAAGTCGGGCAGCATTCAGCTGAATCGCCCGGGTTTCTGGGTGCCCGCCCTGCTGGGTGCATGTGCCTTGCTGTTGGGCGCGGCCGGGGCGGGTTACCTGCTCGCCGAGCCGGCCTCCGGGTTGTCCGCATCGACAACCGGCAGTGACGGCGTGCAGTGGCAGGCGGCCCTGAATGAACAGAAGCAGGAACTGGTGCAGGCGCGCGACGCCGCCCAGGACCAGCTGAATGCCCTCGCGGTGCGCCTGGGACAGATGCAGGCACAGATGCTGCGCGTCGAAGCGCTGGGGCAGCGGCTTGCCGAGGAGGCCAAGCTGGACAAGTCGGAATTCGACTTCGACCAGCTGCCGGCGCGCGGCGGCCCGGCCGAACCGGTTGCCGAAGAACAGATGGGCGGTGTGGACTTCATGCGTGCCCTGGACGATCTGGCGCTGCAACTCGACGACCGGGCCCGCCAGCTGGAGGTGCTTGAGCAGGTCGTCAGCCGGCGCCAGCTCAAGCATGCCATGTCGCCCGCCGGACGCCCCATACGCAAGGGTTGGCTGTCGTCTTATTTTGGCAAGCGTACCGATCCGTTCAATGGACGCCAGGAGATGCACAAGGGCATCGATTTTGCGGGTCAGATGGGTTCGGATGTGCTCGCCACCGCTGCCGGTGTCGTGACCTGGGCGGGCAAGCGCTACGGCTACGGCCGGCTGGTCGAGATCAACCACGGCGACGGCATCTCTACCCGCTACGGGCATTGTGAAAAGATCCTCGTCAAGGTCGGACAGAAGGTCAAGCAGGGCGAAAGGATCGGACTCATGGGTTCGAGCGGTCGTTCCACGGGCCCGCACGTGCACTACGAAGTGCTCAAGGACGGCCGCCAGATCAACCCGGCCAAGTATGTCCGCGTCGGCCGCCAGTCCGCGGGCTGAAATCACGATTTCTTAACACCCCCTTGAATTTCCGGGGGGAAATCCCGGCGCGCTGTCACGCGCGTCGCAAAAATCTGCTACAAAGGCGCATATACGGTATCATGCCGTCTTTCCGTACAGACCACTGAATCAACTGACTCTCACGATATCGCCATGGTTTCTTCCCTGCTCCGCAAGGTATTCGGCAGCCGCAACGAACGCATACTCAAGCGCCTGTCAAAATCCGTTAACAAGATCAATGCGCTGGAACCCGAGCTGCAGAAGCTCAGCGACGACCAGCTGAAAGCGAAGACTGACGAGTTCCGCCAGCGCTATCAGGACGGCGAAACGCTCGACCAGTTGCTGCCGGAGGCCTTCGCCGTGGCGCGCGAGGCCTCGCAGCGTGTGCTCGGCATGCGACATTTCGACGTGCAGCTGATCGGCGGCATGGTACTGCACGAAGGCAAGATCGCCGAAATGCGTACCGGCGAAGGCAAGACCCTGGTGGCCACCCTGTTTGCCTATCTCAATGCCCTGTCCGGCAAGGGTGTGCACGTGGTGACGGTCAACGACTACCTGGCGCGCCGCGATGCCGGCTGGATGGGCAAGCTGTATGGCTTCCTCGGTATGACCACCGGGGTGGCGATCGCCGGTATGAGTCACGATGAGAAAAAGGCAGCCTACGACTCGGATATTACCTACGGCACCAATAACGAATTCGGTTTCGACTACCTGCGCGACAACATGGCGTTTCGCATGGAAGACAAGGTGCAGCGCGAACTCAACGCGGCCGTGGTCGACGAAGTCGATTCCATCCTGATTGACGAGGCGCGCACGCCGCTGATTATTTCGGGTCCGACCGACGACAATTCCGATCTCTACCTGGTAATGAAAGACCTGGTGCCGAAGCTGGTAAAACAGGAAGAGGAGGACGGGCCGGGCGACTACAGTGTCGATGAAAAACAGAAGCAGATTCATTTGACCGAGGACGGTCACCAGCATGTCGAGGAACTGCTGGAAAAGGCCGGCTTGCTGAAGGAAGGCCAGAGCCTGTACGACGCCGCCAACCTGATGCTGATGCATCACCTCAACGCCGCGCTACGCGCACTGGCCCTGTACCACAAGGATGTCGAGTACATCGTCAAAGACGACCAGATAGTGATCGTCGACGAGTTCACCGGCCGCACCATGCCCGGGCGGCGCTGGTCGGAGGGTCTGCACCAGGCGATGGAAGCCAAGGAGGGAGTGAAGATCCAGAACGAAAACCAGACACTGGCTTCGATCACTTTCCAGAACTATTTCCGCCTCTACGGCAAGCTTGCCGGCATGACGGGTACCGCCGATACCGAAGCCGCCGAGTTCGAACAGATTTACGCCCTGGAAGTGGTGGTCATCCCCACCAACCAACCGATGATCCGCGACGACCGCGGTGACCTGGTGTTTCTGACCGTCAAGGAGAAATTCGAAGCGGTGGCTGAGGACATTCGTGACTGCCGGCAGCGCGGACAGCCGGTGCTGGTCGGTACCACCTCCATCGAAACTTCGGAGTACCTGTCCAAACTGCTCAACAGCCAGAAGGTCGAGCACGAAGTCCTGAATGCCAAGCAGCACGAACGCGAGGCGCAGATCGTGGCGCAGGCGGGCCAGCCGGGTGCCGTCACGATTGCCACCAACATGGCGGGACGCGGCACCGATATCGTGTTGGGCGGCAGTCTGGATGCCGAACTCGCGGGCCTGGAAAGTCCGGACGAGCACACCGTCGCGCGCATCAGGAAAGACTGGCAGCAGCGTCATCAGCAGGTACTGGATGCCGGCGGCCTGCATATTGTCGGCACCGAGCGCCACGAGTCGCGGCGTGTGGACAACCAGCTGCGTGGTCGTTCCGGCCGCCAGGGCGATCCCGGTTCCAGCCGCTTCTACCTGTCGCTGGAAGACAACCTGATGCGTATTTTCGCCTCGGAGCGTGTTTCCGGGTTGATGCAGAAGCTGGGTATGCAGGAAGGTGAAGCCATCGAGCACCCGTGGGTGAGCAAAGCTATCGCCAATGCGCAGCGCAAGGTGGAAGCGCACAACTTCAATATCCGCAAGAACCTGCTGGAATTCGACGACGTCGCCAATGATCAGCGCAAGGTGATCTATGAGCAGCGCAACGAGCTTATGGCAAGCGACGAAGTGTCGGAAACCATCAAGGCGATTCGTGAAGATGTGGTCAACGACGTCGTTGACAATTACATACCGCCGGGCAGTCTTGATGAACAGTGGGACATTTCCGGTCTGGAATCGGCCATCGAGACCGAGTTCGCCCAGAAGTTCGACATTCAGGGGTGGCTGGACGCCGACCACGAACTGCACGAGGAAACCCTGCGCGCCAAGATCCTTGACGAGCTGGTCAAGGCCTACGAGGCCAAGGAGCAGCTGACCGGCGCTGAAACCATGCGCCACTTCGAGAAGTCAGTGATGCTGCAGGTGCTCGATCAGACCTGGAAAGAGCACCTGGCCGCCATGGACTATCTGCGCCAGGGGATTCACTTGCGCGGCTATGCGCAGAAGAACCCCAAGCAGGAATACAAACGCGAAGCGTTCGAAATGTTTACCGCTCTGCTGGACCGTATCAAGCTGGATGTGGTCGGCATCCTGGCCAAGGTGCAGGTGCGTACCGAGTCCGATGTGCAGGCCGTCGACGAACAGCGCCGCGCGCGTGCCGAGATGGAATATCGTCACGACGAAGCCAATGTCATGCAGGAAGCCGGGGCTGTGGATGCCGACGCTGTAACGGATGAGCACGTGCAGCCGTTCGTGCGCGACGGGCGTAAGGTCGGTCGCAATGAACGCTGCCCCTGCGGTTCGGGCAAGAAGTTCAAGCACTGCCACGGTAGACTCAGTTAAATAACCGGTGTTCTCTGCGCTATCTGCGGGCAAAGACCGGTTTATTGCACCCGGAATCATGAATAATCGGACAGCAAGAACGGTAGGTTGGGCCGAGCACAGCGAAACCCAACAGTCTGCTGCGGCTTCTTGTTGGGCTTCGCTGTGCTCGGCCCAACCTACGTGGTTCGCGGACGGAGAGAGAGTGAGTCGCACGTATGCCCATTGGTTATTCCCGCCTGCCTGATCTGTTGCCGGTCGCCGGCATGCGCCTCGCGGCAGTTGCCGCGGGTATCCGCTACCAGGATCGGGATGACCTTGTGGTCGTGGAGATTGCCGCCGGCGCCGACACCGCTGCAGTGTTTACCCGCAACGCTTTCTGTGCGGCACCGGTGAGCGTTGCCAGGGAGCACCTCACGGATGCAATGCCGCGTTATCTGGTGATCAACAGCGGTAACGCCAACGCGGGCACCGGCCCGGGCGGGCTAGAGGACGCCAGACAGAGCTGTCTTGCACTGGCCCGGCTGGGCGGCTGCGAGGCACACGAGGTGTTGCCGTTTTCCACCGGCGTGATCGGCCAGCGGCTGGCGGTCGATCGACTGCAGGCGGCGCTGCCTGCCGCGCTCGCGGCGTTGTCCGCTGACGGCTGGACTGCTGCGGCCAACGCCATCAAGACCACCGACACGGTCGCCAAGGGGGTGTCCACCACCCTGGAAATTGAAAATCGAAACATCACCATCACCGGGATTTGCAAAGGCGCCGGAATGATCCGTCCCGATATGGCAACCATGCTGGCGTATATCGGCACCGATGCCGGCGTTGATGCGACGGCCCTGCAGCAGTGTCTGCATGCCGCGGTGGAGCGTTCTTTCAACCGCATCACCGTCGACGGTGA
>JAJDOI010000144.1 GCA_022340245.1 Thiogranum sp.
GTCCCGAGCAGGTGGTGGATGAAGAGGCCGCGCCGGTCGCGGCGGCACCGACGGGCACCGCTGCGCCTGGTGCGGCACCGGCCGCCCAGCCCGCGGTCAGGGCTGCGGCCGCGACGCCATCGGTGGCGCTCAGCGGCGCAGGGATGGCCTCACGTCCGCACGGTCGGGGTGCAACCCCTTATGCCCGCGCCATTGCCGGACAGCGTGGTATTGACCTGAACGGTTTGCGCGGTAGCGGTCCTGCCGGTGTCATCGTCGCCGCCGACGTACAGGGCGCACCGGCCGCGGCACCGGCGCCGGCGGGCTTCCCGCAGGTCGAGGTGCCGGGTAACGGCCGCGCCATGAACAAGCTGGAAAAAGCCATCAGCGATGCCATGACCGGGTCGTTGAGCATGCCGACCTTCCGTGTTACCACGCATATCAAACTGGGTGCGCTGATCAAGGCATCGAAGGCTCAGGGTGCCTCGGTGACGGTAACCATCGCCAAGGCCTGTGCCCTGGCCATGCAGCAGTTCCCGAAGATGAACTGGTGTTACCAGCCGCAGGACAAGCTGGTGGAACGCGCCAATGTCGATATCGGCATGGCGGTGTCCACCGAAGGCGGCGGCCTGGTAGTGCCGGTATTGCGCAATTGCGAATCGCGCGACCTCGATGCACTCAACGAGGACTTCAAAGACCTGGTGGAACGTGCCCGCACGCGCCGCCTCAAACCCGAGGAATACACCGGTTCGACCTTCCAGATCTCCAACATGGGCATGCTCGGCGTCAGTCACTTCGACGCCATCACCACCCCCGGCATTACCGCCATCCTGGCGATTGCGGCGAACACCGAGCAGGGCAGCGCATGCACCATCACTGCCGACCACCGCGTGGTCAATGGCGCCGAAGCCGCCATGTACCTCAAGGCGCTAAAGGAACTTGTGGAGCAGCCCGAGAGCTGGATGGGCACGACCGGCCCGGCAGTTCCCGAAGGCGACTGGGATTACGACGTGGTGGTGGTCGGCGGCGGGCCCGGCGGCGAAGACTGCGCGCGGGATCTCGCCAGTCACGGCATGAAGGTGGCGCTGATAAACGATGCGCCGTTCCCGGGCGGCGAATGCCTGTGGCGCGGTTGCATCCCGTCGAAGGCCTGGCGCGCCGCGGCCGACCGCATTCGCGACCGCCTGGACGACGAGCACCTGGGCATCACGCCAGGCAAGCCGAAACTCGACTGGAACAAGCTCGAAGCCTCGCGCCGCCGGGTGCTGGAAACCCGCGGCGACATGGCATTGAAGACTGACAACGGTGTCAAGATCAAGTATATCCAGGGCTTCGGCCGGTTTGTCGACGCACATACCGTGTTTATCGATACCTCCGGCAACAGCGCCGACCCGCACACCCGCGCGCGCCTCGGCAACAAGCCGCAGGGTGAGAGCGTGACCTTTGGCTGTGCCGTCATCGCCACCGGCGCGCCGCCGTTCGTGCCGCCGATCCCCGGTGCCATCGACGGGCTGGCCGAAGGCGGCGGTGTGCTCACATCCGATACCGTCTGGTCGCTGCCCGAACAGCCGAAGAGACTCGTGGTCATCGGTGGCGGCGCCATCGGCCTGGAAATGGCCCAGCTGATGCAGGATTTCGGTGCGAAGGTCACGCTGCTGGAAGCGCGCGACCGGATACTGGCCGAGGTCGAACCGGAAATCGCCAAACACCTGACCGGGGTGCTGAACGATGATCCGCGCCTGGATATTCACACTTCGGTGAATATCGACAAGATTTCGGGCAAGGCCGGCGCCGTGCAAGTGGCCTACAAGGACGCCGATGGCAAGCGACACACGCTGAAGGCCGATTACGTCATCATGGGCACCGGCAAGCGCCCGGTGCTGGACGGTCTGGATCTGGACAAGATCGGCGTCGCCACCGAAGGCCCGGCGATCAAGGTGGACGTGCATTGCCGCACCAGCCTGGGTCACGTGTTCGCCATCGGCGATGTGGTGCCCGGTTATATGCTGGCGCACACCGCGGCGCAGCAGGGTCGCGTGGCCGCGGCAACCATCCTCGGCGAAGACATGCGCTATGATCAGGACAAGGACTGCGGTGTGATCTTCACTCGCCCGGAAGCGGCCTTTGTCGGTCTTTCCGTGGAACAGGCCAAGGCCAAAGGTATCGATGCGGTCGAGGCAAAGGTGCCGATGAATATCGATGCCAAGGCCATGATCAACAACGAGCAGCACGGCTTGATCAAGCTGGTCGCCGACAAGCAGACGCAACGCATCATTGGCGTGCATCTGCTGGCCGATCACGCCGACACCCTGATCGGCGAAGCCGTGATGATGGTGTCGGCCAACCTGACGCTGGAACAGGTCGGCAATGCCATCCACCCGCACCCGACCCAGACCGAGTTGTTCGGCGAACTGGCGCGGCGCCTGGCTTCCAGGTTACGGCGCAGTGCGAAGGTGAAGCAGA
Organism: Thiogranum sp.; assembly: GCA_022340245.1. Lineage (GTDB taxonomy): Bacteria > Pseudomonadota > Gammaproteobacteria > DSM-19610 > DSM-19610 > Thiogranum. Next base: position 2,443 of record JAJDOI010000144.1, read on the forward strand.
AGTAGGTTGGGCTGAACAAGGTGAAGCCCGACAGCGGTGTTTGCGGAGGCCTTGTTGCGTTGGGCTTCGCTGCGCTCACCCCAACCTGGCTTTACGGCGTTTGCGAGTAACGGATAGATCAGGTCGGCTATGGGCGAAAGGCCGTGACGAAGTGCCCGGCGCTAACAGCCCGTATTTTTTGGTAACTTTCTTTTCCTCTGTGCGCCGCGTGCGCCTCGGTGGTCACTCACTATGTCAAACGTCAACAAAGTGGTTCTTGCGTATTCCGGCGGCCTGGATACGTCCATCATTCTCAAGTGGCTGGAGGACACCTACGGCTGCGAAGTGGTGACCTTCACCGCGGATATCGGCCAGGGCGAGGAAGTGGAACCGGCGCGCGCCAAGGCCGAAGCCATGGGCGTGAAGGAAATCTATATCGAGGATCTGCGCGAGGAATTCGCCCGCGACTACGTGTTCCCCATGTTCCGTGCGAACACCATCTATGAAGGCGAGTACCTGCTGGGCACCTCGATCGCCCGCCCGCTGATCGCCAGGCGCCTGGTCGAAATCGCCAACGAAACCGGCGCCGACGCTATTGCCCACGGCGCCACCGGTAAGGGCAACGACCAGGTGCGCTTCGAGCTGGGCGCCTATGCGCTGAAGCCGGACGTGAGGGTGATCGCGCCCTGGCGCGAGTGGGACCTGACCTCGCGCGAGAAACTCATGGCCTATGCCGAGCAGCACGGTATTCCGGTGGATTTCAAAAAAGGCAAAAAATCACCGTATTCGATGGATGCCAATTCCCTGCACATTTCCTATGAAGGTGGCATCCTCGAAGATCCCTGGGCTGAACCCGAGGAGGACATGTGGCGCTGGACGGTGTCGCCGGAGAATGCCCCGGATGCGCCGACCTATGTCGAACTCGGTTTCGAGAAAGGCGATATCGTTTCCATAGATGGCCTGGCCGTCACGCCGGCGCAAGTCATGGAGCGGCTCAACAAACTGGGCGGCGAAAACGGCATTGGTCGCGATGATATCGTCGAGAACCGCTATGTGGGTATGAAGTCCCGCGGGTGCTACGAAACCCCGGCCGGCACCATCATGTTGAAAGCCCACCGCGCCATGGAATCGCTGACCCTGGACCGCGAAGTCGCGCACCTCAAGGATGAACTCATGCCGCGTTATGCGAGTCTGATCTACAACGGTTACTGGTGGAGTCCCGAGCGCAGTATGTTGCAGCAGATGATCGATGCCTCGCAGGCAAGTGTTAACGGTTTTGTCAGGCTCAAGCTCTACAAGGGCAACGTGGCCGTGGTCGGGCGCAAGTCCGACAGTGATTCGCTGTTCGACGAGCGCATCGCCACCTTCGAGGACGATGCGGGTGCGTACAACCAGAGCGACGCCGAGGGCTTTATCAAGCTGAACGCATTGCGGCTCAGAATCGCGGCCCGCAGGAAAACCTGACGGTCTGCCACTGTAACTTGCGCATACGAGGTGAACGATGAGGATTCTTCACACCATGTTACGGGTCGGTGACCTTGACCGCTCGATCAGATTTTACACCGAGTTGCTGGGAATGCAGCTGCTGCGGCGCAAAGACTACCCCGAGGGAAAGTTCACCCTGGCCTTCATTGGCTATGGTGACGAGGCCGACAACACGGTCATTGAGCTCACCTATAACTGGGACACCGATCGCTACGACCTGGGCAACGGCTACGGCCATATCGCCCTGGAAGTCGACGATGTTTACGCGGCGACCGATGACATCCGCGAGCGCGGCGGCAAGATCATCCGTGACGCCGGGCCGATGAACGCCGGTACCACGATTATTTCCTTCGTTGAAGATCCAGACGGTTATCCCATCGAGCTGATCGGCAGGAAACACTGAGGGACTGCCGGCGCTGAGCCAGGCGTTCAAGTGACATGGGTCTTCACCGCCATGTCGGGCAAAGTTCTCGAAGGCATCTGTTGCCGCCGTTGTAGGTTGGGCTTCGCAGGCTCAGCTCAACCTGCGTTTCTGCGATTGCAGACGACTTCGGGCGTGCCTCAGTGGTTAACAGCCCGCCCGCCAGCGGCTTTCGCCGCCGCCGGTACGCGCTGAATTCTTGCGCCCAACTGGGCCAGTTTTTCCTCTATGCGTTCGTAACCCCGATCCAGGTGGTAAATGCGGTCGATCAGGGTTTCGCCGTCGGCCGCGAGGCCAGCGATCACCAGGCAGGCCGACGCGCGCAGGTCGGTGGCCATGACCGGCGCACCATGCAACTTGTCGACTCCGCGGACAATGGCGGTGTTGCCCTGTAATTCAATATCCGCCCCCATGCGCTGCAGCTCCTGCACATGCATGAAACGGTTTTCGAAAATGGTTTCCTTGACCGTGGCGGTGCCGTCGGCGATGGCATTGAGCGCGACAAACTGCGCCTGCATGTCGGTGGGAAAGGCCGGGTAGGGTGCCGTGGTCAGACCGACCGCGCGCGGTCTCCGACCGCGCATGTCGAGTTCGATCCAGTCACTGCCGGTCTCCAGGTGTGCCCCGGTGTCGGCGAGCTTCTGCAGCACCGCGTCGAGGAACTGCGGTGCGGTATTCCTGATGCGGACCCTGCCGGCGGTAGCTGCCGCGGCCACCAGAAAAGTGCCGCTCTCGATGCGGTCCGGGATCACGCGGTGTTCAGCGGCGTGCAGCGAGTCGACGCCCCTGATCGTGACGGTGTCGCTGCCCGCGCCAGTGACACGCGCGCCCATGGCATTCAGGCAGTCGGCGAGGTCGCTGATTTCCGGTTCGCGTGCGGCATTTTCCAGGACGGTGACGCCGTCGGCGAGGGCCGCCGCCATCATCAGGTTTTCGGTGCCGGTGACCGACACCACGTCAAAAACGAAACGCGCGCCCCGCAGCCGGCTGGCTCTCGCCTTGATGTAGCCTTCGTCGATATCGATGTGTGCACCCATCGCCTTGAGGCCTTCGATATGCAGGTTGACGGGTCGGGAACCGATGGCGCAGCCACCCGGCAGTGACACCTCCGCCTCGCCGAAACGGGTCAGCAGCGGACCCAGAAACAGAATCGATGCACGCATGGTCTTCACCAGTTCGTAGGGCGCGCGCAGCTCGGTGATATCGCGGTTGTCGGCCACCAGGGACATGTTGTCACTGAGTTCGAATCGCGAACCGAAGCGCCCCATCAGGTCCAGCGTCGTGGTGATGTCGCGCAGGTGTGGGACGTTGCGCAGGGTAACCGGCTCGGGTGAGAGCAGGGTCGAGGCGAGAATCGGCAGCGCTGCGTTCTTTGCGCCGGAGATGCTGATGTCACCCTCCAGGGGGCCGTTGCCGATGATTTTGAGTTTGTCCATGTTGACCTACGGGTTAAAGAGCCGGCGGGCATCGCGGTGTGGGCGCCGGACGGACAGGGAGGCGCTTGTGGCGAACGCTGCAGGCTTACTCCCGTCGGAGACGCTGACGGGGTTCAGTTATTCGCCTCTTGCGCCGTGGACGGGTTCAGTTGCGCGAAGGCGGAAATAATGCGGTCTATTTGCGCATCACTGTGCGCGGCGCTGACACTGCAGCGCAGCAGGCTGTCGGTGGTGGGCGACGCCGGTGGCATGACCAGGTTGACATAGGCACCGTTGTGTAACAGCCGGCTCCACCAGGCGATGGCCTGGTCGCGGTCCTTGATGGTCACGGCGACGACCGGGCTGACCTGGGGGCTGACCTGGAACCCAAGGCCCTTGAGGCCGTCATACAGCCGCTGGGCATTGGCCCACAGGCGTTCGCGCAATTCGGGGCGCTCCTGCATCAGGCGCAGCGCTACACGCGTCGAGGCGATAATCGACGGCGATGGCGAAGCGGTAAAGATATAAGAGCGGATGGCAAAGCGTATGGCTTCCAGTTCCGGGTGATCGCTGACGCAATAGCCGCCGATGGCGCCCAGACTCTTGCTGAAGGTGCCGACCGTGAAGTCCACTGCGGCCTCGACCCTCGCGGCTTCGGCGACACCGCGGCCGTGGGAGCCCAGCATACCCAGCGAATGAGCCTCGTCGACCATCAGCAGGCCGCCGTATTTGTTTTTCACCTCGGCGATATCCGCCAGCGGCGCCTGGTCGCCGAGCATGGAGTAGATGCCCTCGACAATGATCAGGGTGTTTGCGGTGCGCTCGCCCAGGCGCCGCAGGCGCTTTTCCAGGTCGGCGACGTCGTTGTGCTTGAAGCGCACCACGTCGGCGCCACCCAGGCGCACACCGTCGTAGATACTGGCGTGGCTGTCGGCATCGAGCACAATCACATCGCCCGGCCCGGCGAGGGTCGAACCCATGCCCATGGTCGCGGCGTAGCCGGTGGAAAAAACGATGCAGTGCTGCCGGGCGAAAAATGCCGCCAGTTCCTGTTCCAGCGCAACGTGCCCGGCGAAGGTGCCGTTGGCCATGCGCGAGCCCGTGGTCCCGGTGCCCTGTTCGGCGAGCGCTTTCTGCGCGGCTTCGATGCACTCGGGTTCGAAAGTCAGGCCAAGATAATTGTTGGTGCCGGCGAGGATGACCTTGTGGCCGTTGACGATGGCTTCAGTGGGTGACAGGATCTTCTCGGTGACCGCGCCGAACGGCATGACCCCGGCCCGATCCAGCTCGGCACGGATATCGATAAGCGGTTTGAACTTGTCGAACAGGCTCATGGGGCTACCCGCTCAGCTTTTCCAATTGGGTAGCGAGGTCATGGACGGTACGGATATCCGGCAGGATGTTGAGCGGAATCGACATGTCGAAATGATCCTCGATCTGTTCGATCAGTTCCATGACCTGCAGCGAGGTCAGGCCCAGTTCTGTCACCAGTTCGCTGTTCTCGTTGAGAATAACGCCCTTTTTCGCGAATGGCTTGAGTATCACGAAGATGCGTTCGAGAAAATCATTGTAGTCTGGCATGCGGCGTCGGCTGTCGGGTTGCGTGGCGGGCGGCTTGCACCGGCAGGTCCAAGCCGCTAGATTCGAAACGCCGAATTGTACTTGGACTTGGGATAGGGCGCTATGCCTGCCCGCGACTGAAACGCCTATGAACCGACTTGCCGCCAGCGTAACGGAAGACCCCGGCCAGCACGACTCTTCCACACCGCGGGTATGGTTGGTGACCGGGTACCGTGCGGGCGAGCGCAGCCAGATCATCGCGCTGGCCGAGGCGCTCGGCTGGCCGTTTGAACTCAAGCAGTTGAGCTACCGCAGGAGCGAGTTCCTCACCAGCCTGTTTCGCGGCAGCGACCTGCGGGGAATCCGTCTCGGTGGCTCCAGCCCGCTGGCGCCGCCCTGGCCCGACCTGGTGATCTCCGCCGGCATGCGTAATGAGCCGGTCGGACGCTGGATCCGCGAGCAGTCGGGCGGCCGGACCCGGCTGGTACATATCGGCCGGCCCTGGGCCCGGCCGGAGAAATTTGACCTGTTGGTGACCACGCCGCAATACCGCCTGCCGCAACGCGACAATATTCTGCACAACACGACCACGCTGCACCGGATCACCGCCGAGCGACTGGCGACGGAGGCGCGCCGCTGCGGGCCACTCTACACACACCTGCCGCAACCCTATATCGGGGTGATCCTGGGCGGTAACAGTGGGCCTTACACCTTTGGCCCGCGTACGGCGGCCTACCTGGCCCCGCTGGCCAGCGAACTCGCCGCCGAACAGGGCGGTTCCCTGCTGATAACCACCAGCGCGCGCACCCCGGCCCGCGCCCTGGCAGAATTCCAGCGTCGTCTGACGGTGCCCCACGACCTGTACTGCTGGCGGCCCAATGACAATGACAACCCGTATTTCGGCATACTCGGTCTGAGCACATCACTGGTGGTGACCGCTGACAGTATCTCCATGCTCAGTGAAGCCTGTGCCACCGGCAAGCCGGTCTACATGGCCGAACTCGGTGGCTATGGCTATCCGATGCGCGCGGGC
>JAJDOI010000226.1 GCA_022340245.1 Thiogranum sp.
CCCATGGTGGTGCTCGAGGAAATGGACGCCGGCAAGAAGGGCGTTTCGGAAGTCGCCCGCAATGTCCGCCAGGTGAGCCGGTTTCTCGACGAAATCATGCAGGCGGTCGACAGTGACGACATCGAGCACGGCATCCCGCTGAATCCCCGCGGTCTGATCGAGGGCCTCAGCGATCAGGAGTGCGGCCGACTGTTTTTTCAGACCCATGCGCTGAACAGCGCATTGCCGGATGCGCTTCCGGGCAGCAAACCCGATAACAATATTCTCGCCACCGCCCTGGCGCTGCAGACCGAGCACCCCGATCTGACCGTGACGCTGGTATCCAAGGATATCAACCTGCGCATCAAGGCCACGGTGCTGGGCATACATGCCGAAGACTATTTCAATGACCAGGTGCTGGACGACGTCAACCTGCTGTTTTCCGGCGCCAGCGAACTGCCGGCTGATTTCTGGCAGGCGCACGGCGACACCCTGGAGTCCTGGCAGAAGGACGGGCGCAACTACTATCGGCTGGCCGGACCGCTGGTGAAATCATGGAACCCGAATGAATGTGTCTACATGCCCGAAGAACACGGTTTCGAGGCACTGGTGCGCGAGCGTGACGGTGACAGCGTGGTGCTGGAAACGGCCGTCGACTACCGCGGCTCGAAACACACCGTGTGGGGCATCAACGCACGCAACCGCGAGCAGAATTTCGCCCTCAACCTGCTGATGGACCCGGAGATCGACTTCGTCAGCCTGGTGGGCAGCGCGGGCACCGGCAAGACGCTGCTGGCGCTGGCCGCGGGCCTGACGCAAACCCTGGAAGAAAACCGTTACAAGGAAATCATCATGACCCGCGTCACGGTGCCCGTGGGTGAGGACATCGGTTTCCTGCCGGGCACCGAGGAAGAGAAAATGACCCCATGGATGGGCGCACTGATGGACAACCTGGAAGTGCTCACGCGTCCGGAGGTGGGCGGCGACTGGGGGCGCGCAGCCACCAATGACCTGTTGAGCAACCGTATCAAGATCCGCTCCATGAACTTCATGCGCGGGCGCACCTTCCTGAATAAATACCTGATCCTTGACGAAGCCCAGAATCTGACACCCAAGCAGATGAAAACCCTGGTCACGCGCGCCGGACCCGGCACCAAGGTGATCTGCCTGGGTAACGTCGCGCAGATCGACACGCCCTACATTACGGAAACCAGTTCCGGCCTGACCTTCGTGGTTGACCGTTTCAAGGGCTGGGACCACAGCGGCCACATCATCCTGACGCGCGGCGAACGCTCGCGGCTGGCCGACTACGCCTCAGACGCGCTGTAAAGCGCCAACCGGGCTAACACGGCGTCCCGCCAGAGCCGTGGTGCGCTGCGCTAGTCGACGGCCGGCGGCGACGACGCCTGTCCTGGCCGCGGCCAGACGCGCAATACCGCCTTGACCAGGGTGGCCAGCGGAATGGCGAAGAACACGCCCCAGAATCCCCACAGCCCGCCGAACACCAGCACCGCGATAATAATGGCCACCGGGTGCAGGTTGACCACCTCGGAGAACAGCAGCGGCACCAGCACATTGCCGTCCAGCGCCTGGATCACCCCGTAGGCCACGAGGATGTACCAGAACTCGGGGCTCCAGCCCCATTGGAAAAAGCCAATGGCGGCAATCGGCAGGGTCACGGCCGCGGCACCGATATAGGGAATGACCACGGACAGGCCGACCAGCGTGGCGAGCAGCACGGCGTACTGCAGACCCATGAACAGGAAGGTGATATAGCTGACGGTGCCGACAATCAGGATCTCCCAGATCTTGCCGCGCACATAGTTGGCGATCTGGCCGTTGACTTCGTGCCAAACACTCGCACTGAGGGAGCGCTCACGCGGCAGGTAGTTGCTCGCCCAGTCGATAATGCGGTGTTTGTCCTTGAGGAAGAAAAACACCAGGACCGGCACCAGGATGAGGTAAACAAGCAGCGTGATAACGCCGACCACCGAGGCAACCGACATCGACACCACGCGTTGCCCCAACCCCGCCAGCTCCACGCGAATCGCATTGATAATGTCCTGCACCTGCGCCTGGCTGATCAGGTCAGGGTAGCGCGACGGCAGGCGCATGATCACCTCCTGTCCCTTGCCGACAATACTCGGCAACTGGTTGACCAGCTGCGTGAGCTGGTAAGACAGGCGCGGCAACAGCGCCAGCAGGGCAAACGCCAGGAACACGATAAACAGCAGGAACACCGTGCTGACAGCGACAATACGCGGCACGCCGCGCTGCTGCAATGCAAACGCAACGCCGTCGAGCAGGTAGGCCAGCACCAGCGCCGCCAGTACCGGCGTCAGCAGCTGCCCCATCGTCAGTATGACGAGGAACCCGATGACCAGCAGCAGCGCCAGGATGACCGCCTGGGGATCGGAAAAAATGCGCGCGAACCAGCCGCGAATCACGTTCATTAGCCGCGATCGCCCCTGAGTTCCCGGTACTGCTGTTCGAAAATAGCCTCGAGTTCGTCGATTACATCACTGGAGTCCCGGCCCTGCAGCAGGTGCTGCGTCACCAGGTCAGAGGTCACGCCCAGCATCTTTTTCTTGTCCAGCATGTAGTAGGTTCTCGATAGACGTTTCACCGCGGCAACCACTCTTTCCTCACCGGGGCGCGGGATCGCCTCCGGCTCCGGGATTTCGGCCGGCGCCGGCGCGGCTGCGTCACCTGACAGGTGCAACGGGCTTGCCGGGGACTGGTGCAAAAGGAATTCGGCGAAACGGGTCAGTGCCGCCAGATCGCTGGCAGGCAGCTTGTCCAGCAGCTCAATTAACGCGTGTTTCTGATCGGGCGTCATGCCCCGTTTTATACAACTTTGGGGTGCGCTTTGCAGTAACTTCGTGCGAACTCGAGCAATTCATCCATGGCCCGGTGACGAAACTTCTGTTTCTGGTGCACGAAGGAGAAAGGACGCTCCAGGGCCGGCGCGAGCGTCAGAGGAACCAGCGTGCCGAGCTTCAATTCCTTCTGCACCGTGGCCGAGGACATAATGGAAACCCCCATACCCGCCTCGACCGCGCCCTTGATGGATTCCGGGCTGCCCAGCTCCATGGTGAGATGCACCTGTCCGTTGTGGATGCCCTGATCGGTCATGTACTCGGCAATGACTTCGCGCGTCCCGGAGCCCTCTTCGCGGCATATGTAGGGATATTCGAGCAGTTCGTTGATGGTCACCGACTCCCGGCTGGCCAGGGGATGGTTCGGCGACACGACCGCCACCAGCTGATCGACGCGGCACACCTCGACGACAAGGTTCTTGTTCAGTACCGGTGATTCGACCACGCCCAGGTCGATGACATTGTTCTCGACCATGTGCACGATGCCGTCGGAATTCGACACTTTCAATTGCAGATTCACGTCGGGGTATTTCTTTTTGAAATCGCCCAGCAGTGCCGGCAGCATGTACTCGGCAATGGTGGTGCTGGCGCCGATCATGAGTATCCCGCTGACGTCGCCGGTCATTTCCCGCACCGCGTGTTCCATCTCCGAGTAGAGCTCGAAGATACGGTCGGAATACTCGAAAACCCGCTTACCGGCTTCGGTGAGACTGATACGGTTGTGGGTGCGGTCGAACAGACGGGTGTTGAAGTATTCTTCCAGCTGGCGCACCTGGAAGGTCACTGCCGGCTGGGTCATGTGCAGCGTCTCGGCCGCCTTGGTGAAGCTGAGCAACCGCGCGACCGTATGAAAAACCTGCAATCTCCGATCTGCCATACGCACAAACTCTTGATGCCTGCGTCCCGGTGCCGAAAGGCAGCACCCCAGAAAATTTTAGACGCGATAAACTTTATTGATCAGGCCGGCAACCATACAGCAGTAAACGCTGGTTTGCATGTTTTTTAGCTATCCAAAAAGTGATACACAACAAAAAACCGGGCGATAAACGCCCGGTCTGCAGGGTCGGTCGGGCCCGCCAGGCGCGGCCCGGTCTAAACCCGGAACTGCCCCATCAAGGCCTGCTGTTCGGCCGCCAGCCGCGCCAGTTCCTCGCTGGCCTGGGCGGTCTGCTGCGCGCCGTCGGCGGAACGATCCGCAACCTCACGGATGTTATTCATATTGCTCTGCATTTCGCCGGCCACCGCGCTCTGTTCCTCGGCGGCACTGGCAATCATGGTGTTCATGTCGTTAATGGCGGAAATGGAACCGGCGATCATCGCCAGTGATTCTGCCGCCTTCTCCACCAGGTCGGAGCTTTCCTGGGCTTTCTTCTGGGCGCCTTCCATCACCTTCACCGCGTTGCCCGCGCCGCTTTGCAGCCGCAGGATCATATCCTGAATTTCCTGGGTGGACTGCTGGGTACGGCTGGCCAGGGTGCGGACCTCGTCGGCCACCACCGCAAAGCCGCGACCCTGCTCACCGGCGCGGGCCGCTTCGATCGCCGCGTTCAGCGCCAGCAGGTTGGTCTGCTCGGCAATTCCGCGTATCACGTCCAGCACGGAACCGATATTTTCGCTCTCCTGCTCGAGGTTACGGATAACCTTTGCGGCGGAATCCACCTCGGCAACCAGCGACTCGATACCGCCTATGGCCTCAGTGGCCACCAGTGCACCGCTCTTGGCTTCACCATCGGCGGTTTGCGCGGCGTGGGAAGCGTCGGCGGCGTTGCGCGCCACTTCCTGCACCGTGGTGGTCATTTCGTTCATGGCCGAAGCGATGCTGTCGATCTCCGACTGCTGCGCCTTCACGCCACGACTGGTTTCGTCGGTAATCGTCGAGGTCTCTTCCGCGGCGGCGGCAAGCTGCGTGGTGGCGCCACTGATCTGACCGATCATGTTGCGCAGGTTGGCAGCCATCTGGTTGAAGGCGTCGATGATCTCGCCGATCATGTCATGGCTCTGCATATCGCAGGTGTGCGAAATATCATTGCGACTGATGGCGTTGGCGATTTCCGAAATCCGCTTCAGCCTTTTCAGCAGCACCTGGTGCACCAGGCCGTAAATGGCCAGACCGCAGCCGACGCCGGCAACCATGCAGGCACCGAAGAACCAGCCGTACATGCCTTCCTTCCATTCGACGAAAAACCCGGCGAACACGGGAAACACAGCCCCCATCACCAGGCCGAAAGACACACAGCCCATCAACAAGTTACGCAAAATACTCGGTTTCATAAGTCTACTCGCTCAATCCTCGAACGTTGTTACCCGACTGCCACGTCGACGCCGCTGCGCCTGCCCACTGTTACGGCCCGTTTTTCCGGAACTTAACCGTCAGTTGCCTCGAAACTACCGGACAATTCCTCGATCTCAGCCGCCATGTCGGACAACCCGGAATGCTCCATCCGCTGACGCTGCTCTTGCGCGAAACCCTGCACCCACTGCCCCAACCGGGTGACGACTTCATGCTGCTGGCTGGCAAGCTGGTCGATCTGGGTGTTCAGCGTGTTGATGGAGGAAATTTCACCGGATATCTCCGCCAATGAGACGCATGCTGTCTCGATCAATTCTTCGCAGATCCGGGCCTGGCTGTCGCCTTCGGCGACCACGCCCACCACGTTGCGCGCGCCGCTTTGCACGCGCTCGATCATTTCATGTATCTCGCGGGTCGACTTCTGTGTCCGCCCGGCGAGGTTGCGGACTTCATCGGCAACCACGGCGAAACCGCGTCCCTGTTCGCCCGCCCGTGCGGCCTCGATGGCGGCGTTCAGCGCCAGCATGTTGGTCTGCTCGGCAATACCGCGAATGACATCGAGCACACCGGCAATACTGTCGATATGCACGTCCAGCTGCTGCATGGCCTGGCGTGCATTGCCGAGCTCGCCGCAGAGCATATCCATCGACCCAAGCGCCTCGGTCATGGCGACTTTGCCCTCGTCGGCACCCTGATTTGCGTGTCGGGAGGCTTCAGCCGCCCGGGCCGAACTGCTTGCGACCTCGTCCACCGAACCGGTCAGCTGGGCAACCGTTGCGCTGACCGTTTCCGCGTCGCTGTCGACCAGCGACCGGGCGCCGCCGGCGTTGTCTGCGAGGTCACGTGCGAGCGACTTTATCCGGCCGGAGACCGCCTGCACGTGCGCCTCACGCGCCTGCAGAAAGTCCGCCATGTTGTTGAACGCCTCGACCAGTTCCCTCGGCGGCCCCTTGTCGTCGGCTATCCGGGCACCGAAGCGTCCGGTGGCGATTGCCTGCAGGGCAACCTCGACAGAGGACGCGCGGCCGGCCGGCTTGCGGGTCACTGCAGCGTGCGCCAGGTAACCGGCCACCAGACCGGCGAGCATGGCGAACAGGCTGGATTCATTGCTGTAGACCAGCCAGGCGGCGAGCGCCAGCACTGGCACAGCCACAGCGGTAATCAGGATCGGGGCCCTGGTAGCGGGTCGGTCGCCCGAACTTCCTTGTTGTTTATCCATAACTCCCTCACCTGGTGAGAAGCATCCCTGTCAGCGGGCAGACCGGGTAGCGGCCGGTTCAGGGACAGACTTTATGAGGTGCAGGCAAGTCACGCGGGGACAGGCATAACGAAGAACCCCGCCGAAGCGGGGTTCTCGAGTCCATTGTGATCTACGGGAGTGGACTAGTCGGAGCCGCCGGCAACGGCGGTCAACGCCTTCTGGATGGCGGCTGGACTCTGCATGATGCCCATGAAGCTGTGGCTGCCCATCATCTTTAGGTCAGGGTAGTGCACCGCCATACGGAAACGCATATGCAGTGCCACGATCTTGTTACCATCGACCATGATTTCATAGGGCAGGTACGCCGTGCCCTTCAGTTCGGCAAAATCGACCTCTTCCATGATCTGTTTTTCATCCATATCGATGTCAGCTTCGGTCGGTGCCCTGCGCGCCACACCGAACACCGTGACATTGTTGTTCAGGTCCAGGCGATAGACCTTGGTAACACCGGCAACGCCGTCTGCGAGGTTCTTTTCCAGCGCCGCAACGGCTTCCTTGTGGCTGCCGTACTCGGCGAGTTTGTAGACGTCGTCGAAATATTCCATGCCGAAGGTGTAGTGGTACTTGCGCAGCTTGCGGGCCGTCAGGCCTTTCTTCGAGCCAAATGTCTCTTCGTCGCCCAGCGCCGCCTTCAGCGCCTGGGACACGCCGTTGAGGTCGGCGTTAAGACGGTAGGCATTGGCGATATACGGGGGATTCGCGTAAGAGACCTGTATTTCATCGCCGATCTGGGTTACCGCAACCCGCCAGGGGGCGGCAAAGCCGCCGTACTTGGTCATGGTGGCGGCCTTTTTCAGCTCATTGTTGGTGACGACAATGACCTCGGCGTTATCGACAAAGGTCTTTGAATAGGGGCTGTATTCGCCGAGAATCTCAAAGCCCGCCTTGGTAAGCGCAGCCTTGGTTTCCTCTACTTTCGTATTGAAATCGCCAGGCCCTTTGGATGCGAGCACAAAGGGCTTGTAGTACTCGGCGGCCTGGACGCCACCCGCCAGCGGCAGCAGCAGAACTCCAAACAGCATGAACGCAGAGATTATTCGTTTCATTCTATTCACTCCTCTCTCTTCTTAGACCAGCGAATACCGGACCACGCCGGATTCTAGATAAACATGGGCTAGATTACGACCACCTGTTTGCGGCAAACGACACGGGGCCACGCAACGCGCGGCCCCGTTTTGTCGGCAGTTTCACCATACACTGCCGGATGGAACGCTAGAACTTCAGCCCGTAGCTGACTTCCAGCGCATTCTGATACATGTCGTTCTTGGCGGTAAAGCTGAAAGCGGCATTGTTGCCGGTTCCCTGGTAGGTATTTTCAACATCATTCCGGAATGCATACATATAGGCCACGGTAATCTCGCTGTTCGGTGTAAGGCTGCGAGTGAAACCCGCGGTTACGTGCTTCTCGACCACCGCCGGCGCCAGCACATTGAACAGGGCCTGGCTGTCATTGTAGGGTGTTGGCGAATAGTTGAAGCCCGCACGGAAGGTCCAGTTGTTGTCATACGCATAGTTGACACCGACCTTGTACACCCAGACATCGTTCCAGCCGAAACCCCAGCCGTTGTTGGAGCCCAACGGGTTGGAAATAGCCGCCGGGTTACTGGCCAGCACACCGCCCATCGCATTGAAGAACTCGTCAGCCGTCGGCCCCTTGTTGGAGATGGAATCGACACCGCCATACAAGATGCGATTGACGTCCACCGCGATGGTCAGTCCCGATGTGACATGCGCCGCCACACCCACACCGAAATACGCCGGGATATCGAAATCACCACCTTCGGCGAACAGGCCGGAATACTTGGAGAACTTGTCCATGTAAATCTTCGAACGCGCCATGGCACCTATCGAGAACATACCGAAGTCACCCTTGTAACCGATCTGCGCACCGTAACCCCAGCTATCGTCGTTACCGTTATTGGTCACCTTGCCGGGGTCGCTGGAAAATCCCTGGAACAGGCCCAGGCCGTAGGCGCGGAACGTCTGGTAACCAATCACCGGTGAAAAACCGATCGACTGGGTTGGCGTGACCCTGAACGCGATGGTCGGCGTAATCAGGGCCTGGGCCAGATTGACGCCCAGGGCAGGCGTATTGTTCGGGTTGGTAAACAGGCTAAAGAGGTTACCCCCCACAACGCCCGCAGCCTGCCCTGGTGTCAACCCGGCACCAGCTGGCGGCGGCTGCTGCAACTGAGCCTCCACCAGTCCGGCAAACCCGCTGTTAAGCGGCGGGAACGGCGGGGTCGGCTGCGGGCACTGGGTCCCATCCGAACAGTTACCGATGGCAGGAGCAAAGGCGTCGGAGTAAATATTGCCGTTGCCGCCGTTGGCATCACCATAGCGCGTGTTCATACCCCCCACGCCGATCACGGAAAGGCCCAGGGTCACCTTGCTGGACCAGACTTTCGCAATACCGAAATGAGGCAGAAAAAAAGCATTGGAACGGCTCTTTTCACTGGAATCCGCGCCCGCAAGCGGTGTATACCCCGGCGGACGGAAGGCCGGCGGAACATTATTGGTATCCAGACCCCGTGCATCGACCTCTCCCTTGCGTTTGGGTTTGAACAACTCGACACCAAAATCGGTCCGGGTAGAGATGCCGGCCAGCGACGCCGGGTTAATCGCACCGGCCAGGGAATCCTGTCCGAAAGCAATACCGGCACCCGCCATGCCCCGGTTTTTCGATCCGGCGCCGATTGTGAAATAGCCGTTGGTCGCGTTGGCCAGCGGCGAGACAACCAGCGCTGCCACCGCCGCCGATGTCAGGGTGCGTTTCACGATACCTTTCATATGTCCGTTCCTCGTGTCCAAAGATTCCAGTGGTTCCCCGCCCATGCTGTTTTTAGTGTTGCGAAAACGCAACACATGTTTGGGAAATTAGCCACAAAGATGTAATACAATGGCGCAACTTGTCAATTGCTAAAATCTGAGCGCAGCAAAATACATGCCCGACTTAATATATCGGCTTTCACTAATACTTAGCGATGCTTCCTGAGTGTTCGCTGCACGTCTTTTTTACTTGAATTACCCGGTTTCCGGGCAGTATGCTAAATAGTCGTCGCGGCTATACAACATAGAGATGGGGGTCTCCAATGCGCACACGCCATGTCGAGTTTCCGTCACTCCGGCTGCTTGGCGCCGGATTGCTGACGTGTTTTTTTTCTTCCGCTTCACTGGCGGCCGGTTTTGCCCTGATTGAACAAAGCGCCAGCCAAATGGGCAACGCGTTTGCTGGCAGCGCTGCTTTCGCTAACGACGCGTCAACCATTTACTTTAACCCTGCGGGCATGACCCGCCTGCCCGCCCAGCTGGTCGGCGGTGTGCATTACGTCAAAACGTCGGCAAAATTCGACGGCTCGGCAACCGATATCTTCGGCGGCCCGGTCTCGGGCGGTAACGGCGGCGACGCAGGCGCAGGCGGGCTTATCCCCAATCTGTACATCACCGCCCCGCTGGGCAACGGCCTTTTCGCCGGCCTCGGCATCAATGCACCGTTTGGCCTGTCGACCGAGTACGAGGATAACTGGAAAGGTCGT
>JAJDOI010000066.1 GCA_022340245.1 Thiogranum sp.
GCATGGATGGGCTCAACTCACTTCCTGACCAGGACGCTGAATCGGGTGAGTGCGGAGATGCGTTTGCATGTGCTCGCTTATAATCTGAAGCGTGTTATGACCATCCTGGGTGTTAAGCCACTAATCCAGGCGATGCAGGCACAGAAGCCTGTATTTGCCTTACAAAACAGGCGCACTCAGTACCTCTCTGGCGTTTTGATGGTCGCTACTAAAAACATACGTCAATAGTCCGGTAAGTCATGCACTGAAAACACGCGCCCTGATGACTTTGAGAGTGCCTGGGGACGCCGCTTCTGACTACTCTGGTCAGAATTTCCTGGTTTCTACACAGCTTGGGCCACAAGCCGACATTTCCCAAGCATGGTTCGATGTCTGAAATGCCGCAGATCCGGACATTCCCAGCACGTAGTTGATACTTCCGACTCCGACCAAAAGCGTACATTAGGTTACTGATGTTTAGTGACTTCTTGATGACACTTCCCATCGAAAGCCTTACTTTTTCGGCAATGCGACTGGCCAAGTGTCGATGTTCGAAGCATACTTAGCACTTAGCCAGGCGCGCGCAATACCGCTGTGCTCGGTCGATGGATACACGGTTGGCCATGAGTCAGGACTTTTACCACTTGCATTCGGATCCGTTTCGATCGATCCCTGATCCCGCCTGTTACTTTCCCAGTGTGTGTTGTTCCACGGCACTAACCGCGATGCGGAATGCGTTGCAGCAGGGGGAAAGTTTTGTCACGGTGACGGGCTTGCCGGGCACTGGCAAAACCACCTTGATCGAGCAGTTTCAATCCGAACTCGATTGCGAAAGCGTCTGTATCGCCAAGCTGAATAGCACCCGCATGCGAGTCGAAGACCTGTTGCGCACGATCTGTTTGTCGCTGGCCGTGGACGTCGATGGCCAGGACAAGGGCGGTATGCTCTACCGACTCCGGAAGTTTTTGCTGCGGTGGGCAGAAATGGGTCGCTGCACCTTGCTTTTGGTCGATGAAGCGCAGGACTTGTCGCCACAGGCGCTGGAGGAGCTGCGCCTGTTGGGAAATCTACAGCGAAATGGGCAGCCTGTGCTGCAGATCATTCTGGTCGGCCAGGAACCGTTGTTGGAAACGCTTCAGTTATCGGAATTGAAGCCGCTGTTTCAGCGCCTGGGTGCCGCTTGCCATCTCATGCCATTGCGGCTGCAGGAAGTGCGCGCTTATATCGAACATCGTTTGCATTGTGCCGGCTGGGAGGGTAATCCTGTCTTCACCGAACACGCCTATCGCATGATCCATTGCTTTAGTGAAGGATTTCCACGAGAGATTAACAGGTTGTGCTCGCGCCTTTTGCGACGTGGATACGCCGAGAAAAAACATACGCTTTATAGTTTCGATGCCCTCATCGTGCTCAGAGACTTGCTCGAAGAACTACCCGGCTCTAGCCGTGAACAATCGTTTGCGGCATGTGTGGATATATTGAATGAGTCGCGGCGGGCGTCCGGAGACAGCCAAGATGTTACCCGCGTAGAAGCTGACGCGCGGGCGCGGTTTTTGGAAGCTGAGCGTGAGTGGGTAAGGGCTTGGACGGCGAAAAACCGAACAGGGGATGATCGCCAAGGCCCGCTGGCGTCACTGCAAGGCAGCAAAGACTCGCCAGATTCAGCAGAAGGAGTGGCCAATCCCGTCTGTGCGTCACCGCCGCCGGTGTCCGCGCCTTCTGGGAAGCAGGTGAGCGATCTCGAAGACGCCAATGCGGTGAGCGAACGCTCGGAAGGCATTCCGATGACCGCCGGGGCAAACAACATTGCATCGGAAATCCAGTGCCAAAGCGCAAACCGAATCGAGCAGCCGGTGGTCCACAATGAAACTTCATCCATGGCATCGCATGCGCTCTCTCTGCGGTCCGCGCTTACTTGGGGTGCCCGGCTACTGCAGAAACAGCGAACGCGGCTCGTCTCAGTGGTACGAAACAGCGGCGGCTCACGGCAAGCGCTCAAATCCTTTGTTCCCTCGCCAGACTATGCGGCCTTCCTATTCAGCGCGGGGGGCGCGGTAGCCGCGACCCTGCTGGTATTACTGCTTTTTGTGGAGGGGAACAATGAGGAGACGCAGGAGTCATTGCCGCCGGTGGGGGAAAAACCACCAGCCCCAGAGCAGGTACTTGCCGAACAAAGCGTCGCGCTACCAAGCACAAAAGGCAATCCGGATGCGGCCGTTGTTTTCGATGATACTTTGGTGTGGGACAAGGCGATTCAGTATGGCGATACCCTGTCAACGGGATCCGACGACCAGCTGTCCACACCCCGAGCGACGCACGACCTAACGCAAGAAAGCGACGACATGGAAGCCGCCTTGTCTGGCACCGCCTTCACTGCACCCCAGTCGGAACGCCTCTCGATCACGGAACTGGATGAGGCAGTGGAGGATACGGAACACGGGGCGAGTCCGGAACAGCGGTCAGAATCGGATGTGGTTGCGGCAACGCAATCGATTCCGGCCGCCCCGGCACCGGAACCCGCACTCAGCGACGAGCAGGCGTTTGTGGCGGAGCCGATTGCGCCGGCTGATCCGGTGCCCTCTGAATACGTCACAAAACAGAAACAGGTAAGCAAATTGATGGCGCTGGCCGAGCAGGCGATTGAAGACAACCGCTTGACCGTTCCGGTGGACAACAATGCATTGCATTATTATCGCCAAGTGATCGAGCTGGCGCCGGACCATGGCGAAGCGCAGGCCGGCATGCACCGCATTGCGCAGCGCTATGTCAAGCTGGTCGGACCTATGTTAGAGACAAAACAGCTCGATAGGGCCAAGACCTTTGTTGCCAGGGGCTTGATGGTCGCGCCGCACAATCAAGAGCTATTAGCGCTGAGAAATCGCATCGCAGCACTCGAAGCCTCACTGGCGGCGCAGGCGGAAATGGCCACGATGGAGGCAGAAAGGCCGAGCCCGCCAATGGAGGAACCAGCGCAAGAAGAGGCACCGAGGCGTTTTTGGGACAAATTCAAAAGGTTTTTCCAAAACCCCGAACCGGCCGAGGCGCCTTGAGGTTTAGGCAGAAGTAACGCCCTTTTCATCACTCGTCAACGGATCGTCCACGGTTAATGAGAACGGCCCCATCAGGGGCCGTTGCTGTTGATAAGATAAGTCGATTTCGTTTGCTTGCGTTTTGCAATTCCAACCAATCCGACCAGACCAGAACCCAATAACCATAACGCCGCTGGGACTGATACAGCTGTTACCGCGAAGCCTATAGTTCCGGTTCAGCAGTTTTCTGCGTCCCATTGGTCAGAGCAGTTGTGCGTCAATTCTTGCGTTACAATTTTCATCAATACAAGTCTTCGCGATGGAAAAGCACCGTACACTATTACTGCCGCCAGCAGTAGCACTGCCCATGCAATCGCCAGAGGCAGCAAGAGGAGGACCATAAGCAGGAGCGACATGCTCGCTGTAGGTACTATGGTAATCATTGGCGTAATCATTCTCAATATCTCTCTAGTCGTCGATGGATGCCTACGCGTCACCACTTCAAACGTCCTGACTTGTACAAGAGTTTTGCACAAGATCTGGTATCCTGTTTCTGCGTATTTATAATACTATACAAAAATTATACATTGTCAATATTAAATATGATAAATGTATAAGTCTTGTACATTTATGGTTTTCGGGAAAGATTTCGGTCGGGCGTTCAGATTCCGGGGATGACGGGCCATGTTCGGAACGATGTTTCCGGGTCCTCCTGATCCGGGGACACCAACACGGCGTGAGCATGCGCCGCATTGAGCCCGGCAAGCCCAGCCAGAACGCCTACATCGAGTCGTTCAACGGACGGCTACGCGATGAATGCCTGAACAAGCATGGTGTTCCTGAATCTCGCCTATGCCCGGGCCGTGATCGAAGCCTGGCGGCGGGAATACAACGAGGAGCGAGTAAAAAAGGCATTGGGTGGTGGTCGAACCGCAACCGTCCGCTGTATGTCTGCTTACAGTACGTTCCGGACATCGAGGCTGAAATTCGTTACTTCTGCTTAGGGTCGAACCCGGAAGTTTAGCGTTTTATTAATTAGAAAATGCTAACAGGCGTATTCCGGCCAAAGTGTGCCGTTCAACAGTCGAGGGTCGCTATGATCTGGTGTTACTCTGCGGCCGCGCGCACGGCAATAACATAGAGCACCATCTCGACTTAATCGAATCCTTGTACCAGGAGACGATAGCGTGCCTGGGGCCAGGATTCGCCCCGAGGCATCCAGAACAAATCAGGAATGCGTGTAACCCACCACCAACAGCAACAGCGCGGTCATGGCCATGACCGCGTGGAGGCTGACGACAAACATCGGCGGTGGCGTGCGATGTTCGCGCTTGCTCATGCGCAGGGCCAGAAGGACCAACCCCCCGAACAGGGTCAGAACAAACAGCAACGCCGCATTGTTGTATAACATATGAACGGGACCGCCGAAGATCTGCCACCCCAGCAGGCCCAGGCCCAGCAGGGCGACGCCGGCGTGCCCCGCCGCCAGAGCCAGGGAACCCCGCCGATAGCGCACGCCCAGAACCACGAGCCACAGGCCAAGCACCGCCGCGAGACAAAACAGAACTATTGCGACAAGGATCATGAATTTTCCCGGATCGTGGATAGCGATACAACGTTGGGCAGCATCATCACGGCGCCACATGTACGGGAGCCAGCGGATGCGTCAGCGAACATTATATCAGTTGACGGGGCCGACGGCCGGGTTGACACCAGCGGGCGCTCCCCCGTCAGGTATTACCAGGATAGCACCTGGCAGGTTGCTATTTACTAACTGACAAAGAACAGCGGCCGCCAATACAGGACATGGCATCGTGAAAAGAGAAAGGCCCGATTCAATCCGACCTTTCTCCGACTGTCGACCTGGTCTGACGATGAATCCCGGCACAGGATATTCATTTTCGAGACTGGGTGCGAATCGGAAAATGTCGGTGGCAATGTGCACACACACCTGCCACCGACTGCCGTATTGAGCGAGGCGTTTTAGCGGTCTACCTCACTTCCCCTTCGAGCTGCCTGATGCGATTTTTCAGCTGCTGCACTTCTGAATTGCTGGAGCCGCCCCCCGGCACAACGATCGTAGGCGTACCACCATAGCCGCCGGGATAGGCGCCGTAGCCGGGATAACCACCGTAGCCGCCGGGATAGGCGCCGTAGCCGGGATAACCACCGTAGCCCGGATAGCCGCCGTAGCCGGGATAACCACCGTAGCCATACCCTGGACCACCATAGCCATAAGGGCCACCATAGCCATAGCCATAGCCAGGCCCGCCGCGATAGTCATCGTAACGATCGTGATCCCTGTTGCCGCCCATCCACTTCGATGGATTCATCATATTGCCCATGTCGAACGCATAGGCCGTGCTCGCAAGCGATAAGCTGATCGCCACAAATGCCACTCTGACTGTTTTTGCCTTGTTTTGCATTGTTCCTGTACCTCCGATACTGTAACGCCATAACCTCCAGGTAAACGATACTCTGTTCCGTCTCCCTGCACCCTTATCCCACTCGCCGGTCATGGCGTCAAATAAAAGTACCGGTGTCCAAAATCAGATATGGCGCAGCAACAACGGGTAACTAGCAGGTGGACGCCTGTCTCCTGACCATCCCAGAACCATCGCGATACAGGGGATAAAGCATTATTACGTGTTGTTTTTTAATACATATTAACTGCTTTGGTACAAATTCGATGCCCGGTGGAACGTGGATCAGGTGGACGACAGACGGGTATCTTCGCGAGTGCCGCTGTCGTAGAGGATCATTTCCCACACCGCTGTGGACACATCGTGGCGCAGGATATAAATACCGCCGTCATCACCGCGCACTTTGAAATATTGATGTTCGGAATCAAGCCAGCGGTCCAGCACGCCCTGCACGGCTACTGCCCGCTCTCCGAGAAAGAAGCATGCCGGAGACTCCTCGCCGCGATCACCGGCGCAGCATTCGACTCGAATGGTTGCAGCGCGTTCGTTCATCGTGCCTCCACCACCACAATAGTGCGGTACAGAAATCCTATGCTGCACGGACGCGATGCGCATGCCAGGGGTAGCGGCAGTGTCCCGGTGTGAGCCATTCCAGCCGTTCAGCTGCCGGGCGAATCGTACTTGATATACTGGAAACGCGGATCATCAGGCGTACCGGCCAGCGGTCCTTCCTCGTTCCCGGGTTGCCACTGGATGAATTCCTCAATCCTGGCAGCCAGGGCGAAATCCTTGCCAGTAATTCCCCCAGCCTCATGATTTTGCAGTTTTACGCCAACCGAGGGATGGGAGACCGTCAGATCGGGATGGTGAAAGGCGGCCTCGGCCAGATGGCCGATCGCGTTGGTCACCATCAAGCTGGCCTTCCATCCGCCGGTATTATACCTGCGGCAAAGCCATCCATCCTCCAGACACCAGAGCGGCAGCTCTGCCTTTAGCCTGGCCGCAGCTTCTTCGTCGGTACAGGATTCGTTCGCACTATTTTTGCGTCCACCCATTACACACCTCCAGGTCCGGTGACGGCCGGACAGTTGCCGAGGCCCGCCATCCACTCAGGCGAGCACCATCAAAACAATTTGCAGCCGGGCCGGGCGTAATCACTCATCGGCTCCCGTCAGCCGCAGGCTGTCCTGCCCGACCTTCTCATCGCGCACAGCCACCAGCAGCTTGCGTTTCTGGGCATCATCCACCATTTCCTTGAACGAACGATAGCCGTAGGACGACTCGGTAAACCCCGGCTGTCGCCGTTTCATGGTCTGCTTGACCATCGACCCCCACAATTTCTCTTCACCACCGCGTTCGGCGACGAGCGCCTCGATGGTTTCCACCATGAAGTCGAGCGCTTCCTGACGCCGTTCGTCCTCGGCCTTGCTCCCCGCCTTGTTCGCCGTGCCGGCGGACGACTTCCTGGTGCTCTTGCTCGCGGCGCGCTTTTTCTTGGCTTCCTGCTCGCGCACCAGGTCGTCGTAAAAAATGAACTCGTCGCAGTTGGCGGCGAGCAGATCCGAAGTCGCGGCCTTCACACCGATGCCTATCACATGCTTGTTGTTTTCCCGCAGCTTGGAGACCAGGGGAGAAAAATCCGAATCACCGCTGATGACGACGAAGGTATCGACATGGGCTTTGGTGTAGCAGAGATCAAGGGCGTCGACAACCATGCGGATATCCGCGGAATTCTTGCCCGACTGGCGTACATGGGGAATATCGATCAATTCAAACGCGGCTTCATGCATCGGCGCCTTGAAGTCCTTGTAGCGCCCCCAGTCGCAGTAGGCCTTCTTGACCACAATACTGCCCTTGAGCAGCAGACGTTCCAGCACCTTGCTGATATCGAACTGGGAATAATTGGCGTCACGCACGCCAAGCGCAATGTTCTCGAAGTCGCAGAACAAGGCCATATTGGTGATCTCGGGTTGTCCTGCCATTTGATTACCTTTTCCTGGAAGTGAGGGATTGCGAGCCTGCGGGGACGGCTGCCACACTTGCCGCGCGCCGCGAGCGCCTGAACATACAGTCGAGCATAACCGACCTGTTTCGCGCGACTCAACCGGAAAACCGCACCCGCGGCGCGCTGTTCCGCCCCGACCGCCGTATATTCCCGGGCGAACGCCTTGCAACCGGGGATATTGCCCGGCGCAACCAACCGGTCACCACCAGGCCGACAAAAGCCGCCGCGGGATGCTTGCCTGCCGTTGCACTGCCTTTCGGCCGAGCCGTGGCGCACAAGACGCTCACCGCTCGCTGATCCGGGCGGTGCAGCCGGAGGGCTAGAGACGGTACTTCTTAAGCTTGTACCAGAGGGTGCGCTCGCTGACACCGAGCAGGCGCGAAGCTGCCGACTTATTATCGCCGCTGCGTTCCAGCGCTGCCGCTATCAGGCGACGCTCCAGCGCGGCAACATGCTCGTCCAGCACCAGCGAGTCAAACGCCCCGGACGCGTCTGCCACCGGCGCAGCGGATGGCACCGCAGCGGTGGCGGTCATATCTACAGGCAACGACTGCGGTTCGACGCTCTTGCCGCGGCACAGCACCGCGGCGCGCTCCATGAGATTCTCCAGTTCGCGAACGTTGCCCGGCCATGCATAGACGAGCAGGCTTTGCGTCACCGCCTCGCTCAGATCGGGTACCGGGCGACCCAGTTCGGTACTGTATTTGCGCAGAAAGTGCTCCGCGAGCAACACAATGTCCTCGCGCCGCTCGCGCAGCG
Source organism: Thiogranum sp. (assembly GCA_022340245.1). Classification (GTDB taxonomy): domain Bacteria; phylum Pseudomonadota; class Gammaproteobacteria; order DSM-19610; family DSM-19610; genus Thiogranum. Next base: position 8,196 of record JAJDOI010000066.1, read on the forward strand.
GCGGCACGTCGATACGCACCACGTTCAAACGGAAAAAAAGATCCTGGCGCATCGCGCCCTCATCCACGGCCTGCTGGGGATCGCGGTTGGTCGCCGCCACGATGCGTAGGTCGACCTTGACCACGCGCTGCGCGCCCAGGCGTTCCACCGCCCCCTCCTGCAGCACCCGCAGCAGTTTGGCCTGAAGCGTCAGCGGCATCTCGGTAATTTCATCGAGGAAGATGGTACCGCCGCTGGACAGCTCGAATTTACCCATACGGTCGCGGTGAGCGCCGGTGAAGGCGCCCTTCTGATGACCGAACAGCTCGCTTTCCAGCAGATCGGCGGGTATGGCCGCGCAATTGATGGGCACGAACAAACCGTCGCGTCCCGAGGCCTGGTGGATGGCCCGCGCCACCAGTTCCTTACCGGTGCCGGTTTCGCCGGCGATCAACACACTGCTGCGCGCGGGCGCCACCTGCCGGATGAGATCATACAGTGCGCGCATCTTCGCGCTGCCGCCGATAAACTCGCCCCACCCACGCTCGACCTCATCGCGCAGGAAGCGGTTCTCGCGCTGCATCGTGCCCATCGCCAGCGCGCGCGTCACCGCCAGCTCCACGGTGTCCATCTCGAACGGGCGGATAATATAGTCGGCGGCACCCAGTTTCATGGCCTCTACCGCAGTTTCGATGCTGCCGAAGGCGGTCAACACGATCACCGGCACCCCCTCGCCCCGTTCGCGCAGAGCTCTCAACAACTGCATGCCATCCATGCGCGGCATGTTCAGGTCGGTCATCACCAGGTCGAAGGGCGCCTCGTCGAAGCAGGCCATCGCTTCGGCCCCGTCAGCGGCCTGGCTTACCTCATAGCCCATGTTCCGGAGCGACATCTCCAGCACCCGGCGCATTTTCACTTCATCGTCGACCACCAGAATTCTGTGTGTTTCCATCAAGGCTCTCCACCCTCGTCGTAGCCGTCGAAGCGGATATTGAAACAGGCCCCGCCCCACTCGCTTTCCGCCACCCGAATTTCACCACGATGCCCCTGCACGATCTGCTGCACAATTGTCAGGCCGAGACCGATGCCGCCTTCGCGTCGGGTGAAGAACGGATCAAACACGCGCTGGCGCAGTTCGGCGGGAACGCCGGGGCCGTCGTCGCACACGCTCAACAGCATCGATTCGCCGTCGTTGCGCGTGGCGATGACGATACACCCGCCCGCGCCTGTGACCTGCAGCGCATTGATCACCAGATTAAGGAAAACCTGTACCATTTGCTCGCGGTCGCAGACCAGAACGGCGGGTTGTGCCTGCAAATCCCGTTGCAGCCGTACCCCCCGGCTTTGCGCCCGCGACGCCAGCAGGTCCAGCACGTGTTCGGCGATAACATGGATGTCATGCGGCTTGAAGTCCGGGGCGCGCGGGCTGGCGCACTCCAGCAGCGTGCTTACCAGACGATTGAGGCGGTCGGTTTCGCTGATGATAAAGCCCGTCAGCTCCCGCTCCTTCTCACCCAGATCGGGCTGGCGCTCCAGCAACTGCGCGGACGAACGCAGAATGCCCAGGGGCGTTCGCACCTCGTGGGCCATCACCGCCGCCATTTCGCCGACCACCGCAAGCTTCCCCGCACGCACGACCTGCTCCCGCGAACGCTCCAGCGCCTCGATCATATCCGTATAGGCCTGGGTAAGCTCACCGACCTCCGACAGCGTCGCCGGCGCGCTTACCGGCTTGCTCTGTTCACCCTTGCGATAACGGCGCGTATATTCCGTCAAACCCATGATAGGCTGAACGATGCGTGCCGCCAGGCGCGTCGACACCCACCCCGCCACCAGCAAGGTCAACAACAGTAAAGCCACCATTGCCCACAGCAGTTGCCAGATCGGCGCAAAGGCCACAGCGGTGGGCACCACCATAAGCAGGTGCCAGCCGAAACCCGGGAAGCGCTGATAACCGCTCGAGGCGGCACCGCCCACCAGCAGCGCAGAGTAACCGAGCAGGTCTCCGGCGCGGATATCGGGGCGCTCGCCGTGGCTGCCTGAATACCAGCCCTTCAGGTTGAGCTCGCGGTTGCCTTGCCGCCCGCGCAAACCATCAGACATGGCAATGACTTTTCCGGTAGCGTCCAGCAGCAACGCATCGCGGGCGCTGTTGGCAACCGCGTCATCCAGAAGCGCCCACACTTCTTCCCAGCGCAACACCGCGTAGATAAAACCGAGATTGCCCTCGCCAAAGGCATCGGGTACGGCGGCGCGCAACGCCACGGTCGCCGAATCGCCCACTTGCGGGGACTCCAACACCACAAGTTCGTCCGAATCCGCGCCAGGCACCGTCAGCCATGCATCTCCGGGGCGCTTCACGCGTCCGATCCATACGGGATCGCTCGCCGCAACGATCGTACCGTCCTTGCCCGTACAGAACATGAGCCGATAGACATCGCCGTGCCCCTTGCGCAAATCCGAAAGAAACTGCGACAGCCGCTTGTCGACGTCGTTCACGCGTATTTCCTGCATCACCTGCAAACGTCGCCAGATACGGATGTTCTCGATGCGTTCGAAAAAGAATGCGTCGATGCGTTGCATTACCGCGTTCGCACCGAATTGCAGATTGGCGGCGATCTCCGCCTGAAGGGTTTGGCGGAACTGGTAAAAGGAAAGCGCCCCTACCAGAATACCGACTCCCAGGACCAGCGCGAAAAAGGCGCGCAGCAGGGCCTTGTTGATCGTCACGGGCACTGTCCGGCCTTTGTTCATCTTGTCCCGCCTGCCATCGGGCGCCATTCTACGCCATAAAAAATCATTTCAAGGGCTTTATTGCCGAAGAAAAGCCTGTTATTTTGCCTGCGCTGTCACTGGCGGCAAAGGTCCGCGCATTAACGGCGGCTTACCATCGACTCTTCAAGAACGTCAGCATGTATCGTCTCACCGCGCCATTCTCCCTGACTCGACACACCCCGGTCTAGAACCCGATGCCGCCATCCAGACTCCGCGCCGGCCTCGGACTGCTGTTGATCGCCAACCTGGCAGCGGCCGCCGCCCCGGGCGATGACAGCTCCTGGAGTCAGGATGCCTATAGTCTGGGTCAGGGCCTGAACTTTCCGCAGCAAAGACTCATCGTCGGCGGTTACCTCAGCCTCTATTACTCGGACCTGCAAACACAGGACCGGCAATTCTCTGCCAGGGACGTCAGCCTGTTCCTCAATAAAACGTTAAGCAACCGCTGGCAATTGTTCTCCGAGATAGAACTCGGCGACGCCCTGCAGGTCTCCAGCAACGGTGTCACCGCCAGGCATGCGGAGCTCGATCTGGAACGGCTGTACGCCGACTACCGCGCCACGACGCAGGTCAACCTGCGTCTCGGCAAGTACCTCACGCCGGTTGGACGCTGGAACGTCATCCATGCCGACCCGCTGGTGTGGACGGCGGACCGGCCGCTGAGCACCGTCGCACCCTTTGCGCGGCACGCGACCGGCGCCATGCTGTACGGCAACGTCGGCCTCGGCGGCAACGGCCTCGACTATGCGCTGTACGCCGACGACAGCGAGCTTCTGGACCCGACCCAGAAAAGTGAACTGGCGTTCGAAGACGACACCACGGGCCAGTCTCCACACAACGCCTTCAAACGGGCTGCCGGTGCCCGGGCCGCCTATCACTTCATGGACGACGCGGTTCAGGTCGGGGTTTCCTACCTGCGTTTCAAAATGTCCGACCTGCAGGACAACCAGGAGCTGTTTGGGGCGGACGCCCTGTTGACAGTCAGACGCATGGAGTTGAGCGGGGAATGGGTCTATCGCAACAGCCTCGGCTCGACCGACCGCGACGAACACGGCGGGTTTCTGCAGGCGGTACTGCCGCTGCCCGCGCGCTTCTACCTGGTCGGACGAACTGAGAAATACCGCGCCGCCTTTCTTTCATCCACTGCCACGATCGATACCCTGGGCATCGCCTACCGGCCGCACAAGGCTGTGTCGATCAAACTCGACTATCGCGACGGCAAAGACAACGAGACACTGGCGCCCAGCGGCTGGCTGGGTTCCCTGGCAATTCTGTTCTGACGCCATGACAGGTCACGCCCGCTTCCTGACCAGATGCGCCATTATCCTGCTGGCGTCGCTGCTATACCGCACGGCAGCGGCAAAGGATGAAATCGCCGTTATCGTCGCCGGGGATGCCGCACACCTTCCCCTCAACCCGGTGATGCTGCGCGACATTTATCTGAAAAAGATTTTCGTGGACAGTAACGGTCGGCCTTTCATACCCGTGAATCTGCCACCCGACAGCGCCTTGCGCCGCGGCCTGGCCCAGGCCCTATTCAGCAAAAGCAGCCAGCAACTCCAGGACTACTGGAACCAGCGCTACTTCCAGGGGGTCACTCCCCCCTACGTCCTGCACTCGCAGGAAGCAGTTGTACAGTTCGTGGCAAAGACCCCGGGGGCCATCGGCTATATTGCGGCTTGTCGTCTAGATGCGCGGGTTAAACAAGTTCTGGCGATTTCCGCGCCGCCCGCGCAGCGCCAGGCACTGGAGAAACTTTGCGCCAACGGCCGGGACGCCGCCGACTCGCAGTAGCGCAAGATCTTGCATACAATTTTTGCGCACTGCAAAGTTTAGCGGGCGCGAACGGCCGGGCATATCCTGCCGTTGTTCTTATTTATCATACAGATATAGAGTTGGCACAAAGCTCGCAACAGGCTTCGTACCCGGCCGTGGTAAGGCTGCAAGAAAGGGCGCGAAGATGAGCACCGACCTCGAACTTGAGCACAATCCCTGCATTGTCGCAGGCATCCAGCCGCTGCTGACCGAATTGCGGCAGGCGGTCAGCGTGCACTTTTGCGCTCAGCACGACCCCGACCGTGAAGCATTGGAGACCTTCATCCGGCACATCTTTCAGCGCAGCTACGGCGCAGCGTTAGGTGGTTTTTATCCGAACCTGACCGCGTTTTCCAGCGCTGGCGAGATCCGCGGTGTCGTCGGCTACCGCAGTGCGACGGCAGCACCGCTGTTCTGCGAACACTATCTGGACGAACCCGTGGAAACAGTGGCGGCCGCGCGTCTCGATCAAGCCGTCGAACGCCGGCATATGGTGGAAGTCGGCAACCTGGCCCTCACCGGTCTGGGCGAGGCACGCTGGGCAATCGCGGCAATGACGGTCTTCCTGCACGCCGCGGGTTACCGCTGGGTGGTGTTCACTGCCGTCAAACCCCTGATCAACGCTTTTCAACGCCTGGGCCTGAGGCCCATTCAAATTGCCGTACCCGATCCCGGGCGCCTGCCCGATGCTGGCCGCCAATGGGGCAGCTACTACCAGGCCGGGCCACTGGTATGCGCAGGCAACATCGAGGCCGGTTACCGGAAACTGAGCATGCATGTCTCTCAACGCCAGCCCAGACTGCAGGCCCTGTTGCAGGACGTTCGGCGCCTGGGTCTGAGCACCCGGCCCGGCGAAATACCCAACGTGCGCGAGGCAGGTTAGGCTTGAAAGACATCCTTGACCGCATTGCCCGGTTTGCCCGCGAGCGCCCCGCCAACACCGCCCTTGCCGACGGCCGTGTTTCGCTGAGCTACCTGGAACTGCAGCAGGCGATCGAGCGCACCGCCGCCCTTCTGCCGGCGAAACGCATCGGGCTGCTGCTCGCCAACGGCTGTCAGTGGGCGGTGCTGAACCTGGCCACACAACGCCGGGCAACGGTGTGCGTGCCCATGCCACCGTTCTTTTCCGACGCCCAGTTGCGTCACCTGATCGCCGACGCCGGTCTTGAGGTGATCATCACCGACCAGCCGGCGCGCGCACTGAGTCTTTGCCAGGCCCAGCTGCTAACAGACATCACCGTGGCGGGTACACCGCTGGCCTGCTGCACCGTCACGCAGACCAATAGCCGTGCATTGCCTGCGCGCACTGCCAAAGTCAGTTACACCTCAGGAACCACCGGCCAGCCCCGCGGCGTATGCCTGAGCGCTGATGCCGTGGAACAGGTCACCGTTTCGCTGGGCGAAGCCGTCGGTGCAAGCCGCGTGGACAAGGCCCTGACCCTGCTGCCGCTCTCGACCTTGCTGGCGAATATCGCCGGGGTCTACGCACCGCTTTACAACGGCAGCACGGCCTATGTGCCCGACCTCGCGGATTGCGGCATCAGCGGCTCCACGGGCGTGCGCACCGATCAGCTGGTGGCGGCGTTACATCGTTACCAGCCCACAGTCACGGTCCTGGTTCCACATTTGTTGAAAATACTGGTCGAGGCCGCGACGCAGGGTGCCAGCTTACCGGCCTCACTGCGCCACATCGCCGTCGGTGGCGCGCCCGTGTCTACCCTGCTGTTGAAACGCGCCCGCGCCCTGGGTCTGCCGGTCTATCAGGGCTACGGGCTCTCCGAAGCGGCGTCGGTGGTCAGCATGAACGTCGCCGGCCAGGACTGCATCAGCGGTGTCGGGCGTCCGCTGCCCCATACCAGGGTACGTATCGCCGCGGACGGCGAGATCATGGTCGGCGGCTGCCTGTTCAGCGGTTACCTCGGCGAGCCGTTGCCTCGCCGGGACGAATGGGCAACGGGCGACCTCGGTTACCTGGACAACAACGGTCATCTGCACATCACCGGGCGCAAGAAAACTGCGTTCGCAACCGCCCACGGTCGCAAGCTCGCGCCCGAGTGGGTCGAAAGCGAACTCGCGGGGGCACCCGCTATCGTTCAGGCGGCGTTGTTCGGCGAGGGCCGCAGCTTCAACGTTGCGGTGCTGGTACCCGGCAACGGGGCAGCGGCGGCGAGGATCCAACCGGTCATCGAGGTGCTGAACAAAACGCTGCCCGACTATGCCCGGGTCAAACGCTGGATTATCGCTACCGAACCGTTCTCCGTGCGTAACGGGCTTGCCAATGGCGCCGGGGTGCTTAACCGTGAGGCCATCGCCGCGAGGTACTCGGAGCAGATTCAGCGATGCTACGAAGGAGAGAAAACTCTTGCCGTTCTATGAGCAGCTTATAGCCGCCACCGCCCGCGAGCGAGACGGGTTCCTGGCGATTCCCATCCTGCAGCGCGCGCTGCGCGCCGATATCTCCAGGGATGATTACATGGCGTTCCTGGGACAGGCCTATCACCACGTCAGGCATACCGTGCCGCTGTTGATGAGCTGTGGCTACCGCCTGCCCGAGCACTATGCGTGGTTACGCACGGCCGTGGGCAAGTATGTCGAAGAAGAGATGGGCCACGAGGAATGGATCCTCGACGACGTCGCGGCCTGTGGCGGCGACCGCGAGGCAGCGCGCAATGCAACCCCGTTACCGGCCACCGAACTGATGGTGGCCTACGCCTACGACATGATTCAACGGCGCAACCCGCTGGGCTTTTTCGGCATGGTGCTGGTACTGGAGGGCATCAGCGTGGCGATCGCGTCCCGGGTGGCCGCGGCCATCAGGAGCCACCTGGACGTGCCCGAGAACGCCTTCCGCTATCTTGATTCACACGGCGTTCTGGATCAGACCCACATAAGGTTCTTCGAGGACCAGATGAACCGCATCACTGACCGCGACGATCAGAACACCGTCATCCACTGCGCACGCATGTTCTATCACCTGTATGGGAACATCTTCCGCAGCCTGGCCGAATTAACCACCGACACAAGAGATAAAACTTATGCAACGCTTCGCACGCACGCTATGGATACTGGTACTGAGTCTGTCCAGCGCCGTCGCAGTCGCCCAGGATGATGGCCTTGGGCAGGGCCTTCTCGATATTCAGCACGCATGGAGTCACGTGCACTACCAAGTCCCGAAGGACCAACAGGAGGCGGCCTTTCCCCATGTAGAGGAAATGGCAGACGCCCTGGTGACGCGCTATCCCGGGCGGGCCGAGCCACTGGTGTGGAAGGCCATTGTGCTCAGTACCCACGCGGGTGCCAAAGGCGGACTCGGCGCCTTGAGCATGGTGCGCGAGGCCCGCGATCTCCTGGAGCAGGCCGAAAAGATCAGCCCCGATACGCTGGGCGGTTCCATCTATACCACCCTCGGCAGTCTTTACTACCAGGTACCGGGCTGGCCGCTGGGTTATGGCGACGACAAAAAAGCCGAAGTCTTTTTGAAGAAGGCGCTGGCGATCAATCCCACGAGTATCGATGCAAACTATTTTTACGGCGACTTCCTGTACCGCAAGGGTGATTATCCCGCGGCACTGTCAGCTCTCGACAAGGCCATGCATGCACCCCCCCGGCCCGACCGACCGCTGGCCGACAAGGGCCGTCGCGAGGAAATCCAGGTCATCATCACCAGCATCAAAGACAAGGCCTGAGACGCCCCGAGGGCACAGGGCAATAGTGAGACACTGCTCATCTTCGCTACACCCGGCGTGGCCAGTTGCTTTTGATAAAAGGATCAAACCATGAAACTCGAATCGCAACGTATCCTCATTACCGGCGCCGGCGGCGGCATTGGCCAGGAATTGTGTGCGCAACTCGCGGCCCGCAAGGCCAGGCTGTGCCTGCTCGACCGGAACCCCGAAATCGTCGAGCGCATGGCGCAGACTTCCGGGAAATCTCCTGAGGGACTACTCACCGCGCAAGCCGACATCACGCGCGCCGAAGAACGCGACCAGGCCATCAACAAGATGGTGCAGACCTGGGGCGGCATCGACATCCTCATCAATCTCGCCGGGGTGCTGGACTTCGCCCGTTTCGACGAACAGGACCCGGGCATGATACAGCGCATCCTCCAGGTAAACGTCGAGGCGCCCATGCAATTGACCCGTCATGTGCTGCCGCAGATGATCGAACAGGGTCACGGGCGCATCGTCAACGTCGGGTCCATGTTCGGCAGCATCGGCTTTCCCTGCTTCGCCGCCTACTCGGCCAGCAAGTTCGCCCTGCGGGGATTTTCCCAGGCACTGCGCCGTGAACTCGCCGGTAGCGGTGTCGGCGTCACCTATGTGTCACCCCGCGCGGTGAGCACGCCGTTCAACCCCCCGGCGGTGCACCGCATGGCCGAACTGGGCATGATGCATATGGACGATCCGCAATGGGTGGTGAAAAAAATCGTCACGGCCATCGAGAAAGACAAGGAAGAAGCCTATTTCGGCTTCCCGGAAAGCCTGTTCGCGCGCATCAACGCCGTCCTTCCCAGGGTTGTGAGCCGCGCCATCATCAAGCAGGTCCCGGCCCTGGTTTCTTTCGCCCAGGAACAGGCCAAGGCCTGAGACCAGGCTTCATTGCCGCTGTCCGCACGGCGTTTTCGCGCACAGGCATCGCCATCAGAATGGCCACCACAGTGGCGCAATCAGGACAGTGACAAGCCCGATCAGCAAGGTGAGCGGAATGCCGATTCGCATATAGTCGTTGAAACGGTAGCCGCCAACACCATACACCATGAGGTTGGTCTGGTAGCCGATGGGGGTGGCGAAACTCGCCGAAGCCGCCACCATGATAGTAGCGGCGAAAGGCATGAAACTGATCTCCAGGGCCTTCGCCGTAGCCAGCGCGATCGGGAACATCACCACGGCGGCGACATTGTTGGTCGCCACCGCCGTGAACAGCGCGGTAACCGCGAATACCGCAGCCAAAGTGTAGTGCGGCGCGTCGCCCGTAATACCGATCAGTGCTTCAGCGATCACCTGTGCGGCGCCGGTTGTTTGCAGTGCGTTGCCGATGCCGAAGGATGCACCGATAACCACCAGCACTTGCCAGTCGACCGCGCGTCTGGCAATTCTTCCCTGCGTACAGTGCGTTATAATCATCAGTCCGGCGGCCAGCATGGCCGCCTGCAGCATGCTGAGCAGACCGCTGGCTGCTACCAGCACCATGCCCAGCAGAATCAGCGTGGCAGTCAGCGCCTTGTCGTGGCGCATGGGATCGGTATCTTCCAGCAGACTGACCAGAAAAAAATCCCTGGAATTGTGTTGCTGGTCCACGAACGAAGGCCTGGTCACCAGCAACAGGGTATCCCCGGCACGCAGGACAATGTCGCCAATCTTCTCCTTGAGTCTATGGCCATTTCGCGCCACGCCGACAATCGCTGCATTATAGACGTCGCGGAACCGCCCTTCACGTACGCTCTTGCCCACCAGCGGGCAGGTGTTGGACACCACCGCCTCGATCAGGCGACGCTCCTCGCGCGGCGAGTCGATCTTCATTACCTGGTCGGTAGCGGGTTCGAGCCCGCGGATCTTCTGCAGGTCGACGATGGACTCGACAATGCCGGCGAATAACAAGCGGTCGTCTTTCTCCAGCCGTTCGTCAGGCGAGACGGCCGGAATCACCCGCCCCTTTCGTTCGATCTCGATCAGGTACAGCCCCGGCAGATGGCGTAGACCGGCCTGCGTGATGCTTTCACCGATCAACGGGCTGTGTGCCGCGACCGACATTTGCACGGTATATTCCCGCGCATTGCTGAACTGGCTGATAACCGGCTGGCGTTGCGGCAACAGCCATTTCGAAGCGACAACCACATACACCAGCGTGACCACCAGCGCGGGTACGCCGATCCGGGCGATATCAAACATCGCCATCCCGCCCAGATCCGTCTCGGATATCAGCAGTCCATTCACGACCAGGTTGGTACTGGTACCGATCAGGGTACAGGTGCCGCCGATGATGGCCGCATAGCTCAAAGGAATCATTAGCGAGGAGACCGATAGACGGTAGCGCTTCGCCCAGTCCTTGACGGCCGGAATAAACATGGCCACTACCGGGGTGTTATTCAGGAAGGCGCTGATCACGGCAGCCGGCACCATCAACCTGAGCTGGGCATGCCGCGTCGAGCGCGGCTGCCCGAGGACCCTTTGAACAATCCAGGCGATTCCCCCGGTCTCGCGAAACCCGGTGACAACCACGTACAGAACGCCCACCGTCACCATACCTTCGTTGGCAAAACCGGCCAGCGCCTGCGCCGGCGTGAGAACACCGGACACCAGCAGTAACGTCAGCCCGCCCGCCATGGTGATATCCGGCGGCGTCCGGTTGCGCGCCAGCAGGCCGAAGCAGAGCGCAACCACACCGAGGGTGAACCAGGCCTCCCAACTCATGACATCAGGAATTCATACTATTGACCACTGAATCGCCTTATAGTACCAAAAGCCAATAGCCCGGAGAATTGGTCTCTTCGGCCATTTTTTGTGACTCTCCTTCTACATTGAGAAGCCTGAGGGGGATGCCGCCGCTCCCCAGGCGGCGCGCCCAAACGAATCAACAAGCTATTCATCAGCGCTCCCGTATGCTCTAGAATTGGCAGCACCACCCGCAGTCGCAGCGCACTTTACGGTGATTTCATGAAACGCATCTGCATCCTGACCCTGACCAGTCTGCTGCTGGTCGCCTGCGCCACCAGTCCCACCGGGCGTCGACAGCTCATGCTGGTGTCCGAACAACAGGCCATCAGCGCGTCAAAGGTGGCGTACGCACAGACACTCAAGCCTCTCACCGAAGAAGGCAAGGTCGACAACGACCCCGCACTGAAAAAGCGCGTAACGGCAATTACCGAACGGCTCGTGGCCCAGGCGGTAAAGATGCGACCGGCGACAGCCAAGTGGGACTGGAGCATCAAGGTGATCGACGAACCGGACGTGGTCAACGCCTGGTGCATGGCGGGCGGCAAGATGGCCATTTACACCGGGCTTATTGAAAAACTTCACGCCACCGATGACGAGATCGCCCAGGTCATGGGCCACGAAATCGCTCATGCCCTGGCCAACCACCAGGCCGAACAGATGTCGGTCGCTCTGGCGACCAGCGTGGGAGTAGCGGCGGTGGGTGTGGCGTCTGACCGCCCGGGACTGACGGTGCCGGCGGCAGCGGCAGCAGCGGCGCTGGCCATCAGCCTGCCCAACAGCCGGACCGCCGAAACCGAGGCTGACCGCATCGGCATTGAACTGGCGGCCAAAGCCGGCTACGACCCGCGGGCCGCCGTGACGCTATGGGAGAAAATGGCCAAGCTCGGGGGCCGGAATCCGCCACAGTTTCTAAGCACTCACCCCTCCCCGGCAAACCGCCTGCAAACCCTGAAACAGCTCGTACCGCAGATGCTGCCATACTATGAGAACAAGGCACCCAGGCCGGTCTTCAAACTGTAAACCGGGCTACCGTGGAGAATGAATAACAGCCCGCAGGTTGGGCTGAGGGCACGAAGCCCGACAATGCCGACACGTTGGGCTTCACATGCGTTCAGCCCAACCTACGCGAGCTAATCGTCTGAACGGCTGGCAACCTGCAGGCGCTTTGACGCAATGCCCGTCCGCCTGCAGCGCTGTCCTGTTGCCCCCTGAGAAGCGCATATTGCCTCGTCAACCTTGCTCCGTGTCGTTTTTCCGGGGCCCGGATGCCTGCGCGGCATCCTGCACGGCTTCCGTCGTACCGTAGAGCCATGCCATGAAGAGCTGGTAACCGAGAACCAGAATCACGGAGCCGATAAACAGGCCGACGATGCCCGAGGCAAGGAAACCTCCAATGGCGCCGACGAAAATCACCGCCATCGGGACATTGACACCCCGCCCCAGCAGCATCGGTTTCAGCACGTTGTCCAGTGCACTGACCAGAACACCCCAGACCAGGAACAGCACAGCGGTGGAGGTATCGGCGGTGTAGAACACATAGATCACCGCCGGGATGACAACGGGAAAGATGCCGATCTGTACCACTGCCAGCAGCAGACACAGCAAGGCCCACAGACCGGCCCCCGGCACACCGACAGCGAGAAAACCCAGGCCGGCGAGGATCGACTGCAGAAACGCCACGCCCAGAATACCGCGGGCGACGCTACGAATGGTGTCGCGCATCAGCTCAGCGAACTCGATACCACGCTCGTCCGCCAGGCGTCCGGCAATGGCCTCGGCCGCGCGGTTGCCTGCCTCATCGTGCGCCAGCAGCACGCCGGCGATGATGATCGCGGCCACGAACTGCAGCAGCGCGACACCGGCGCCGGCAACCAGCGACAGGAGCCATCCGGCGGGCGCCTTGAGGTGTGGCCTTACCTGGTTCAGGGCTCCTTCGAGATTATTCGAGGCCAGTTCCCAGAATTCCGACAGCGGTTCGCCAATCACCGGCCAGCGTGCGACACCCTGTGGCGGCGGAGGAATATCCAGCGCCCCCTCGTTGACCGCGTGCCTGAGGTCTCGCGCTCCAACCACCATGGTGTCGGACAACATCACTGTCGGCGTGACCAGCACCACAATAGCCAACACAGTAAACAGGGTTGCCGCCATTGCGTTGCGCCCACCAAGCGCGGAGCGCAGGCGCAAAAAGCCCGGATGTGCGGCAACGGCGATGATGACGCCCCAGACCACCGGAATGATGAACGGCCGGACAATATGAAAACAGTAGATGGCGAGCATGGCAATGGCGACCACGCGGATGATGGTTTCGACCACGCGATGGAAGAATGCCTTGTCAGGTGCAGACGGGTCGGGCTTGTCCATGTTGTATCCCTCTTTTTCGGCCCTGGCCGATAATCATAGCTGATAATTAGTCACGGGGAGCCTCACCTACGTCCGCCGCGAGCGCCCGGCGTATGCACGGGCCCACGGATTGGCGGTGACGCCGTGGAGCAGAATGCTCAGGATGACGGTGCAGGCGACCACCATGGCCATCCTGCCGCTGTTCGGCAGGTTGGCGTTCAGGACAATGACGGCAAACACGATACTCGCCAGCCCGCGTGGGCCAAACCAGCCGATAAACAACTTGCTCTCCGTGTTCATGCCTGTGCCCGTCAGCGAGAGGAATACCGGCAGCATGCGGATCAGTGTCAGGCTTAACACGGCATAGAGCACAAGCCGCCAGCTGAAGTAGCCCACTGCCTGCCCAACCACCAGCGAACCGAAAATAACCCAGGTAAGCAATGCGAACGTGTCCCCTGTGCCCTCGGCCGCCCGCAGCAGCATTTCGCGGTGGTCTCTCGCCAGGTAGCCAAACAAAAGTCCGCCGGTGAACGCGGCTATGAAGCCGCTTCCGCCCAGCAACTGGGCAGTGGCGAAGCATGTCAATGCCAGGGCGACGACCGGGATCTGAAGCCAGGTTGCTGTGACCCAGTGATGTCTGGCGGTGAATTTCAGCAGCTGTACCGCGGCGCCGGTCAGCAGCACACCGACTGCCAGGCCGATGCCGAGTTCCCCGGCGACCAGGCCCAGCGCCAGACGCCCGGGTTGCGCATCGGGTCCTGCCTGCTGGGCCAGCGCGAGAAACACGAACAGGATGGGTACGCAGATACCGTCGTTCAGGCCGCTTTCCACATTGAGGCCCTGGCGGACATCGTCCCGAACCGCCGCGTTGGTCACCACCGCCTTGCCGAGCGCGGCGTCGGTCGGTGCCAGCATGGTCGCCACCAGGGCCACTTCCAGCGCCGACAGATTCACGTGCAACAACAGCCCGACGAGATACCCCAGGAGAATGGTCAACGGCAACCCGATCAGTAGCAACCGCGCCGGCAACTGTGCGGCTCTGCGCAGCACGCCCAGGTCGGCACCGGCGGCATCCGTGAACAGAACCAGCGCCAGGGTCAGCTCGGCCAGGGTCCTGAGCGTTTCGCCTCGGGCTTCGAACGCGAGCAGGTCGAAACCTGCGGGCCCTATCAGCACGCCGAAGATGGTAAACACGATCGGGCCGCTGACCCAGGTCCGTTCGATGCCGCCGGCGACAGTGCTGTAGAGCAGAACAAACCCGGCTAACAGTGCGAGGTCTTCATACATAGCGTAGCGCACCGCTGTCTGGCGTATTCATCGATCACACTCCTCGTTACGGCTGATCGAATACAGGAAGGCGCAGGACACCAGGCACACTGTTACCTGGGCCTGTAAACATGCTGGATCACATAGAAAATCAACGCGGTCGTCCCGCCGAAAATGATAACCCGGTTGGCGCCCTCCAGAGAGGCCAGCATCCGCCAGTCCCCCGTGAGCACCACGTCACCGTAACCGACACTGGTAAAGCTTACCATTGAAAAATGCAGCGCGGTATCCAGGTCCGGAAGCGTCGTTATCGCTGGAGTGTACAGGTAGAACAGAGCCCATATCAGGGCCTCCAGGAGCATACCGATAAACATCCAGGCCGTGAACACCGAGACCAGAAGCTCTTTCCAATCCGTCCTGAGTTAACCGATGCTCTCGCCACGAATCGGCATGGTAGCTGCTGCGCGCAATCCGATAAATGCTTGCCGGGTCAGGTCACAGAAGGGGACCAAGCATCGCGACGGTGTTATTCCACAGGCGGCGCGTCATCGGCCAGGCGGCGACCTCCTGCGCGGCGATGGCGCGCGCGCTCTCGAGGTATTGCTGCTGGCGTTGCCGTACGGCGGTAGTCAATTCCGCATCACAGAACAGGATGTTGTTTTCATAGTTCAGATCGAAGCTGCGACGATCCATGTTCGCGGACCCGATCAGGGTCATCTCCCCGTCAAGCGTCAGCGACTTGGCGTGCAGCAAGCCTCCCACATACTCGTAAACCTTCACGCCCGCGGCCAGCAGATCCGCGTAGTAACTCCGGCTCGCCGCAGCGACAACCCGGGAATCGTTCCTGGCGGGGAAGACGATAGTCGTTTCCACGCCGCGGTAGGCGGCCGCGCACAGCGCATTCTGCATCGATTCGTCCGGGACATAATAAGGGGTGCTGATGATCAGCTCGCGCCGGGCGGCGTACATCAACGACTCGAACAGCTCCGGCATGGCCGAATAGCGCACGGTCGGTCCGGTACCGATCACCTGGGCAGGAAAGCCCGGGCGCGGCGCCGGAATCGGCTGGCGCAACAGGTCAGCCAGGTCCTCGTCCACGTGGCTCATCCAGTCACTGGCAAACAGACGCTGATTCTGGGCGGCAATGGGCCCCTCGAAGCGCAGCATGATATCTACCCAGGGCGCATACTTCGGCTTGATGCGGAACTCCGGATCTGCGCAGTTCTGGCTGCCACAGTAGGTGATGTGCCCGTCGATGACCACAATCTTGCGGTGGTTCCGCAGGTCGATGCGGCCGCTGAGCGGCCGCAACAAGGGGTTACCGATGGCAAGCGCCACGGCCACCTGCACACCGGCTTCGCGCATGCGCTGCCAGTGCGCCGACCGGATCAGTATGCGCGAGCCGAGATCGTCCGCCATGGCCCGACACTGCACGCCGCGGCGGGCCGCGCGCTGCAACGCCTCGACTATCCGGCGACCGTTACCGTCCGGCAGCCAGATATAGAACAGCAGGTGTACGTGGCGTTCTGCCGCATCGATGTCCGCCACCATGGCGTCGATAGCGGCGTTGGCGTCAGCAAGCAAGCTCGCCGCATTACCGCCAACCGGTTGAAAACCGTTGATCGACCGCCCGACGCTGAACAGGTGCGCGTAGCGTTCCGGCACCGTCGCACCGAGCCTTGCCTGGTCTCCGGATGCGGCTGCAGGAAAAGCCGGCATTGCGTCGAGAACAGCGCGCAAGCGCGCGACGCGACGCCGGCCGATGCTCACCTCACCGAATAAAATGTAGGCAAGGATACCGGCTACCGGCAGCACCGTGATAACGAAGATCCAGGCGATGCGCGACGCGGGCTGCCGATGCGGCCGCAACACCACGCGCACAACGAGTGCGACCTGGATGAGTATGTGAGCGGCAAGGCCGACAGACGCTGCATAGGAAGCCGAACTCATGGTCGGCTCTTGTTATGGGCAACAGTCCCAGGGACGTCGAGCTCGGACATTATCGCGTCGATGATTTCGGCCGGGATCCGCGCGGCCTTGATCGGCAGCACACCCCGCAGGATCGGCAGCTGCAGCGCCCCGAAACTGTTGCTCACTGTTGCCACTGGATTCCCCTATGACACCGTGCCTGTCGAACTCGTCAGTCAGTGTTTGAATTGGGGTGCAGGCGCCTTCGGCTTGTGCTCCGGTCTGGCTTCGAACCAGGCCACCGCCTTGCGGATGTCGTCCAGCAGCATCCCCGCCATGTCCTGGCTGAAGCCTTCGCGTACCACGATACGCAGGACCGCCACGTCTTCCGCATGTTCCGGCATGGTATAGGCCGGCACCTGCCAACCGAACTCCCTGAGTTTGTCGGAGACATCGAAGACGCTGTAGGTTTGCACAGCGTCTTTCACTTTGAAGGCGAACACCGGTATGGCACTGCCATCGCTGACCAGCTCGAACGGCCCGATTTTTGCGATTTCGGCCGCGAGGCCGGTTGCGATATCACGCATAGCGCTCATGATCTGGGTGTAACCCGCCCGCCCCAGGCGCAGAAAGTTGTAATACTGCCCCACCACCTGATTGCCGGGCCGGGAAAAGTTCAGGGTGAACGTGGGCATGTCACCGCCGAGGTAGTTGACATGGAATACCAGGTCTTCGGGAAGGTCCTCGTGGTGCCGCCACACCACCCAGCCGACACCCGGATACACCAGCCCGTACTTGTGTCCCGATACATTGATCGACTTGACCAGCGGCAGACGAAAATCCCATTTGAGATCCGGGTGCAGGAACGGGGCTACGAAACCGCCGCTCGCCGCATCGATGTGCATGGGAATTTCCCAGCCGGTCTCGGCATTCTGCTTCACCAGCGCTTCGTGAATGGTCTCGATGGGCTCGAATTCACCGGTAAAGGTAGTACCGAGGATAGCCACCACGCCGATGGTGTTTTCGTCGATGGCGTTGACAACTTCTTCCGGGGTGATCACGTAACGCCCTTTCTCCATCGGTATGTACTTCGGCTCCACCTCCCAGTAGCGACAGAACTTCTCCCACACCACCTGCACGTTGGCCCCCAGGACCAGGTTGGGCCTGTCGGCAGGTTTGCCCTGTGACCGGCGCCGGTCGCGCCATTTCCACTTCAGGGCCATGCCCGCTAGCATCACCGCCTCGCTGGACCCGATTGCCGAGGCCCCAACACCCTTGGCCGGCGCATGAAACAGGTTCGAGACGATATTGACACAACGCTCCTCGATGGCCGCGGTTTGCGGATACTCGTCCTTGTCGATCATGTTCTTGTCGAAGGCTTCCGCCATCAGCTTCTCGGCCTCCGGTTCCATCCAGGTGGTCACGAATGTCGCCATGTTCAGCCGGGCATTGCCATCCAGCATCAGTTCATCGTGGATAATGTGGTAGGCGCTCTCAGGCGCCATCTCGTGCTCGGGCAGCTCGTACCTGGGAACGGGATGCGTCATGGAGCGGCGCCCGTAGGCCGGCGTCAACAGCGCGTCAATTTCGTCCAGTGAATCAAGGTCGATCTTTTTTGTAACCACAGTGCATTCCTCCTTGGCTGGAGATTGTCTATACCGGCTGCGCGACGACTGAGACAGACCGCACGTCTACAGCCCTTCCAGCGCCGAACAGCTCGGGTATCATCAGATAACTGGCGACGAAAAAACAAATCGCACCCAGCAGGGTGAAAAAGTTGGCACCCCATAGCCACTGCGCGCCCCCGCCAGACGGTATTAGAAAACTGAACGCGGCTGCCAACATGAAGGCAACCGAGCCCAGCAGGTTGATTATCACAATCCACCAACTCAACTGGCCCGGCTGCAAGGACCAGAAACGATGGGAAACTTCGACCAGAGCCAGATAACTGGCAACCAGGAAACAGATACTGCCAAGGACGTCAGGGGCCCAGATCAGGAGTTCCGCTTGCCGCTGGTTCAGCTGCGACAACATGGCATCGGCCGTATTGACGTTGAACAGCAGGGTCCCGACAAACTGGATGAAACTGGCACTGTAGCCGGCATTATGCGGTTTCCATGCGATCCAGCGCCAATTCCGGCGATGTGTGCCGGTAGACGCAACAATATCCGCCACATCACCATTGATGGCTTCCAGTAACTGCACGCCCGCGGCGGCGGTAAAAAACAGCGAGCCTACAAAGAAGACTGAATTAATGCCACTGCCGGTCACCAACGCCACCGGCCAATAGCCCGGCCAGTTCGATGCGAAGCTGCCTGCGGCGAAACAGGCGGAGCCGACAATGAAACCCACGGCAATCCACCAGGCCAGACGATGCGGCGCCCACAGCCGCAGCCACGGACTGGTTGCCGGCCGCACCCGCATCGCAGTACCGTCACTGGCTACCTCGATGGGTGGAAGCCCCTTGCGGTGCCACCGCGAGTGCGAGATCCGCTGCCGTCCATCGGGAAGGTGCTCGACAAGCGCAGTGACAAAAAACCCCAGGGCTCGGCGAATAACCCTGTCGGCACCGCCATCAACTTTTTCGGTGATTGCAGACATCAGGTTCGTTTTGGCGACGCTGCGGTAATATCGACGGCGATTGTAAGCCAGCTGCGCTCGGCCAGCCACCCTGCCCGTGAATACACCGGTACTGGCGGTCCGCGCACGCTTCGTCGGCGTCACCGTTGGCGTGAAGCGCTTTACTTGGGAATCACCTCGAGCACGACACGACGGTTCTGACGGCGCCCCTCCTCGGTCTCATTGCTCGCGATCGGGTCGGCTTCGCCGCGACCGATGACGCGAATGAACTCGGCCCGGCTCGGATCCTGCTGTACAAGGTAGTCCGCAACCGCCTGGGCACGACGTTGGGACAGCTTGCGGTTATAAGCCTCGCTGCCACGCGAATCGGTATAACCGACCACGTTCAATGTTTCCAACCCCTGGCGCAACAGACTTCTGTGCGGTTTGAGGACTTCGGAAGCGCTATCGAGTTCCGCCTTGTAGGCGGGTGACAATTCGGCGCTGTCGAAGGCGAATTCGACATTATTGATGGTGACTTTTGAAACGGACACGTCGGTGAGCGCTACTACCTCGTCACCCTTGACGACACCACCGGCCTCGACGACGGTGACATCGGTGCCCGTGGGTTCGGAGGCGACGGCAGCGGCCTGTTCGACCACCCGCTGATAGCCGCACTGCTCCAGGTATTCCGAGCTGTCCTTCAAAGTGGTTCTCACGCAATCGCCGGAACTGCTGGTTACCGCCGAACCATCGGAGCTAAAGACATAACCATCAACCTGGGCGGCGTCCGCGAGCGGCAGTTGACCCAATGCCGCCAACAGGCCGGCGACCACTGTTGCGGAACGGCTGTTTGCTATCATGAGATTCCCTCTGTATCTGTAATTCCGCCAGGCGGCTAACGGCCCCTGGTGTCCCAAGGACAAGCAATCGGCAGTTTGCGAAGTTTATCTGTCCGCGCCCGGGATGTCTTGCCATTTCACGCCATCACCGACCTGCGCCGCCAGAATCCGCTGAACCGAATGGTGCAGTTTGCCTGCAAACAGCGGACGCCCATAGCCGATCGGCCACCTTCCGACCGTGGCGGTGAGCGTCGTCGACCACGCAGTTGATATTTCCCGTTGCCGCATAATCTTCATCCTGGCCATTGAGACGCTCGCTTTCCCCCACCTCACGATGCGCGGGTGGCGAAGCTACCGGTGGCCTCCCAAAAACACCCTCCCGGCCGCGTGCAACACATCGTGTTTTTCGATCTTTGAGTCGCGTTTATTCGTATTTTCAATCTATCGCCCCAACGCTAGGATAGCCCCGTGCCCAATGTTTGCCGGCAAGCGCAGCAAACAGCGGGATGAAGATTGCCCGGTCCTCTGAGGGTGAATGTGGAAGTCTGAATGCAGCCATACGCTGCCGCTCGCTTCCCGCTTCCCGGCTCAGATTAGGGCAGATGCACCAACTACGGGAGTGATACAAAATGGCGACTCTGGACTCATTACTGCTCGGCATACTTGCCGCACTCGTTCTTTTCAAATTCGTATTGCTGGCAGCCGCAGCCGTATTGTTCGCGCAAATGCTGACACAGCGCCTGCGCCAGAGCACCGGCGCGCACTCGCCGGTTCCGGCCAGACATCGAAGGCTTGACGTACGCGTCTGAGTAGCGTGTGGCGGCGAATGGAACGACGCGCATGGCACACAAGGCTGCATTGACACTACCGGGCATCATGGCAAGAACCGCGGCAATGGCCGGAATCTGGTGGGTCATCACCCAGGGCCGAGCGGATTCCTGGCTGGTAGGAGCGCCGGCGGTCGCTGTAGCCACCCTGGCAAGCGTGCAGCTTAGCGCCCATGCACCGTCGCGGTTTTCACTCCTCGGCCTGTTGCGCTTTCTTGCCATGTTCGTGGTCGAGTCGGTACGTGGCGGTGTCGATGTCGCGCGTCGCACCCTCGGGTACCGGCTGCGTATCCGGCCCGGGTTCAGGCGTTATCGACTGCACCTGCGCGATCCCCGGGCACGGGTACTGCTGGTCAACTGCATAAGCCTGTTACCCGGCACGCTGGTCTCGAACCTCGACGGCGAACACATGGAGGTGCATCTGCTCGACGCCGGCGAGGATCCCGAGCCGGATTTACGCCGGCTGGAACAGGCTGTCGCCGGCCTGTTCGGTGTGCAAGCGGAGAAGCGAAATGTCTGAGCTGCTGTCCGTTTCGGCACTGGGCGTGGTCTTCAGTCTGTTCCTCGGCCTGCTGCGAATCTTGCGCGGACCGGGTGCGGCCGATCGTATGCTGGCCACCCAACTGATCGGCACGGCCGGTGTAGGCACGCTGCTGCTGTTGAGCCTGTTGCCCGGCCAGCAGGCGCTGATGGATGTCGCCCTGATACTGGCGCTGCTCGCCGCGGTGGCTGCCGCGGCATTCACCGGCCGGCAGCGGAGATCCCGCAATGATTGATGTTCTGTCTGCCCTGCTGGTACTGGCGGGAGTCGGCTTCTACCTGACCGGCAGCATTGGCCTGTTGCGCCTGCCGGACCTCTACTCCCGCCTGCACGCCCTGACCAAGGCGGACAACCTCGGCCTGGGTCTGCTGGTAGCGGGCCTCGCGCTCCACTCTCAGGAGCTGCTCACCGTGCTGAAGCTGCTGCTGATCTGGCTGGCCGTGCTCGCGGCCAGCGCCGCCAGCGCCCACCTGATCGCGCGGCACGCGCGCCGTCAGGAGACAACGTCGTGAGCGACACGAGTCTGCTTGTCCTTGACGGGCTGTTAGTGATTTCGCTGGTAACTCTGGCCTGGACTGCCCTGGCCGGTTCCGACGCGCGTCGCAGCGTCATTCTGTTTATGGCGTTCGGTCTGGTCCTGGCGGCGGCCTGGGTGCGGCTCCTGGCGCCGGACGTCGCTCTCGCCGAGGCGGCCATTGGCGCGGGCCTGGCCGGTGCGTTGCTACTGGCTGCGGTGCGGGAGCAATCCCGTCAGCCGCTGCCCGCGCGCATCGTCAGCAAGCGGAGCCACAACAAGCCAGGCGTAAACATCGCACTGCAATGGGCGGTCTCGGTATTGTGTGCGGTACTGGCCGGCACACTCGCCTGGGCTTTGGCGCATGCTTTAAACAGCGCGCCGCAGAACGCGCTTCCTCGGGCTGTGTCCGCAA
Organism: Thiogranum sp.; assembly: GCA_022340245.1. GTDB lineage: Bacteria > Pseudomonadota > Gammaproteobacteria > DSM-19610 > DSM-19610 > Thiogranum. Next base: position 30,411 of record JAJDOI010000066.1, read on the forward strand.
ACCTCGAGGCCAGCGGAGTCAGCAATCCGGTGACCGCGGTGCTGCTGAACTTCCGCGCCTACGACACGCTGCTGGAACTGGCAGTGCTGCTGACTGCGGTGCTCGGCATCTTCGCGCTGGGCCCGGCGAGACCGGGCTACCAGTCAGCCGGCCCGGTATTCGACGGCCTCGCCCGCTGGCTGGTGCCGGTGCTGATACTCACTGCCGGCTACCTGTTATGGGTTGGCGCCCACGCGCCGGGTGGTGCATTTCAGGCGGGTGCCACACTCGCGGCCGCCAGTGTCGTGCTGCGCCTGGCGGGCCGGCACCAGATCGGGTTACCTCAGGGCCCCGCTCTGCGCGTCGTGATGGCCGCCGGCGTGGGCATGTTTGTCCTGGTCGGTCTGGGCCTGCTCGTCGCTGGACGTCCGTTCCTTGGTTACCCCCCGCCCTGGGCCGGTGGCCTGATCCTCATGATCGAGAGCGCCGCCACGCTGGCTATCGCCGCGACCCTGGTGCTGGCGTTTCTCGGCGGCCAACCCCGACCGCTCGCGGTCAGAGTAGCCCGCGGGAGAATTGCAGCCACGCCGATACCCACCGGCAAACCGGTATCGCCCGAGGGCATTCGCAGTACTGAACCCCACGCCGCTGAAGCCTGTCACCGAATCCAGGAGACACAGAAACGATGCTGACCGCCCAATGGTTGTATGGCATGAGCGGTTGCCTGATCGCAGCGCTGGGGCTGCGCACGGCACTGCTGCACGCTTGCCTGCTGCACCGCCTGATAGGCATCAATTTGACAGGAGCCGGCGTTTTCATGGTGCTGATTGCTGTCGCTTACCGCGGTGCGGGCATGCCGCCGGACCCCGTCCCCCACGCCCTGGTACTGACCGGGATCGTCGTGGCGGTGAGCGCTACCGCCCTGGCCCTGGCGCTGGCGAGGCGACTGACTGCGGAGCAAATCAATGACTGAGCTCCTCATAGGGCTGGTCGCCACCCCCCTGACCGGAGCACTCGTGACAATGCTGTTGCCACGCTTCGCAACGTCGGTCGCCATTGCCGCTGGCGTGCTGACCACCGTTGCCGCGGGCACGCTGCTCTATGGCGTGGGCACGCGCGGCGCGCTCGGCTACGACATCGGCGGCTGGACCGCCGGGCTCGGCATTGCGCTGCGCGCTGACGGCCTGTCCGCACTGCTGCTGATGATGAACGCCCTGGTGATGCTGGCCGCCAGCGTCTACGCGAGCGCCTACTTCAGTAAAACCGCGGAGCGCGCCCGCTTCTGGCCACTGTGGCTGTTGTTGTGGACTGCACTGAATGCCCTGTTACTGTCCGGCGACCTGTTCAACCTCTATGTCACGCTGGAACTCCTCGGTTTGAGCGCAGTGGCACTGGCATCGCTCGGCAACAAGACTGCGGCAGTCCAGGCGGCCCTGCGCTACCTGCTGGTGGGACTGCTGGGATCGATGCTGTTCCTGGCCGGGGTAAGCCTCATCTATGCCGGCTACGGGACGCTGGACATGGCAAGCCTGGCGCACGTCGCGCAGGCCGGGCCGATTGTCTGGCCGGCACTGGCATTGATGACCGTCGGTCTGCTGTTGAAAACAGCCCTGTTCCCGCTGCATTTCTGGCTGCCACCGGCGCACGCCAGTGCACCGGCACCGGTCAGCGCCGTGCTTTCGGCGCTGGTGGTGAAGGCGTCTTTTTACCTGGTGTTGCGCCTGTGGCTGGACGTGTTCGCGGAGGCGGTGACGCCGGCAGCCGCCAGCCTGCTGGGTGTGCTGGGTGCGGGCGCGGTGCTGTGGGGATCCTGGCGCGCCCTGCGGGCGGAACGACTCAAACTGCTCGCAGCCTACTCCACCGTCGCCCAGCTGGGTTACCTGTTCCTGTTCTTTCCGTTGCTGCAGGCGTTGCCGCCCGGCTCGGCCCGCGATCTCGCGGTGGGCGGCCTGATCATCCTCGCGTTGACCCACGGCTTTGCCAAGGCTGGTCTGTTCCTGGCCATCGGCATCATCCAGCAGCGTTCCGGTCACGACACCATCCGTGAACTCGACGGCACCGCCCAGCGGCTGCCCGCGACCACCTTTGCCATCGCATTGGGCGGCGTTGCCCTTATCGGTCTGCCGCCGAGCGGCACTTTCCTCGGCAAGTGGCACTTACTCGTGGCGGCGTTCACCACCGGTCAGTGGTGGTGGGTTGTAGTGGCCGTTATCGGATCGTTGCTGGCCGCCGCCTACATCTTCCGGGTACTCGGCCATGCCTTCGGCCACCGGGCCTACCCGAATCAACCGGTCGCCATTGCGCGCGAGGAGTGGCCCGCGCTGCTGCTTGGTGTCACAGCGGCGGTGCTAATGGGGCTCGCCGGTGCGCCGCTGTGGAGACTGCTGGAGGGCGGCGCATGAACCTGCACGCCTGGCTGCCGTTGCTGGTGGTGGCAAGCTCTCTGTTGCCCGGACTGGTGATTTTCTTTCTGCGCGAAGGCAGTCATGGGCTGCGCGCCGGTCTCAACCTTGCCGGCGCGGGCCTCAAGCTGGTCCTGGTGGGCCTCCTGATCTGGGGCGTGTTCCACGAACATGCCTACGAGACACGCTGGACGCTCGCACCCGGTCTGGACCTGGTGCTGCATGCCGATACGCTGTCGGTGTTGTTCGTCAGCCTGTCCAGCGTGCTGTGGCTGGTAACCACTGTCTATGCCATCGGTTACCTGGAAAACTCGCCGCACCGCAGCCGCTTCTTCGGCTTCTTCAGCCTGTGCGTTTCGGCTACCGTCGGCCTGGCACTGGCGGGCAATCTGTTTACCTTTCTGATCTTCTACGAGCTGTTGACGCTGGCGACCTACCCGCTGGTCGCCCATCGCGGCACGCCCGAGGCACTACGCGGTGCGCGCATCTATCTCGCCTACACCCTGGGCGGCGGCGCGCTGCTGTTGACCGGTACCGTGTGGTTACACGTCATCGCTGGCCCCACGGACTTCGTCGAAGGCGGCGTACTGAGCCGCCTGCCGGCTGAATACCATCCCCGGCTACAGGTGATATTCCTGTTGCTGATCACCGGTCTCGGCGTCAAGGCGGCGCTGGTACCGCTGCATGGCTGGCTGCCCCAGGCGATGGTGGCTCCCGCGCCTGTGAGCGCGCTGCTGCACGCCGT
>JAJDOI010000112.1 GCA_022340245.1 Thiogranum sp.
TATGGTGGTCTGGCGGGCGCGGTATGATCCGTTTGGGAAAGCGGTTGTCGATGAAGATCCGGATGGGGATGGGAACAGTGTCACGTTTAATGTGCGGTTTCCGGGGCAGTATTATGATCAGGAGACGGGATTACACTACAATTACTTCAGGTACTACAACCCCTCAACGGGCAGGTATATCACTTCCGATCCAATAGGAATTGTTGGGGGGGAAGATTTAAATCCGTTTGCGTACGTTAGTAACAAACCGATGAATTGGATAGATCCTGAAGGTCTTAAAAAGCTTAGGGGTCGCGGAGGTGATCCGAGGCTCGCGGGCAGTACAAATGGACCATTTGGGCCAATTTGCGGGTCCGGGAGTTCAGCAGCATGGATACCAGATAGACCATGGCAGAGGGCTTGCGAGTTTCACGATGCTTGTTACGCCACATGCGGTGCGGACAAGGAGGTATGCGATCTAACCTTTTTACTGATGGGTGGAAATCTATTCTATTATGGTGCGATTTCCATGTTTGGGGGTGGGCCATATGAAGAAGCTCAAGAGAAGGCGTGCAAACAAGGTGGTTGTAATTAATCAAGATAGGTATCTGTTGAATGGATATATCAAGAACGTTTGCAATAATATTTTCTATTATAAATGTGTTAGGAATAGTTTGGTTTCTTGAATCATTAAAACAATCAACTTTGGTCTCTGGCGCCGTGGCTGTGATCTGTGCATTAACGCTTGCGCTAGTGCCAAGAAGACTGGTATCTGATAATAATAATTTGCGTTTATTTCTGCTCGTGTTATGCGTGGTCGGAATCAGTGCTATTTTATTCCTGATTTCGCAGGATTATCAGCGCACATATGGGCCAGATTTTGGCGCAATAACCTTACGAAGTATTTTTGCTGCGACATTATTGTCTATGGGGATAAAAATATTCCATAAAACATGATATGTATTCTGGGATACTTGGGATATTTGGGGTCAGAGTAAAAACTCTTTGAGCTGAAAATAGGGGTCACGAAAATAGGGGTCACACGAAAATAGGGGTCAGAGAGCATTTGTTCCTAAGAAAATAGGGGTCAGAGAGCATTTGTTCCTAATACAGGCGCTAGCGGCTAGAATTTGCCGGACAGCAACTGTTCACAAGGAGGTGAACCGTGCCACGCAAACCCCGCTTTAATCTACCGGGTTACCCGCAACATGTGATTCAACGCGGCAATAACCGCGAACCGTGTTTTTACGCCGAGGCAGATTATCAACGTTATCTGGAGGATCTGACGGAGATTGCTGTGAAGTACAGCTGTGAGGTGCATGCCTATGTGTTGATGACCAACCACGTGCACCTGCTGGTCTCAAGTCAGATCGACTATGGCCTGTCGCAGATGATGCAGGCACTGGGAAGGCGCTATGTGTACTACATCAATAATCGCTACCGGCGCACGGGGACCCTGTGGGAAGGACGCTTCAAAGCCAGCCTGATTGATACCGAGGCCTATTTACTGACCTGCATGCGCTATATTGAGTTAAACCCGATTCGTGCGAATATGGTCACCCATCCAGGCGAGTACTCTTGGTCCAGCTATGCGGCTAACGCCCAAGGTGAAGACGATTCATTGATTACCCCGCACCATTTGTATACGGGCTTGGGAGAGACGGCGGCGCTGCGCCAGGCGGCGTATCGGGAATTATTCCGCCATCATATGGACGACGAACTGTTACACGAAATACGCGAAGCCCTGAACCACGAAATAGTGCTGGGTCGGTCGTATTTCAAAGACAAGATAGAGTCCCTTGCGCAGCGACAAACGAGAGTAGGACAGCCCGGCAGGCCATGCATCCGGAAGAACCATGGCGACCATTCGCTGTAGAGGGTAAGGGGCATATTAGAGAAAATTGCTCTCTGACCCCTATTTTCTCTCATGCTTCATGTCCAATCTCCTTCCGGTTATGGGATTGGACTCTAAATCGCCGTGCTACTCAAATAGGGGGTGACGTCGCTGACCCCCGGTTAGATTGTTAATAATTGTTAATTAAATTCACCGTGGATGTGCCGATAAAATCCGGTAGAGATTTTCTCTGTGTATCTTAGGCATTGTTATTATTAGGGTAAGTGGTTTCTGAGGACACGCCGTCATGCACGTTAATCGCTTTCAGGCTTTCGCCCTGCATCTGGCCACCAGCGCGATCGTTGTCAGCCTGTTTCTGGCTTTGACGTTTTTTGTTCTGTATCCCCCGCCCTTGTTCGAGGTCGAGGGGACCAGGTCGGCGATCCAGGTTCTGCTTGGGGTGGATATTGTCCTGGGACCACTGCTCACGCTGGTTGTGTTCAAGCCGGGTAAACCCGGTTTGAAATTCGATATGGCGGTTATTATCGCTATCCAGTTGGGCGGCTTTATCTACGGTGCCCACGTCATCGTCAGTGAGCGCCCGGCTATTGTCAGCTTTGCCGTCGACCGTTTTGTGGTGATCCCGGCGGCGGATACCAAAGAGATGGCAATGGACAAGCTTGACAGCAAGCAGGTCAAGCTCAAAGCTATCGGCCCGACTTATGTCTACACGGAGATGCCGGAGAATCCGGCGGAACACGATCTGGTTTTCGGCCCGCTTGAAGGCATGCCGGACCTGGAACGGCGGCCGGAGTTTTATCGCGATTTCCACGCAAATATTGCCAGAAATTTTGACAAGGCCATCGATCTGAAAAAGTATGTGAAAAAATACGAGGACGCCCGTGACGAGGTTGAAAACTACCTGAAGTCATCGGGTAAGTCGTATGAGGATATCGCTGCGTATCCAGTGTCCGGAAAGCAGCATGACGTGGTTATGGTCGTCGATAAAAAGTCGAAACAGCTGGCCGGGTTTATCGATATCAATCCCTGGAGGCGCTAGTCTGGCCCTCCAATCAAGCGTCCCCTAGTCAACCCGCGCTTGCGCCTGCAATTCCAGTAACTCCTCTTCCACGCCCGCGGCATGGGTGAGTTCGGCGACGTTGTCTTTGGCGAAAAATCCGTCGAAGTCGCCGAAGCGCTGAACGTACTCCACGATCAACGAGGAGTGTTCCGAGGCGCTGGAGAAAATCTGCTTCAGGCCCTGTTCCTTGGAACCGATCACGTCGAGCAGAAAATCCCGACCCTGGGCGGCGATCTGTTTGACCACGTGCTCGATATTTTCCCGACCGTCGGTTTCGCCGTCGCGCACCGCGAGCGCGATGTGGTGCAGGCGCGGGCCGTAGTTGCGCACGAAGGTTTCCGTGGGTGAGGGCAGTTTTTCCAGGTGATTGACGAAGTAGGGTGTGTTGTTGGCGGTGAACACTTTCGCGGGGCTGCGGATCTCGCTGCGGTGGTGCACGCTCTTGGTGACGTTGGTCGACGAGTTCTGGTCCTTGATGTCGTACGAGCCCCAATAGTAATAGCTGGATAAAGACAGCCATTCGAGGATCGCTACTTCGCGGTTCTGGCAGTACACACGGGTCGCCAGGTGGTCGATGGGCAGGATCAGGTCGGCGATAGCGAGGCGCTTCTGCAACTCCTTCGCCGCCTGGTAGACCTCCTGAATGTCAGGACGTATTTCGCTGATGCCCAGGGCGTAGACGCGCATGTCCGCGTGCGGCCGTTCCATGTAGGCGACGATATTGTGAGTGTAGGGGGACGGCTTGCTGACGGCAAGATTGCCCGGCAGCTCCAGTTTGCGAATCTGGTCCTGTGAGAAGAAGCGGAAGCCGCGTTTTTGCTGACAGCTGGCCACGCTGTGCAGGTCGTCGACGCGCAGGATTTCGCCCATATAGCGGCTGTTCGGTTTGCTCGCGCCGATAGGGTAGACCTCGTTGAGACTGCGGAAGATACCGCGGATGTTGGGGTCCTTGACTTCGCGTACCAGGAAGTCGGGCGAATTCATGTCCACTCGCAGGACGTGTGTCCAGTGGTTTTCGCTTTCCAGTGTCACCAGGTAGTGATACGGCGTCATCAAAGCCAGTTCGCCGACGTAGCGTATCGAGTGCCCCGGGTCGACGGTGATCATAATGGCATCGATTTCGTCGATCATGCCGGTCAGGCCGGTTGTATCGCGTTCCTCGAGCAGCCTCTCCAGGTACTCTTCGAAAAATGCGGAGTTCTGTTTGTCACCGTGTCGCGGGAATGACGTCGACGCAGACATGGAAGCCGGGGTCCTCGGGTTGATGGTTCAGTCAACACGCGAAGCAACATTTACGCCAGAGTGGGTCGGGCCGCCGTCGCCTGCGCCGTAGAACCGCGGTGTGGTTGCTATTCGCCGGCGTGGCCGCGCTTCAGGCGCCAGCTGAACGCTCAAACCGCGGGCAGACCATGCCCGTCTGGGTATCGCCGCAGCGCACTATTGGTGCAACCTGGTCGGTTGCGGGCTCGCGGGCGCCCGGTGCTGGTGCGTAGGGGTGGGTCAAAAAGGCCGTCAGGGGTACGAAAACCCCTACACCGCGGGACCGCAGGCGGTGGCACAAACCTTGCCGATGAAGTCGGGTAGTTGTCCAGCGCCGGTCGACGCCCAGGTTCCGTTTTTGCCTCCGGGTCGAACTGGTTTGGGTGTCCAGATGTGATCTTGAGGGGCTGTACGCAATGACTATCCAGTGGAAGGAGTACGCCGATGCGAATACCTGGGATGAGTTAATCACGCCCAAGGGCAACGCACGCATTGCCGCGCGCGGTGCGGTTCGCTATCTCGGTGGGCTCAGCGACGCGGACCTGCGCGAACGGCGCGATGCGGCCGAGCTGGCGATGCGCGTCATGGGCATTACCTTTACCGTCTACAGTGAAGAGGGCGGCATTGACCGCACCTGGCCTTTCGACATCATTCCGCGGATTATTTCCGCGCGTGAATGGCAACAGACCGATGCCGGTCTCAAGCAGCGTGTCCGGGCGCTGAACATGTTTATCGCCGATGTCTACAGCGAGCGGCGCATCGTCAAGGACGGCATATTCCCGCGCGAGTTGTTCAGGCACTCGGTGAACTTTCGCGAGCAGTGCATGGGCATGCGGCCTGCCTTCGATGTCTGGGCCAATATCTGCGGCAGTGATCTGGTGCGCGACAACGACGGCACGCTGTACGTCCTGGAAGACAATCTCCGGGTGCCCTCCGGGGTGTCCTACATGCTGGAAAACCGCCTGGTCATGAAGCGGGTGTTCCCCGAACTGTTCGAGAACTACAGCATACTGCCGATCGATGGTTACCCCACGCGGCTGTTCGATATGCTGGCCTCGCTGTCACCGCGCCCGGCCGATTATCCCACCATCGTGGTGCTTACCCCGGGTATCTACAACTCAGCCTACTTCGAGCATTCCTACCTCGCGCAGCAGATGGGCGTTGAACTGGCCACCGGGCGGGACCTGGTGGTGCTGGAAGACGACTGCGTGTACCTGCGCACTGTCGGTGGCCTGGAGCGGGTCGACGTCATTTACCGGCGCGTCGACGACCTGTTTCTGGATCCCGAAGCCTTCCGTCCCGACTCGAAGCTTGGTGTTCGCGGACTGATGCGCGCCTGGCGCAAGGGCAATGTCGGCATCGCCAACGCGCCCGGCGCCGGTGTCGCCGACGACAAGGTCGTGTACGCCTTCGTGCCCGACATGATCAGCTATTACCTGGGCGAGGAGGCGATACTGCCCAATGTCCCGACCTACCTGTGTACGGACAAGAAGCAGCGCGGCTACGTGCTGGCAAACCTCGACAAGCTCGTGGTCAAACCGGCCAACGAGTCTGGCGGCTACGGGATGATGGTCGGGCCCGCGGCGAGCAAAAAGGAACACCAGCGCTTTGCCGAGCTGATAAAGAAAGACCCGCGTAACTATATCGCGCAGCCGACGCTGTCGCTGTCGACCACGCCGACCCTGTGCGATGGCGCGGTCGAGCCGCGCCACGTCGACCTGCGTCCCTTCATACTCTCGGGCGAATCCAGTCACGTAACGCGGGGTGGACTGACCCGCGTGGCGCTCAGGAAGGGTTCGCTGGTGGTCAATTCCTCGCAGGGCGGTGGCAGCAAGGACACCTGGATTGTGGATACAGGAGACATGTAACTATGTTGTTATCGAGTGTGGCAGAACATGTGTACTGGATGGCGCGCTATGTGGAACGTGCCGAGAACACGGCGCGCATTATTCTCGTCAACAATAACCTGTTGCTGGACATGCCGCGCAGTATCGAGCTCGGTTGGGAGCCGCTGGTGGCGATTACCGGCAATGCGGAGTTGTTTCGGGAGCACTACGACGAGGCCAGCGAGCGCAACGTCATTCGCTTTCTGGTGTCAGACGTGCGCAACTCGAACTGTATTATCAACTCACTCGCCCAGGCGCGAGAAAATCTGCGCACGACGCGCGCCATTCTGCCGCGCGCGGTCTGGGAGACGCTGAACGACCTGTATGCCTACGCCAGCGACAACAAGACCAGCGGCATGTCACGGCGCGGCCGTTACGCGTTCATGCGACGCATCATCGACTACAGTCAGCTGCTGGCAGGAAAATTATCCAGCACCATGAGCCACGACCAGACATACGATTTCCTGCGCATGGGCCGCAATATGGAACGCGCCGACATGACGACCCGCGTCATCGATGTGCGCGGCAGCAACCTGTTGCCATCGATCACCGAGGAGCTGCGCCCGTTCGACGATATCCAGTGGAAGAGTGTCCTTGATTCACTCGCCGGCTACCAGATGTACCGGCGCCACGTGCACGTCAGGGTGAGGGGCAGGGAGGTATTGCGCTTTCTGCTGCAGGACACCAGGTTCCCGCGTGCCGTCCACTATTGTCTCGCCGAAGTCGAAAGCTGCCTGCGCTGTCTCGACAGCTCGGAATCGCCGCTGCGGGCGCTGGGCATGGCCCAGCGCGTACTCAGTCGCGTCGGTGTCGACGAAATCGTCGGCGACGGTCTGACCGACTTCCTCAACGAGTTCCAGCTGGTGCACAGCGAACTCAACAGTCAGATCACGGCGAGCTACTTCGAAGTCGGGGAAGAGCAGGCGGAATTGCAAGCGGCGTCTGCGTAAGGCGTTGTCCTACCACCCATCCAGAGGCAGGCGCACATGAGTGCCGTTACCCCAACATCAGCAACAATACCGGTCGAGGACGATCGCACGGGCTTGAGCAAGGCCGCGCTCAAACGTGCATTTCTGGACAACCTCTACTACGTCCAGGGAAAGTTCCCGACGCTTGCGACCCAGATGGACTACTACATGGCATTGTCCTACGTGGTGCGTGACCGCATGTTGCAGCGCTGGATAAGCACGGCCGCGACCTATACCAGCAGCGGCTCACGCACGGTTGCTTACCTGTCAGCGGAATTTCTGATGGGCCCGCACCTTGGCAACAATCTCATCAACCTGAGCATCTATGAGCCGGTGAAGCAGGCAGTCAGTGAACTCGGCCTGGACATCGACGAGCTGTTGGCACAGGAAGAAGAGCCTGGGCTCGGCAACGGCGGGCTGGGCCGGCTTGCCGCGTGCTTTCTGGATTCCCTGGCAACCCTGGAAATTCCCTCTCTGGGATACGGTATCCGTTACGAGTTCGGTATTTTTGCCCAGGATATCGTTGACGGCTGGCAGGTGGAAAAAACCGACAAGTGGTTGCGTATCGGTAACCCCTGGGAGATTGCGCGTCCCGAGTGGTCGGTTGAGGTGCAGCTGGGTGGCCATACCGAGCGCTACCTGGATGAGTACGGACACCGACGCACCCGCTGGGTGCCGGACAAAGTCGTCAAGGGCATCCCCTACGACACACCGATTCTCGGTTACCGGACGAATACCGCCAATACCCTGCGCCTGTGGCGCGCCGAGGCACCCGAGTCGTTCGATTTTGCGGCGTTCAACAGCGGTAATTACTACGGCGCGGTCGAGAAAAAGGTTGTCTCGGAGAACCTGACCAAGGTGCTGTATCCCAACGATGAACAGATGCAGGGCAAGGCGCTGCGCCTGCATCAGCAGTACTTCTTTGTCTCCTGTTCGCTGCAGGATATGTTGCGCATCCTCGAGGTGCAACGCATTCCGCTCGATCGGTTCCACGAAAAATTCGCCGTGCAGCTCAACGATACCCACCCGGCCATCGCTGTGGCCGAGTTGATGCGCCTGCTGGTCGACGAGCGTGGTTTAAACTGGGAGCCGGCATGGAGCATTACCAGTAAGACCTTTGCCTATACCAATCACACCTTGCTACCCGAGGCGCTCGAAACCTGGTCGCTGTCGATGTTCGCCCGGGAACTGCCCCGCCACCTCGAAATCATTTACGAGATCAACGCGCGGTTTCTCGACGAAGTGCGCATTCGCTTTCTCGGCGATGAGGGGCGTGTGGCGCGCATGTCGCTGATCGACGAGCGGGGTGAGCGTGCTGTGCGCATGGCCAACCTGGCGTGTGTCGGCAGCGGCGCCATCAATGGTGTCGCCCAACTGCATACCGAACTGCTGAAGCAGGGCGTGTTGAAGGACTTTCATGATTTGTGGCCGGAAAAATTCAGCAACAAAACCAACGGCGTCACGCCGCGGCGCTGGATGGTGTTGAGCAACCCGAAGCTGGCGGATCTGATCACGCAGGCGATCGGGAACGGCTGGGTAACCGACCTCGGGCGGCTCGGGGAGCTGGAGGCGTTTGTCAATGACTCCGCGTTTCGCGAACAATGGGGCAACATCAAGCTGTCCAACAAGCGGCAGTTCGCCGCGTGTGTCCTGGAGCGAACCGGCGTCTGCGTAGACGCTGACAGTATGTTCGACGTGCAGGTCAAGCGTATTCACGAGTACAAGCGTCAACACCTGAACATCCTGCATGTCATTGCCCTGTACCATCGGATCAAGTCCAATCCGAAAATGGAAGTTCAGCCGCGTACATTTGTTTTTGCCGGCAAGGCGGCGCCGGGTTACCACATCGCCAAATTGATGATCCGCCTGATCACCGCCGTTGGCGAAGTGGTCAACCGTGACCCCGACGTGCGCGACCGCATCAAGGTCGTGTTTATGCCGAACTATAATGTCACTAACGGCCAGCGCGTCTACCCGGCCGCGGAGCTGTCGGAACAGATTTCCACCGCGGGCAAGGAGGCGTCGGGTACCGGGAATATGAAATTCTCCATGAACGGGGCGCTGACCATCGGCACGCTCGACGGCGCAAACATAGAAATCAGGGAGGAGGTCGGCCAGGAGAACTTTTTCCTCTTCGGGCTGACCGCCGGGGAGATCGATACGCTGAAGAGCCAGGGCTACCGGCCCATGGACTTCTACCATAACAATCCGGAACTGCAGGAAGTCTTCAATTTGATCCACGGCGGCTATTTCTCGCGCGGCGACACCAGCCTGTTCAAGCCGTTGACCGACGGGCTGCTCGGCGTGGATCCGTACTTTCTGCTCGCGGACTACCAGTCCTATGTTGACTGTCAGGCGCAGGTCGATCAAGCTTACGGCGACCGCAGCCACTGGATACGCATGTCGATACTGAACGCGGCGCGCAGCGGCAAGTTCTCCTCTGACCGCACGATTCGCGAGTACTGCGACGACATCTGGAAAGTGGAACCTGTACATATAGCGCTGGCGTCGCAGGACGAAATCAAGGCGGGTTTCCTGCAATAGGCCGCAATCGCGGCCGGGCGCCGGCCAGGTAGACGAGCCTCAAACGGCCGGCGAGCTGAAGGATAGCGGAAGACTCCCATGAATCAGTGCGACTTCGACCTGCTGGTGGTCGGCTCCGGCCCGGGCGGGCAGAGCGCGGCGCTGCAGGCCGCCGCCTATGGCATGCGCGTCGGACTCATCGAGCGCAAACCCTATATCGGTGGCGTCAGCCTGCAGACCGGCACCATTCCCAGCAAGGCGCTGCGCGAGGCCGCCTACCTGGCGTCGCGCTTCGCCGCCGGCGGCATGCGCCAGGCGGTGCACGGCGGCTCGCCGGTGCACAGCGGTTTTCTCGGGGAGGCCATCGGGCGCAAGCAGCGCGTCATTGAAAACCAGGAAGCGCTGCTGCTGAAACGGCTGATGGCCAGCGGGGTCATGCTGCTGCCGGGAGAAGCCTCGTTCGCCGATCCGCATACGCTGGTCCTGCGCCGACCCAACGGCGAACAGGAGCGCCTGCGCGCCGGCGTTATCGTGCTGGCGACCGGGTCGCGCCCGCGCCGGCCCGCGGATGTCCCCTTCGACAAGGAACGGGTGCTGGATTCCTCCTCCATTCTCAAGCTGCGCTGGTTGCCGGGGCGGCTGCTGGTGGTCGGTGGCGGGGTCATCGCCTGTGAGTTCGCCACCATGTTCGCGCCCCTGGGGGTGGAGGTTGAGCTGGTGGATTCACACCCGCACCTGCTTGCCTATCTGGACGGCGATATCCAGCAGATCCTCGAGGCGGAATTCCTCGACATGGGTATACAGTTGCACATGCAGACCCGGGTGACGCGTATCCGCCGCGACGGCGACCGGGTATCGCTGACGACCGGGGAGGGGCACAGTCTGGAGGCCGACGTGCTGCTGTATGCGCTTGGGCGTGAACCCAACTACACGGGGCTCAACCTTCAGGCGGCGGACCTCGCGCCGGACGATCGTGGCTGGGTACGCATTAACGCGCAGCACCAGACCGCGCATCCGCATATCTATATCATCGGCGATCTCGCCGGCCGGCCGTCGCTGGCGTCCACGGCCATGGAACAGGGCCGCAGGGTGGTGAACCACGCTTTCAGCGGCCATCAGCCGGAGGCCGCCGAACTGCTGCCCATGGCCATCTACACCATTCCCGAACTCTCCTATGTTGGCCGGACCGAACGCGAACTGCACGAACAGGGTGTCGACTATGTCACGGGCCGTGCGCGCTTTGCGGAAACCGCCCGTGGGCAGATTATCGGTGCGGACCGGGGCTTCATGAAGCTGCTGGTGGACCGTCAGCAGCGCACGCTGCTGGGCGTGCATATTATCGGTGAATCGGCCAGCGAGCTGGTGCATGTCGGCCAGCTGGCGATGGTGTGTCACGCGAGCGTCGACGTGCTCGCCGCCAGTGTTTTTAACTACCCGACCCTGGCCGAGTGTTACAAGAGCGCCGCGCTGGATTGTCTCCGGCAGTTGTCGACCTGAGCGCGGCCGCGCCCGGCTGTCTCCACAGTCAGGCTCGCATCACACCGATGCCTGCCTGGCAGCGCCCATGGGGGCGCCCGCGAGCCGGCTGTAGGCAGCGGCCAGCGCGTACTGATCGCCGACGTTGCCCGGAAAGATAACCACCGGCAGCCGCGGATAGCGCGGGTGGCTGGCGGGGCAGCGCACCACGGAACAGCCGGGCAGAATCTGCCCGAGTACCCGCGAGGCGCGCAGCGCCAGGCCGGAACTCAACACGTCATTTGAGGTGATGCCGCCCTTACTGATGAGAAACCCGAGCGTCCGCGGCAGATGGTGGACCACGCTCATCAGAAATGCCGACACCATGTCTCCGAACGCCAGGCGGGTGGCCTGGTCGGCAAAGGTCTTTTCGCCGCGGCTGGTGTAAATCACTGCAGTCTTGCCGAGGGCATGCGCCTCCCGGCCCTGCGTGACAATGGCGTCGCGCAGCGCCTGGTGGTTGCCGGCGATCTGTTCGACGTCGATTTCGATTGCCGCGGTATCGGGCATCTTCAGCAGTTCGGCGAGTTGCTGCGTGGTCTTGCTCACATGCGAGCCGACAATGACCGCACCCGGGCGGCCGTCGCGGACGTATTCGCGCATGGCCGCCGGAAGCACCGGTTGCGCCGGCAGCTGTGCGAGCGCGCTCAACAGGCTCGCGGCGCTGCGAAACAGAAAACGCTTGCCACTGGCGGCGACCGCCGTGAGCTGCTCGCAGAAATGATCCAGGTCCTGCTGCGTCTCGGCATCGACGACGCAGCAGGCGTTACCGCCGAGCGCCATCAGGCGCGGGCGTGAGTCGCCGCGCACGTCGGCGAGCAGGAAACGCTCGACCGCGCCGGCCTTGATGCGGCCAGCGGTCTTTTCCTCGACATAGTCCGGCAGATAACTGTGCGAATAGCCGAACACGGAATCCCGGGCAAACTCTGTTTCATGTACCGGTAGCGGTTTGCCGTCCACCATAAGGTAGTGCACGCTGTCACGGGTAATACGACCACCCTCGAAAAATGCGGGTACCAGGAAGTGGGCATCAAACGGTCCGAGCACCTCGGCGATCACGTCGGTTTCCACCGGGTAGTGACCGCGCAGGGTCGAATCGGAGCGGCTCACCATGATCGGGTTGATGGCGTGACCGGCATCCGCGAGTTCGGCGAGCGCCTGTTTGAGGTTCACACACACGTCGCGGGTGACCGCCGCCGCCTTGTCGGCGCTCATGCCGCGGGTGTTGCCGAGGACGAAGAACAGCGGGGCTGCGTCGCGCAGTCCTTCCTTCAGGGTGTCGACATCCCAGCGGGTCAGCAACAGGCAGCTGTGTACAGTCTGCGAGCCGGTCGGGTCGTCATCGAGTACTATGATCTTGGTGGTCGCCATGCGGCTATCCTGTTAGAAACTCCATACACACGGTGGACCCGCGCAGGCAGTGTTCCTGCGCGGGTCGACACTCAGCGCGGCGCCATGGCCCGTTCGACCATTAGCCCGGCGGTTATCCCGTTGAAGTCCATGATCTCCCCCGGCGAGGCGGTGGTTTCGCCGCGCTTCCAGCAGATCACGTCGCGCTTTGGCGCACGCGTGCGCAACAGCACCGGTTCCAGCGGTGCGCTGGGCCCGCCGCTGACTGCAAGCAAGACGTCGCCGTCGAACAGGGCGTTGAAGTGCTCGTCGTCCATGAAGCGGTTGTCGGGTTCGGCGACCGTGTCCCAGGCGATGTCCGTCGGCCGGTACAGGCGGCGCGGGTTGACAACCGCCACGATGCGCACCCGGTAGCCTTCGGCTTCGAGGCGGTCTTTGGCCTCGAACACCGGCAGCAGCACCATGTCGCCGGTCACCGCGAACACGATGGTGCCCTTGTCGCCGGAGGCCGAGGTATAGAGTGTCGCCGCGCCCTGGTCAACGGCGTGGCGTGCCTCGTCCAGCGACACGTATACCGGCAGCGGGCTCTTCGAGGCGATGATCACCATGCTTTTGTTGAAGCTGCCGGTGGCGTATTCGTAGGCCACCTGGATGGCGTTGGCATCGCAGGGGAACAGCGGATAGACATTGCCGTTGCGCATCATCGCGGCGAAGTAGTTCTCGATCTCCGGACGCTGATGGGTCCAGCCGTTGCGGCCCTGTTCCAGCGCCCCCGCGGTGAACATCGTGACGATCGACGGCGTGCGGCGGCGCAGTTCCGCCATCGCCTGGGCCACCGTCTGCACAATGGGCCAGCCGTTGATGGCGAACGACTCGTATGACAGCCACAGCGCGCGTGAGCCGAACAGCGACAGCCCCGCGGCAAAGCCTGCGCAGGCGTCCTCGTTGAGCGGTTCGTACACCTGGCCGGCGGGTTCCTGGTTGTAGAGCGGGTCGCGCGTGGGGTGACGGATCTTCAGCGCGTCGTTGATGTTCTTCATCGCCGAGGCCTCGTTGCCGTCGGCGTTGGTGACCACGAACCGCGGGTCGGCCTGGCCCACCTGGGCCACCAGCGCGCCCATGGCGGTGGCCGGCACGGCCTTTTCGCCGATGGCGAAATCCTGCATGGCGAGTGTCGGCAGCGCGCTCAGCGCCAGTTCCGACTCGGTGACTACGGTTTTGGCCGCCGGACCACCGCCGGCGCGGCTGAAGTTATCGCGCACGATCTGCCAGGCCGCGGCCGGCAGGGCACGGCGCTTCAGGCCGTCGATAATGTGCGGCTGGTCGAGCGTGTCGGCGGGGTACAGGTTATGCGACTTGGCGCCCACGGTGTGCACGCCGGCGCCCTTGAGTTGCTTGATGATAAAGGCCGTCAGCTTGCCGCCCATGGCCGAGCGCGCCGCCCGGTCCATGCCTTCGAGCACCGCCCGGGTGAATGCCAGGCGCCGCTCGAAGGAAAAGCGCGTGCTGTCGACAAAGGCGCCTTCCTGGCGGTTGTCGTCGAAGTCGCTGGCGTCGACCAGGATGACGTCGTCGAAACCGTGGCCTTTCCAGTAGTCGAGCATCTGCGCATTGCTGTGCAGCGACACCATGGAGTGGTGCTCCTGCGAATAGCCGTTCCAGATCAGCACCGGCAGAAAGTTGGTGACGTCCGGGTAGGCGGTGTGAAAGTGCATCATGGCATTCAGGACGTAGGGTTCACCCATGCCGCCGTCGCCGATGGTCACCGGGAACAGCTTGTCGCGGTGCAGGTAAGCGCCGGCCATGGCAAAGTGCTGTCCCTGGCCGAGCGGGCCTGCGGGCGCCAGCAGGCCGGGAATGGCGCCGGAGAGATGGCCGAGCAGACCGTGCTTTTCGCGAAAGCGCTGCATCATGTCCTGCATACTGCGGATGCCCATTTCTTCCAGCGACGCATCGAGGAACATCGAGGCGTAGAAACCGGGTGCATGGTGACCGACTTCGGTGACGATATTGGTGTGGCCGAGCATCATCAGCGACGCGTGCGCCTCGGCGCTGGAGGCGAAACCGCCCGGGTGGCCGGAACCCTTGGAGGCGGTCACCTGCAGGGTCAGGTAGCGCAGTGCGTCGGCACCGAGCAGCGTCTGGTAGACAGCCTTGTCGTCGCTACTGTCGGCGATGGCCTGCTGACCGGCGGCGATCACCGCCTGGTCGGCGTGGCGGCCGAATTCCGGCCAGGCTTCGCCGAAATACTGGATGCCTTCGCAGAAGGCGGGAGTGGAATCAAGTTTTTCAGCCGTGTTCGCGGTCATGGTGCAGTCCTCGTGGTCCGGTGGCGTATTGCACACTACAGAATACATTTCACATTACGAAAAATTCCGGACTTAAGACCCAGCGACCGGGCCAATACCCATGCCCATGCCGCTGCTACCTGCCGGAGGTTGTCACTAAGATAGCCGTTGGATTATCATTGCGCAATACATAATCGTTTTCACTCTACGAAATATGACCGAGCGTACTTCATCAATCCAGGTTCTCGACCGTTCCGCGGCGCTGATCGACGCGATCGCCGCCAGCGAGGCGCCGCTGAGTCTGAAAATACTCGCAGCCGAAACCGGGCTGCACCCGTCCACGGGTTTTCGCATCCTCGCCGCGCTTATCGCGATCGGTTTCGTCGAGCGCGACAGCCGCGGCCGCTACATGCTGGGGCGCAAGCTGTTGCATCTTGCCGGGCGGGTGCGCCGCGGTATCGACATCCGCGAGGAGGCCCGCAACATCATGGAAGCGCTGCGCGACCAGCTGGGCGAAACCGTTAACCTCACGGTGCGCCAGGGTGACGAGGTGATCTATATCGAGCGCGTCAGTCCCACGCGCATGATGCGCGTGGAACAGGTGGTCGGCAGCCGCGCGCCGCTGCATGTGACGGCGGTGGGTAAGATGATGCTCGGCGAGCTGGGCGATCCGTTCGTTCGCGCTTACGCCGAGCGCACCGGTCTGCCGCCCTATACCTGCCACACGATCACCTCCGGCGAGCGGCTGCTCGAGGCGGTACACCAGGTCAGCGCCGATGGCTATGCGCTGGATAATGAAGAGGCGGAGGAGGGTGTCGGCTGTATCGGTACGCTGATCCGGGACAACACCGGCGCCGTGGTCGCAGGCTTGTCCATCTCGGCGCCCATAGAACGCCGTCAGGATGCCTGGATTGCGCTGGTGCAACAGGCCGGACGCCGGATCTCGGAACGCCTGGGTTATTTTGGCCGCTGAAGCGCGTGCCGCCACGCACAGCGCGGGCGCAGCGGGTGATGGGTTGCAGCGGCAGTGGCTTATCGTATGCATAAGCAGACGCGATTTTTCCCCGGCGCGCAACTGACGCAGAATTCCGCAGGCATTCATTAATACGGAGGACTCTATGGCCCTGGTCAATATGCGTGACATGCTGAGTCATGCTCACCGGCACGGTTACGCGGTCGCCGCGTTCGATCTCGTCAGCCTGGATTTTCTCGAGGCAATCATCAAGGCGGCCGAAGCCAGTCGCGCGCCGGTGATTCTCAGCCTTGCGGAGTCGCACTTCGAGTATTTCGATTTCGAGCTCGCCATGGCGGCCACCGAGGCGGCGGCTAAACGCACCCCGGTGCCGGTGGCCATTCACCTCGATCACGGTGCCTCGCTCGACACTGCGGTTGAAGCGATTCGCCTGGGGTGCAACGGTGTCATGGTGGACGCTTCCACGCGGCCATTCGAAGACAACGTCGAGCGTACCCGGGCCGTGGTGGACATGGCGCACGCCTGCGGTGTGCCGGTGGAAGGCGAACTTGGCTATGTTGCGGGCGTCGAAGGCGAGGATGCCGAGAAGCACCCCGGTGAATTGGTGTATACCTCGGTCGAGGAGGCCGGCGTTTACGTCGAGCGCACCGGTGTGGATTTTCTCGCGGTATCCATCGGTACCGTGCACGGGCGAATGCGCGGCGCGCCGCGACTGGATATGGAGCGGCTGGCGCAGATCAACAGTGCGCTGCAGATACCTCTGGTGATACACGGGGGGACCGGTCTCTCGGACGCACAGTTCCGCGATCTTATCTCGCGCGGTGTGAGCAAGATCAACTACTACACGGCGCTCGCAGATGCCGCCGCGCAGCGCATCCGCGACAACCTCGACGCCGGTGCGATCAGCGGCGGCTACACGGCGTTGCTGAAGGGCATACAGGCACCGATGCAGGCGGAAATGGAGCGCTGTCTGCGGCTGTGGGGTTCGGCAGGACGCGCCGACGAACTGCTTGCCGAATGCGAGCTCTGGCAACCCGTGTCGCACTTGATTATCTATAATGTGGCCGAAGGCGCCGATGCCGATGCGATGATCGCGGAAGGATGGCGTGTGCTGAGTGCGATCCCGGGTGTACGCGATGTCTTTACCGGTGAGGCGGTAAAAACCGATGCCGGCTACCGTTACTGCTGGAACGTGGCGTTCTGTCATCCCGCGGTGATCGATTCCTACCGGGAGCACCCGGATCACGTGAAGTTCGCCGACACGCATTTCCGTCCGGTTGCTGCAGACCGTATCAGCGTGGACTACAGGAAGCTCGTATAAGCGTTCCGAAAATGAGGTTAATGTGCTAGGCAGAGCATATACAATGATCCTCGTACAGCATTCAAACCAGACATGTAGGTTGGGCTGAGCGTGCGAAGCCCGGCAATGCGTTTCTGTTGGGCTAGACTTGCGTTCGGCCGAACCTGCGTGACTGCCACAGAGGGAGAACAGGGTGTCACAAGCGACTTTGAGCGGCGGTTGCCTGTGTGGAATGGTGAAATATGAAGTCAGTGGCGACGCCAACCGGTTCTACCACTGCCATTGTCACCGTTGCCGCAAGGCTACGGGTACCGGCCACGCCACCAACCTGATACTGCAGCCGGGCAGGGTGACCTGGGTCGAGGGCGAGGCCTTGCTGGGGCGTTACAAGGTGCCGGAGGCCGAGCGCTTTTTCACCTGCTTCTGCAGCAACTGCGGCAGTCCGCTGCCGAGGGTGGTGCCGGAACTGGAGTTGGTCGTGGTTCCGGCCGGTTCGCTGGACAGTGCGCCGCCTGTGGCACCGCAGGCACGGATTTTCTGGGATTCGCGCGCTGACTGGTCGTGTGCGGCGGGTGATCTGCCGGTGTTCGCGGAGTACCCGCCAGGCCGCTGAAGTGATTTCGCGGCGAGGGTTGCCGCAACCGGCATGCCGGTATTACCAGTGACGCACCCGGCCGGTATCCACGTGGACGAAGTCCGATTTCTTGTAGTAACCGACGCCGCCGGCACGTAAGGCCAGCGCCGCGTCCCGCACCTTTGCGCTGTCCACGCCCCTCAGGCGAATATCGAGCGCCTGGCCCTGCATGTGCAGACTGCGCTTGGCGACCCCCGTGGAGCTGCTGCGCAGCTTCGCGTTAGTGGCGGGAGACCGGTAGCCGGAGATGATTTCCACCTGGCCGCGGTGTCCGACCTCGGTCTGGATGGCATGCACCACGTCATATAACTTCGGGTCGATGTTGTGCACGTCGCCGGAGCGGAAGTCGCGCAGCAGGTAGTCGAGCCGCTGGCAGGCATCGGCAACAAATTTGCCGTCGCGGAAGTAGCATAGCTCCAGGCGTTCGCTGGTATGCGTATTGACCAGACTGATGAATCGCCGGGTGGATGCACTGGCAGTGGCGAAGGGCAGAAGGCCGCTCGCCAGTAGCAGCGCGCCGCTGCAGTTGCGCAGAAAGCCCCGCCGCGCGGGGTTGTGAGAAGGGTCGCTGAACAAATGATTGGCTGCGCCGTCTGGCCCTTGCATGAAAACCCCTGCATCTATAGGTGCTTTAGAACGAAGCCGCGGATCCAAAAACCCGCACCTTCCGCCGTGTTATTATTAACGGCGCCCAAGCGGTGGACTATAGCGGGCGAAGCTGTGAATGTCATGCGAAAATCCCTGATCACATTGTTGTTTTTGCTGATTTGTGTACCGGTCCACGCATTGACGCCGACCGAGGAATACATCCGCCAGTACAACGAGGCCATTCAGGAAGGGGCGGATGGGGTGATTGCCGGTAACCGGGTCGCGGCGGTTTCGGTGCTGACCGATTTTTACGCCCGGCGCGGCTTCAGGCCGGCCTGGCAAGACCATCCGCGTTTTCAGGCGCTGCTCGCGCTGCTGAAGGCCGCGCCCGGCCACGGCCTCGACCCGGAAGACTATCATTACCAAACGCTGGCCGAGTGGCCGGCGGCGAGTGATGATCCCCGCCAGCAGGCGGAGCGGGATATTCTCGCCACCGATGCACTCATCCGTTATGGCTATCACCTGCATTTCGGCAAGGTCGATCCGGCGACCCTGGATCCGGACTGGAACCTGACACGGCGCCTGCATGACAAAGACCCGGTGGCGGTGATCGAGGCCGCTGTCGCAGCGCCGTCGCTGGCCGCCTATGTGGATTCCGAGCTGGCACCGAACGGGCCTTTCTATACCGGGCTGAGACAGGCGCTGGCGCGCTTGCGCGACATCGCCCGCGCCGGCGGCTGGCCTACGGTCCCTAACGGGCCGACCCTGAAACCTGGCGATGAGAGCCGGCGGGTTATTGCGCTGCGGGCTCGCCTGGCGGTCACCGATTCACAACTGGACCCGCAGGCCGAGCGCCCCGCATTCTATGATCCGCAACTGGTGGCGTCGGTCGAGCGCTTCCAGCGGCACCACGGACTGACGGTGGATGGCGCCGTTGGCCGCCTCACCCTGCGGGCGTTGAATGTTCCGGTCGAAACCCGCATCGACCAGCTACGCGTGAACCTGGAGCGCACCCGCTGGGTGTTTCGAGACCTGGAAGCGCGTTACCTCATAGTCAACATCGCGGGTTTTCATGCCTACGTCATGGAAAACGGCAGGCCCGTCTGGGACAGCCGGGTGGTGGTCGGCACGCCATACCGCAAGACGCCGGTGTTCAAGGCGAAAATGACTTACCTGGTGCTCAACCCGACCTGGACAATTCCACCGACCATTCTCAAAAAGGATATTATTCCGGCCATCCGCCGCGATCCGGGCTATCTGGCCAGCAGAAATATGGTGTTGCTCGATCCCTCGGGCCAGCAGGTGAACGTCGCCGATGTCGACCTGCAGAAGCTGACAGTCAACTATTTTCCCTACATCGTTCGCCAGGAACCGGGACCCCGGAATGCGCTTGGGCGCATCAAGTTCATGTTTCCCAACGGACACTTTGTCTACCTTCACGATACACCCAGCCGGGACCTGTTCGAACGCGCCGACCGCACCTTCAGCTCCGGGTGTATACGGGTGGAACATCCGCTGACACTGGCCGAGCTGCTGCTTGACGACCCGGTTAACTGGAGCCGGGCAGAAATCGAAGCACGGCTTGCGGAGGGGATCACCCAGACCGTCAACCTGAAAACGCCGATTACGGTGTTCCTGGTGTACTGGACGGCGGAGCCGGAGGCCGATGGCGCGGTGAACTTTTTCAATGACGTCTATGCGCGTGACCCGGCTGTGCTCAAAGCACTGCAGGAACCGTTTCGCTTTATCCCGTTACGCTGATTGCGTAGTACCCGCCAGCGACAACAGCGCGGTTGACCCCGCAGTCAGTCCACGTCCGCGCGGAAAAACGCCAGCGCATTTGTCAGCCGTACTTTCTGCTCCAGCTCGGGAGGCAAACGGCTCATCCAGGCGCGGTGAAAGTCGATGAATCGCCGGTATTCCTGCCAGCCCGTGTCGGCCTGGTCCCAGCTGTCGAGGTTTTCCACCGGCCACACGGGGTCGGAGCCAATCATGAAGCGCTCAGGGAAAGCCTCGATTAACGCGCGCCACGGCGGCAGGAGGGCGCCGTCCGGGTCGCTCATGGGGTTGTTGATAAAACGCCAGGGATCGCGCGCCGACAACTCGACCCATACGTTGGGGCAGCGAGTCATGACGTCGGACACCTGCTGTGGCGTGAGCACGGCGCCGGCGTGGGCCCAGAGAATGCGTGTTCCGGGCTGTGCACGGCACAGACCCTCCATGTAGTCCGGCCGGCTGAGTTCCGTGTGCAGCAGCAGCGGTACGTCGAACTGCGCGGCCATGGCAGCCAGTCCACTGATCACGGGGCTGCGCCAGTGCGGGGTGAAACCGCCAATCAGGTGCAGTTCACCGATACCCCGGTAGTCCCCGCTCTCGAGTGCCCGCCGCGCGCGCGCCAGTACGCCCTTGTCGTATGCCCAGCTCGACCATTCGCCGGGCGTGCGGTAGGGACTCCAGACCGGAACAATGCGATCCGGTGCCAGTTCTTCGAGCCGCAAGGCGTAGTCGGCCGGCGTGCCGATGACAACTGCAAGCGCAATGTTGTTGGCCATCAGCGTGTCGACAGCCTGCTGCGCAGAGGTCACATCTTCCTGGCTCCATTTATAGTGGACGTGAACGTCAGCCAGCGGCGGTGCACACAGGGCGAGCGCCGGGATGCAGGACAAGGCCGCGAACAACAGCCAACCCGCCCGCCGCGCGCCGGCTGCCGCTGGCGCCCGCATTGCGCCGGCGGCCGGACATACGCTGACAGGCTTTGCCTGTACTCCCCGCGGTGTCGGGTTACGCGGCATCGGCGGCATACCGTCGCTGCACACAGAATCCCCGCACCGTGCGGCTCGGTGGGTGTTGCCGGCGAGTATATGAGCCAGCCGCTCGGTAAACACGCGGTTTACTGTCGATTGCCGCCGCCCGGTCCAGGTCCATAGCCCTGGCCGGGTCCGTAGCCGCGGCCCATGCCGCTACCGGGGCCGGGTCCATAACCGGGGCCTGGTCCATAGCCGGTGTCTTCACCGGGACCGGGTCCGTAGCCGGGACCCATCATGCCGCCACCGGGACCCATACCGCGACCGGGGCCCATACCTTCACCGGGACCCATACCGCTACCCGGGCCGGGTCCATAACCGGGGCCCGGTCCATAGCCGGTGTCTTCACCGGGACCGGGTCCGTAGCCGGGGCCCATCATGCCGCCACCGGGACCCATACCGCGCCCCGGGCCCATACCTTCACCGGGACCCATACCGCCACCGCGGCCCATACCGCCACCGGGGCCGGGTCCATAACCGGGGCCCGGTCCATAGCCCGTGTCTTCACCCGGACCGCGTCCGTAACCGGGGCCGCCTGCGCCCGGTCCGCGCCCGTAGCCCATGCCGCCACCGGGCCCGTAGCCGGGTCCGGTGTCGTCACCTGGTCCGCGTCCATAGCCCATGCCTGACCCGGGTCCTCGCCGGTTGCCCATACCGAAACCCGAGCCGCCGCGGTCGCCTGGGCCGTAGCCCTGATTGTAGCCGGGCCCGGGGCCGTAGCCCGGGCCCCTGTTGCCGCTGCTGCCCATACCCATTCCACCTGCCAGAGCTACGCCTGAACAGGCAGCTCCCGCGAGTACGGCAACAGCAAGCACGCCGCTTGTTGTCATTTTCTTCATAACTCTCTCCTCAGACTGAAAAACATGACCATCCCTTGAAGGACGCACCTTTCAGCGACCGATCCGATCCAACTGTTTGTCGTAAGGCAGTCCCATCTTTTCAATCTAGCATATTGCGCATGGCACGCTTGGCGAGATGGTTCGAACTTCCGGCTGGCGGCCGGTTGCGGCATCTCGACCGGTCATCAGGTGTTGTTTCCAGGTTGTTGATTTGCCGCAAACGCGGTTATCGCTTTCAGGTCTCAGAACAAAGGCTTGGCGTGGCGCGACGTTGTACGGTCGGCTATCCTGCAAAGACAAGTGCCGGTATTTAGTAGAGACGATAGACTGGAAGGAGCAGGGCATGATCGAACTCACCATCAATGGCACCGTGCAGCAGCTCGATGTCGACCCTGACATACCGCTGTTGTGGGCGATTCGCGACGTTGTCGGTCTGACCGGCACCAAGTATGGCTGTGGCATTGCGCAGTGTGGTGCCTGCACGGTACACCTGGACGGTCAGAGCGTGCGCGCCTGCGTGACGCCGGTTTCCGCGGTGGCGGGTAAATCGATCACCACCATCGAAGGCCTCGATACGATTGTCGGCACGACAGTACAGGAGACCTGGGAAAAGCTCGATGTGGTGCAGTGCGGGTATTGTCAATCCGGTCAGATCATGTCAGCCGTCGCCTTGCTGAGCAAGAATCCGCAGCCCAGCGATGAGGATATCAATGCCGCCATGGCGGGCAACATCTGCCGTTGCCATACTTACGTGCGCATACGCGCGGCTGTCAAGGAAGCATCGCAGGCACTCCACCCGGGAAGATCGCAGTCATGAGCCGTGACGACACGATGCTGCCAGGCCGCCGGCGGTTCCTGGTAGCGACCGTAACAGCCGGCGCCGGTTTGACGCTGGGCATGTGCCTCGGCGGTTGCAGCCGCGAGGACAAGGAGTCGGCGCAAGCGGGACCGGGAAAAACCGGTAACCGCATCATCAGCGACGCAGCCTTCGAACCCAATGCCTTTGTGCGTATCACCCCCGATGACCGCGTGACAGTGATCGTCAAGCACCTGGAAATGGGGCAGGGTACTTACACCGGTATCGCGACACTCGTGGCGGAAGAACTTGACGCGGGCTGGTCGCAGGTCGACGTTGAAGGGGCGCCGGCAGACGCCGCCCGCTACAACAACCTCTTCTGGGGAAAACTGCAGGGCACCGGCGGCAGTACGGCGATTGCCAATTCCTATGAACAGATGCGCAAAGCGGGCGCAGCCGCGCGCGCCATGCTGGTGGCTGCGGCCGCCAAGCAGTGGCGTGTGCCGCCAGAGGAAATCACCGTGCGCGACGGTGTGCTGCGCCACGCCGCCAAGGGAATCCAGGCGAGCTTCGGCGAACTCGCCGAGCTGGCTGCACAGCAACCAGTGCCGGAAGACGTGTTTCTGAAAGAGCCCGGCGAGTTTCGCCTGATCGGGACGCGTGTAGCGCGAAAAGACAGCCGCGCAAAGGTCGACGGCACGGCGGTATTTACCCAGGATATGAAGCTGCCCGGGATGTTGACGGCCCTGGTCGCGCACCCGCCGCGCTTCGGTGCCCGGGTCAGATCATTCGACGCCGTTGCGGCCAGGGCGGTCGCGGGGGTGCACGACGTGGTGGAGATCCCGAGTGGTGTCGCCGTGCTCGGCAAGGACTTCTGGAGCGCCAGTAAAGGCCGTGATGCCTTGCAGGTGGACTGGGACGAGAGCGCCGCCTTCATGTCCGGTTCCGACGAGCTGATGGCGCAGTACCAGGCGCTGGCGGACAAGCCCGGCAAGGTAGCACGCAGCGAAGGTGATGTGTCGGCCGCCCTGGGCAGCGCGGCAAAGACGTTGCGCACGTCGATAGCGTTTCCCTACCTGGCACACGCCGCCCTTGAGCCGATGAACTGCGTTATGCAGCGTTCGGAGGGGGGTGTGGAAATCTGGAACGGCGAGCAATACCAGACACCGGATCAGAACGCCGTGGCAAAGGTCTTCGGCATTGGCCCCGAGAAGGTGAAGATCAACATGCTCTATGCCGGTGGCTCTTTCGGCCGGCGTGCGAATCCGGCATCGGACTATGTGCTGGAGACGGCACACATCGTCAAGGCGATCGGCGGCAAGGCGCCGGTAAAGCTGGTGTGGACGCGCGAAGACGACATGCGCGCCGGCTACTACCGGCCCATGTACTATCACCGGCTCGAAGCCGGACTGGATGCGGATGGTAATCCGGTGGCCTGGCAGCACCGCATTGTCGGTCAGTCAATAATCGCCGACACGGCGTTTGAGGGCGCGCTGGTCAAAGACGGCGTCGACGTGACCTCGGTCGAGGGCGCGGCCAACATGCCCTACGCGATACCCAATATCCACGTCGATCTGCACTCGCCGCAGGTACCGGTACCGGTGCAGTGGTGGCGTTCCGTGGGTTCGACGCACACGGCGTTCGCCGTGGAGACCTTCATCGATAGACTGGCAGCCGCAGCGGGGAGGGATCCACTGGCGTTGCGTCGGGCGCTGTTGCAGGATCATCCGCGTCATCTCGGCGTGATGGAACTGGCGGCGGAAAACGCCGGCTGGGGCACGCCGATGGCCGCGGGACGCGGGCGCGGTATCGCCGTTCACGAGTCTTTCAATACCTATGTCGCACAGGTCGCTGAAGTCACGGTGCACGACAACAAGCGCTTTACGGTTGATCGCGTGGTGATTGCCGTCGACTGTGGTGTTGCCGTTAACCCGGATGTTATCCGCGCGCAGATGGAAGGCGGCATGGGCTTCGGTCTTTCGGCGGCCCTGAGCAGCGCGCTGACGCTGGACGCGGGCCGCGTGGTGCAATCCAACTTTCATGATTACCTGGTGGTGCGCCTCGATCAGATGCCGCGCGTGGAGGTGCACATCGTCAAGTCCGCGCAGCCGCCGACGGGTGTGGGCGAGCCGGCGACCCCGGTCATCGCCCCGGCTGTCGCCAACGCGCTGTCCAATGCGACCGGTCAGCACTTTGACCACTTGCCGCTGACATTGTCCGCCTGACTGCGACCGGCGATGCCGCTGTACAGTACCGATCGCGAACTCCTCGAAACGGCCGTCCACTGGCTCGAGCAGGGACACCGTCCGGCACTGGTGACGGTGGCCAAAACCTGGGGGTCATCGCCGCGACCGGTCGGTTCACTCATGTTGATGCGCGAAGACGGGGTGCACAGTGGATCGGTCTCGGGCGGCTGCGTCGAGGACGACCTCGTGGCGCGCTACTGCGATCGGCAGCTTGCCGAAGTCTTTCCGACGCGTGTCGACTACGGCATCGACCGGGCCGAAGCCACGCGCTTCGGCCTGCCCTGTGGCGGCCGCCTGGAGCTCGTGGTGGAGCGTCTGGACAGCGCGGCGCCGCTGCGGCTGCTGCTCGAGCGGACGCGGCGCAATGAACTCGTGGCGCGCCGCGTCTGCCTGAGTACCGGGGAAGTCAGCCTGCATGCTGCCGACCCGGGTGTAGAGTTCGACTATACGGACGATGCCCTGAACAAGGTGTTCGGGCCGCGCTGGCAATTGTTGCTGATCGGTGCCGGGCACCTCTCTCAATATGTCGCCCAGATCGCCATGATGCTGGATTACCACGTAATCGTCTGCGATCCGCGCGACGGCTACGCAGAAGACGATTTCGCTGCGGGTGCCGAGCGCGTGCGATGCATGCCCGACGAGGCGGTAGTGCGCTATGCATGTCACCCGCGCAGCGTGGTACTGGCGCTTACCCACGATCCCAGCCTCGACGACATGGCCCTGCTCGACGCGCTGAACTCGCCGGCATTCTACGTCGGCGCAATCGGCTCAAGAGTCAACAGCGACAGGCGCCGCGAACGCCTGCGGACCCTGGGTATCACGGCACAACAACTGGCGCGGCTGCACGCCCCGGTCGGCTTGCCCATCGGCAGCCGGTCGCCCCCGGAGATCGCCGTTTCCATCCTCGCGGAAATCACCGCGCTGCGGCACCGGGCAAAACAGCCGTCGGGTGTTGCGGCGATCCGACGATGAGAGCGACTATCGTCGGTGTCCTGCTGGCGGCGGGGCAAAGTCGACGTTTCGGCAGCAATAAGCTCCTGCACCGGCTGGACGACGGACTGCCCATGGTGGTTGCGTCCGCGCGGCATTTGCGCGCGGTGCTGCCGCAGGCCGTCGCGGTGGTGGATGACACCGGCGGCGAAGTGGCGACACTGCTCGCTCAGGAGGGCTTGCGCGTCGTCGCCAACCCGCGCGCCGGTGAAGGCATGGGCACGAGTATCGCATGCGGGGTGGCGGCCAGTGCGGACGCAGCCGGCTGGGTCATCGCGCTGGGCGATATGCCTTACGTTCCGGACTCCGTGATCGGCGCTGTTGTCAGCAGTCTGCAGGCGGGCTCAGACATCATCGCACCGGTGTACCGCCAGCGGCGCGGTCACCCGGTGGGCTTCGCGGCCCGTCATGCTCAGGCGCTGATGGAGCTCCGCGGCGACGAAGGCGCGCGCGGCTTTATCGCGGCGCACCGCGATTCGCTCGACCTGGTCGAGGTTGTGGAGCCGGGTGTGGTTCTGGATATCGATCGTTGACCGGGTTTACAGGGGGCTCGGCGCCACCGGCGACAGCCGCCAGATGTTTTCGTTGTACTCGAGCATGGTCCGGTCGGTGGAGAACTTGCCGCTGCCGGCGGTGTTGAGAATGCTCATTCGTGTCCAGCCATCGGTGTCGCGGTAGGCGGCTGCGACCCGCTCCTGGGCGTCGACGAAGCTGCGAAAGTCGGCGGCGGTCAGCCAGGGGTCGTGGGCGCTGGTGATGGCGTCGATGATCCGGTCGAAGAGGTTTTTTTCGAAGCGGTTGAAGTGTCCGCTCTTCAGCAGTTGCATGACGGCGCTCAGGTCGTCGTCCGCGGCAATGATGTCCCAGGGGCGATAATCGTGCCGGTGCACGGTGACCTGTTCGGCATTCAGGCCGAACAGGAAAAAGTTTTCCTCGCCGACCTCCTCCATGATCTCGATGTTGGCACCGTCCAGCGTGCCGATGGTGATGGCGCCATTCATCATGAACTTCATGTTGCCGGTGCCGGAGGCTTCCTTGCCGGCGGTGGATATCTGTTCGGACAGATCGGCGCCCGGGCAGATGACTTCCATGGACGACACCCGGTAGTTCGGCAGAAAGACCACCTTGAGCAGATCGCCCACGTCGGGATCGGAGTTGATGACCTTGGCGACGTTGCTGATCAGCTTGATGATGCCTTTGGCGATGGCGTAACCGGGCGCGGCCTTGCCGCCGATCAGCACGCAGCGCCGGGTCCAGTCGCCGGTATCGCCGCGCTTGATACGGTTGTACAGGTGAATCACGTGCAGCGTGTTCAGGAGCTGGCGTTTGTACTCGTGAATCCGCTTGACCTGTATGTCGAACAGCGCGGCGGTGTTGAATGTTACGCCGCAATCGCGCTCGACCATCTCGGCCAGGCGCTGTTTGTTGGCCAGCTTGACGGCGTGCCAGCGCTGCCGGAACACGGCATCATCGGCGTAGGGGGCGAGCCTGCGCAGCTGGTCGAGGTGCGTGACCCAACCGTCACCGATGTGTTCGCTGATCAGCCCGGACAGGCCGGGGTTGCACATGGTCAGCCAGCGCCGCTGGGTGACGCCGTTGGTTTTGTTGTTGAACTTGTGCGGCCAGAGCTGGTAGAAATCCTCGAACAGGCCTTCCTGCAGCAGCCGGGAATGCAGTTCCGCGACGCCATTCACCGAGAAACTGCCGACGATGGCGAGATAGGCCATGCGCACCATGGGTGTGTCGCCTTCCTCGATGATCGACATGCGGCGCAGGCGATCGATATCGCCGGGCCAGCGCAGCGATACGTCGGCGAGAAAGCGTGCGTTGATTTCGTAGATGATCTCGAGCAGGCGCGGCAGAAGCGTTTCGAACATCTGCAGGGGCCATTTTTCCAGTGCTTCGGGCAACAGGGTGTGGTTGGTATAGGCCATGGAGCGGCTGACGATGTCCCACGCCGCGTCCCAGTCGACACGATGCTCGTCGACCAGTAAACGCATCAGCTCCGCAACGGCGATACTCGGGTGCGTGTCGTTGAGCTGGAAACAGTGTTTGTCGGCGAGCGCGGTGAAATCGCCTTCATGCATACGCGCCCAGCGGCGCAGCACGTCCTTGAGACTGGCGGAGGCCAGAAAATACTGTTGCCTCAGGCGCAGCTCCTTGCCGTTTTCGCTGGCGTCGTTGGGATAGAGCACCATGGTGATATGTTCGGCATTGTTCTTGGACGCGACCGCTTCGGAATAGTCGCCGGCGTTGAACTCATCCAGGTCGAACTCGTCGGTGGCGCTCGATTTCCACAGGCGCAGGCTGTTGACTGTGTCATTTCGATAGCCTGGCACCGGTATGTCATAAGGCACCGCGAGCACATCGTGTGTGTCCACCCAGCGTACGCGCAGGTGCCGGTTTTCGTCCCGGTAGAACTCAGTGCGACCGCCGAAGTGGATGCGCTGGGTGTATTCAGGCCGTTCCAGTTCCCAGGGATTGCCGTCGCGCAGCCAGTGGTCGGGCTCCTCGATCTGGTAGCCGTTGATGACTTCCTGGCGGAACATGCCGTATTCATAGCGCAGGCCGTAACCGAGCACAGGCAACTGAAGCGTGGCGCAGCTGTCGAGAAAACAGGCCGCCAGCCGGCCCAGGCCGCCATTTCCCAGGCCCGCGTCGTGCTCGGCGGCCTCCACCTCTTCCAGTGTGATGCCGTAGTCGTACAGCACCTGGGTCACCGCATCGGTGACGCCGAGGTTGAGCATGGCATTGCTCAACGCCCGGCCCATAAGAAACTCCAGCGACAGGTAGCAGGTGCGCCGCGCGTCCTTTTCCTCGTAGGCAAAACGGGTTTCTTTCCAGCGCTCCATGAGCCGGTCGCGCACCGTGTAGGCCAGCGCTTCATACAGGTAGTGGTCGGTGCAGTGCTGCTTGTCGCGGCCAAGTGTCCGGTTGTAATAGCGCAGAAAATCCTCGTCGAGGGTTTTCCGGTCCATTGCCAGCGGGGGTAACTCAGTCAGTTTGGGGTGGGGTGTAACCGCGTTAGGGGCGTAAGTCTGCATGGATCAATGCTCACCTGGCGTGTTTGTGAAGAGACAACCAATGCGGGCAGTATAAACGAGTCGCTGTCCGATGGGCATCGCCCCCCGGTGCCGCGCACTCGGAGGCGCGCTGCGCGCGTGTGCGGCGGAGCCGGTTATGAACGGGCTTTGGGAGTGGTAGCGCCGTGTTGCCTGGCGGCCTGGCGCACGCCGGCGATGCGAGTGGGGCTGGCGCTGATTGCGCGGATGCCGGCCTGCATGATTCTGCCGGTAAAGTCGGGATTGCCGGCGACTTCGCCGCAAATTGACATGGGCTTGTCTGCCCGGGCGGCGGCACGCGACAGCGTTTCCATGAGCTCCCAGAGTACGGTATCGGTTTCGAAACCGGCGTGGTTGTGCGCCGCGCTGTGGCTGCGATCATCGGCGAACAGGTACTGGATCAGGTCGTTGGTGCCGATACAGCCGAAGTCCGCCGCCTGCATGATCCGACCGGCGGTGAGGCAGGCGCCCGGCACTTCGAACAGCACACCGTGCTGAAGCCGGCTCGCTGGCAGGTCGGAGACCGCCTGGTCGAACAGGGCGCGTAGCTCCAGAAACTGGTCCAGGCTGACAATCATCGGATAGAGCACCTGTACCGGCCCGGCGAGACTGGCGCGGGCCAGCGCGCGGGCCTGTGTGCGCAGCAGTTCCGGGTGCTCCAGCAGTAACCGGGCACCGCGCTGCCTCGCCGCCGTCTGATCGCCCAGCGTGTCTGTCAGCCAATCGGCGGTCTTGTCGCTACCCAGGTCCAGCAGGCGTATACAGACTGGCCTGCCTCCCATGGCTTTGGCCACCTCGCTGTAGCGAGCGGCCTGCTCATGCTCGCCGAGCAGCCTGCCGGCCACCAGCATTTCCATTTCCGTGCGGTACAGACCGACCCCCTCGGCGCCGGCGGCAAGCGCATCGCCGACGTCTCCGGATTGGCCGATATTCGCCATAACCGTCAATCCGGGCACCGGTCCGGACATCTGCACCTTGTGCCCGTGACCGGCAAGCGCGCCCTGATAGTGCGCCAGCGTTTCGCGCGTCGGGTTGAGGATGACGTCACCGCTATCCCCGTCGAGCAGGATCCGGGCATCCGCGGGAATGGCTGCGGGCAGGTCGTGGATGTCGCCGACAACCGGCCGGTGCAGGGCGCGCGCAAGGATGACGGCGTGACTGTCCGGCCCGCTGTTGGTCACGATGAAGCCGGTGGTATGGCGATCTGTCTCGATGGGCAGGCTGGCGGTGATTTCTTCGCTGACGAGGATGTGATCATTGCCCAGCGGACAGTGGCCGATGCTGCAGTTGGCTGCCTCCGTGCAGTGCCGACAGGCAGTCGTATGCCTGAGGTAAGCCAGCAGGCCTTGCTGGATTTCGTTTATATCGGCAACGCGTTGCTGCAGGTATTCCGAGCCGGAGCCCGCGAGCTGTTCGCGGTAGTCACTCAGCTCCATCTCGACGGCCGCTTCGGCGCTGCGGGCGTTGTCCTCAATGGAACGCAATAGCCGTGAACGCAAACATTCATCGCTAAGCATCAGGCGATGCGCTTCGAAAATCTCCGCGTGCTCCGGGCCGAGTCTTGCTGCCGCCTGGCGGGCCAGCACCGAGCGTTCACGCGCCAGCCAGTTCAGGGCATCGTTCAGACGTTGGGATTCCTGGGGGGCGGCTGCAGGAACAGTCGTGTCGGGCTCGGCGCTACGCCGCGTGTAGAAACAGGCCCGGCCCAGCGCGACGCCGGGGGCCAGCGCGACGCCCTTCAGTCGCGTCTCGGCAGGCAGGCGGCGCTTTTCCGCTACCATGACGCACCAGGCAACGGGCTATGCAGCCAGTGACTCATGACAGGTGTTGCTGGTCGGGACACCGTGTCGTCCCTCCATGTCAGAGGAAAGGGGTTCTACCTTTATTGTTCACCAACTACTCCTCATTGCTGGTACAAGCATATGAAATCCAGCAATGTTTTGCCAGCAAATACTGCACTGTTGGAAAAGCCGGTCTCAAGCCTGTTAGCGGCAGATTTGGCGGAACCTTTGCCGCCGGTGTCCGGCCAGTGGCAACCGGATACGATCTTCCCGCGGGCGGCGTGTCCCGGACGCTGGTGCAGGGTGCGGCCGAGGCCGGATGTCGGGATGGAAAAAAGGCAGCTTGGGAGTGCGTCAATGCGCGGCCGCCGATGGTGCGGTCAACAGCAGCGCTTTCAGGTATCGTTGGTCTGTTGCATCCACGCCAGCACAAACGCCAGAATCGCGTCCGTTCGATTGAGGTCCAGCACCGGCAAACGGGTTTCCAGCGGTTCGTCGCTGGCGATGGCGATGATGGAACTGTCCCGCGGATGCAGCAGAGGGTTGCCTGTCGAGGGCCGGTGCAGCTCGATCTTGGGGAAGGGCACGCTGCGGAAGCCTTCCACCAGGATCAGGTCGAGCTGGCCCCGATCCAGCTGCGCTATCAATTCCTCCAGCACCGGCTCACGCGGCTGCGAATAGTCGCGCATCAGCGCCCAGCGCTGTTGCGAGGCGATCAGCATCTGTTCGGCGCCAGCCTTGCGCAGCTCGTAGCTGTCTTTGCCGGGTTTGTCCACGTCGAAGCTGTGATGCGCATGTTTTATCATGCCGATGCGCAGTCCCTCGGCCTTCAGTTCAGGCAGGAGTTGTATCAGCAGGGTCGTTTTACCGGTACCGCTGTAGGCCGCGAAACCCAGCACCGGCGGGTTATTGAAGAGTGACTGCATGAGCCTCGCTTGTGGTGACGACCTGAAACATTAAACTGTCCATCGCCTACACCAGCGCATGGAAGGGTTCGACCAGCACCGGATCACCGGGTTCGATCTCCATGCCTTGCGGCGGCAGCACAATAAAGCAATTGGCGCTGCTCATGGAGCTGAGTACGCCGGAGCCCTGGCCGCCGGTTTTGCGCACCACCCACTGCCCCTGCGCATCCCGGCTGAGAATCCCGCGCTGAAACTCGCTGCGCCCGGCGCGTTTTTTCAGCCGCGACAGGCAGGGAACTGTAAACTGCGGCAGCGTCACTTCGGTCTCGCCCGCCATGTGGCGCAGCGCGGGCTGCACAAACTGGTAAAAGGTGACCATGACCGCGACGGGGTTGCCCGGCAGTCCGAAAAAACCGGCTGCGCCGATGCGCCCAAAGGCCAGCGGTCGACCGGGTTTCATGGCGATCTTCCAGAAGCTGATTTCGCCGACTTCGTCCAGTACCTGTTTCACGTAGTCGGCATCGCCCACCGAGACGCCGCCCGAGGTGATGACGCAATCGGCGTTTGCGGCTGCGCGCACAAAGGCGTCGCGGATTGCCTCGGGCTTGTCGCGCACTACACCCATGTCGATGATATCCACGCCCAGGCGTGTCAGCATGCCGAACAGGGTATAGCGGTTGCTGTCATAGATCTGGCCGGTCTCCAGCGGCTCGCCGATACTGCGCAGTTCGTCACCGGTGGAGAAGAACGCTACACGCAACGGCCGTTGAACGTGCACCTCGGAGATACCCAGCGAAGCGAGCAGGCCAAGGTCTGCGGGCTGCATGCGGTGGCCGCGGGCCAGCGCGACCTGGCCCTTCGACAGGTCTTCGCCGGCACGGCGGATGTTCTGGCCGGGGCGGTGACCGTTGCCGATGCGCAGCTGTTCGCCGTCGCATTCTGCCTGCTCCTGCATGACGACGGCATCGCAGCCGGCGGGAACCACCGCGCCGGTCATGATGCGCACGGCCTCGCCGGGCTGCACCGTTGCCGTAAACGGCTTGCCTGCCCAGGCGCTGCCGACGACCTGCAGGGCTCTGGTACCGCTGGCGGGCAGATCCCGGGCCGACACCGCATAGCCGTCCATGGCCGAGTTATCGTGGGCCGGCACATCGGCAGTCGAGAGCACGTCCTGCGCCAACACCCTGCCGAGTGCCACACGCAGGGCGACCTTCTGTGGGCATTCGACAGCGGTTAGCAATTGCAGAATGCCTCTGCGAGCTTCTTCCACCGGCAACGCGCCAGGATCGGTGGCGTCTGCGCAGCTCGGTTGTGGGGGTATGGAGGCGGACCTGGTCATGGGCGAGGGTATTGGGTTGCCGTGGCTGGCGTCGTCAGGCCGGGTGAGGGTTAGCCATCAGTTTCAGTTGCTGTTCCAGACGCGCCTGTTCGTCCGGTGTATTGACGTTACAGGAAAGTTCCTGCCGATCCGAGAAGTCGGCCAGCGCCAGGCGATGCTCGGCGTACCAGGTGTCGATCTTGCGGCCGCCGGCATCCAGGTAGGCGAGCAGGCTCGGTAGCAGGTCGCGGTGCAGCAGCGCGAATACCGGCTGCATGCGTTCGCCGTCGTGCACCACGCAGATCTCCGCATCCTCTGCATGCAGCTTTTGATACAGGCGCGCCGCGAGATCGGCGGGTATCAGTGGCGAATCGCAGGGAACGGTGAGCAGATAGGGCGTGGTGCTGACTTCGAGCGCACTGGCCATGCCCACCAGCGGTCCGAAAAACTCACCCATGCGGTCGGGGACCACCTGCAGGCCGTAGCGTGCATAGTCTTCCAGGTTGCGGTTGGCGTTGATCAGCAGGGTGCCTACCTGCGGGCGCACCGCATCGATGATATGTTCCACCATCGGTTTGCCGTTGAGCGGGATGAGTCCCTTGTCAATGCCGCCCATGCGCTGCGCACGGCCGCCGGCGAGCACTACCCCGGTTATATCCGCGACAGGCACGCTGATCTCGCTCTGACCTGGAGGGCGGGGATGCGCATCCGCTGCAAGCGCCCCCCCCGCCCGGGTAGCGTTGGCGCTGACCGCCAGGCGCCGCTCGGCATCCCGCTGGTACAGAAAGGGCCGCACGATGCCGTGGCGAAACGGCCCGGTCTTGCACAAGTGCAGGTGCTCATCACCGATGACCTCGCTGATATAGGGTTCATGGCTGGTCACGATGGCGCCGATCCCCTCGGACTTGAGGCGGCCTATCAGGCCCAGTGTCTGTTCCCGTGATTCCAGGTCCATGTTAGCCATCGGCTCATCCAGCAGCAAGAGGCGCGGGGTGAGTATCCGCGCACGGGTCAGTGCGACGCGCTGTTTTTCGCCGCCGGAAAGTCGCTGCGCATTGCGTTCGGCCAGATGCAGTATGCCGGCCCAGGCGAGGGCCTGTTTAACCTTGTCGCGGATCTGCTCCCGCGGCACTCCCTTGTTGTGCAGGCCATAGGCGATATTGTCCGCCACGCTGCGATCGAACATGTACGGTTCCTGGTGCAGATAGACCGTATGCCGGCGCAGCAGGCGCTGTGCGCTTTTCCACGGGGCGCAGACGCCCTGGTGACAGACTTCCGCGTGGTCGGGGGCCTGCAGGCCGGCAAGAATCTTCAGCAGGGTCGTCTTGCCGGCGCCGTTGCGGCCGGTGAGCAGGATACAGCCGTTTTCATCCACGCACAGCGAGGGGATATCCAGCAGGCGGTTGCCACCCACTGACTTGCGCAGGTTTCTTATCTCCAGCAGCGTGCTCACGATAGTTTGTCACTCCGGCTCTGCACCAGATTCAGGGTGAAGTTCAGCGCCAGCGCCAGGAACAGCAGTACGAAGCCCAGGGCGATGCCCTGGGCGAATTCGCCCTTGCTGGTTTCCAGGGCGATGGCGGTGGGAATATTGCGGGTGTGGTGCGCAATATTGCCGCCGACCATCATGGAACTGCCCACTTCCGCAATGATACGCCCGAACGCGGCGATCAGCGCGGCCATCAGGCCGTAGCGTACCTCGTACATCAGCGTCAGCATGGCATGCCAGCGCGTGGCGCCCAGCGTCAGGGCGGTCTCCCACACCCGCTGGTCGGCTTCGCGGAGGGTTGCGTGGCTGATGGACACCAGCAGTGGGAAACACAGGATGATCTGGCCGACTACCATGGCTTTCTGGGTGAACAGCCAGCGCAGGTCGCCCAACAGCCCGTTACGCGCCAGCAGCATGTACACCGTCAGGCCCACCACCACGGCCGGCAGGGCCATCAGCGTATGGAACGTGGATATGAGCAGCCGCCGGCCAGTAAAGCGCAGACGTGCCAGCGCGAAGGCCAGCAACAGGGCGACAGGCGCCGCAATCAGAATCGCCCATACGGAGACGCGGAAAGATATACCGATAATGGTCCACAATTCCGCGTCGCCCGAGATCAACAGGTGAAAGGCCTGCCGGTTGGCCGCCCACAGGTCGCCCATGGCTCAGGGTGCCGCCGTGGGCACCGCCGTCGGGATGAACAGGGGCTGATCGTCGATTTTGAAGTCCGCAATGATCTTCTGCCCTTCGACCGAGGTCAGCCAGCCGATCAGGCGCATGGCGCCGCGGTAGTTCGTATCGCGGTAACGTGCCGGGTTCACTGCGATCACCCCGTAGGGGTTGAACAGCCTGGGATCACCGGAAACCAGCACCTTCAACGGCAGCTTGCTCTGCATCGCCAGCCAGGTGCCGCGGTCGGTCAGTGTATAGGCGCCCAGTTCCCCGGTCATCTGCAGGACCTTGCCCATGCCCTGGCCGGCTTCGCGGTACCAGTCACCCTTGGGGCTGAGCTTTGCCGCCTGCCACAGCTGCAGCTCTTTTTTATTGGTGCCTGAATCGTCGCCGCGGGAGACGAAAATACTGCCCGACGCCTGGATTTTACCCAGTGCCGCGACGGCATCGTTCATGCCGCGGATGCCGGCGGGATCGCTGTCAGGTCCGACGATGACAAAGTCGTTGTACATCACATCGCGGCGGTTCACGCCGTAGCCGTCGCTGACCAGCTTGTCCTCGGCCTTGCGGGCATGTACCAGCACCACGTCCACATCGCCTTCACGCGCCAGGCGCAACGCCTTGCCGGTGCCCACGGCGATGACGTGCACCTGAATGCCGGTCGATTTCTCGAAAGGCGGCAGCAGGATCGCCAGCAGGCCGGAATTGTCCGTACTCGTGGTGGTGGCAAGCCGCAGCACCTGTTCATCGGCGTAAGCGGGATGCAGCAGCAGGGCAGCAAACAGGACCAGGCAAACATGCTGTAACGCTGCGCTCAGTGTCCTGCCTTTCGGGTTGCGGATCATTGTGTTCTCCTATAGCACTGTGGTTGTTGGTGGTAGTCCGCCGGGAATGCCCGGTAAAGGCTTTCCGGCTTCTTTCTGCAGCTGGGTCGATGCGCCTGCCTTGTCTGTACCATGGTCTACAGTCACTATTGTAGTCAGTTTCTATTTTTTCGGAGGATGCAATGGACAACGAACAGCTCCAGCACAGCTTGCGCAAGTTTCTCAAACAGGTGGGCATCACGTCCCAGCAGGCTGTTGAGAAGGCGATCGAACAGGCCTTGCAGGACGGGCGACTGCAGGGCAACGAACGGCTGCACGCCGTGATGCGACTGGAGGTGGAGGGTCTCGATCTCGTTCATACAGTAGAGGGCGATATCGCGCTCGAATAGTGCTTGTCTGTGCGCGTCGGGCTGGCGCTCTCCTTATGACTGCCTAGTCCACCCGCCCACTGTGCAACGCAGCGCTGCCCACGGCGGCGGGACGTTGCGCCGGAGGCGCGTCGAAAATCATCTGATCGCGGCCGGTGTAGACCAGAAAGTGCTGACCTTTGGCGCGGGCGATCATGGTGACGCCCAGCTCCTGCGCCAGCTCCAGACCCATCTGCGTGACGCCGGAGCGTGACAGCAGTATCGGAATGCCCATCATGGCCACTTTCATGACAATCTCTGAGGTAAGCCGGCCGGTGGTATAGAAGATTTTGTCGCCACCGTCGAGGTGATCCAGCCACATGTAACCGGCAATGGCGTCGGCGGCATTATGCCGTCCCACGTCTTCCACGAACAGCAGCGGTTCGGTGTTCCGGCACAGCGCGCAGCCGTGCACGGCGCCGGCGCGCTTGTAGATTTCATTCTCGCTGCGGATGTTGTCCAGCAGTCTGTACACCGTTGACTGGCGCAGGCCGACTGCTGGCAAGCGCACATCATAGAGTTTATCCAGCGTGCAGCTGAATACCGTGCCCTGACCGCAGCCGGTGGTCACAGTGCGGCGCTTGAGTTTCTCATCCCATCCCTCAACCCCGTGATGGGTGTGGATTTGCACGGATTCGGTTTCCCAGTTGACTTCCACCGAGCGAATCTCTTCGAGGGTTTCCACGAAGCGCTGGGTGCGCAGATAGCCGAGTGCCAGGGCTTCAGGGTGGGTGCCGAGCGTCATGAGGGTGACGATTTCGCGTGCGTCGACGTAGACGGTAAGCGGCGATTCACCCGCGACGAACACCTCGCGCGGCGCGCCATATTCGTCCACCACCGTCACCGGGTGGGTGGGCGAGAGTCCGGCCTGTGTCAGCGAGGGACGATAACCTTGCTCCGTCTCGGGCATACATCAGCCCCCCGTCGCATTCATGTGTCGCAGGATGACCGGCTGCTCGGTCAGGGCGAAGTCGTGGCCGTGCGGCTTGATGCGCATGGCATCCACAATCGCCTGCCTGAGGTATGACTCGTCGCCCGGGTGGCTGCGGATGACGTGGCGTAAATCCACCGAATGCTCCTGGCCCAGACACAGCAACAGCCGGCCTTCGGTGGTCAGCCGTACGCGGTTGCAGGCATCGCAGAAGTTGTGGCTGTGCGGAGAAATCAGGCCGACCCGGGTGCGGCTGTGCGGGATGCGGAAATAGCGCGCCGGGCCACCGCTGGTCTCGTCGCTCGCTTGCAGCGGGAAGCGGCGCTCGATGTCGCTGCGCACCCTGTCGCTGGAATAATAGGCCTCGGCGCGATCGTGGTCGTCTATCGTGCCGAGCGGCATCTCTTCGATGAAGGTGATGTCCATGTCGCGGTCCACGGCGAACTGGACCAGGTCGCAGACCTCGTCGTGATTGCGATTCCTGAGGATGACGGAATTGATCTTCAGGCGATCGAATCCGGCCGCCTGCGCCGCGTCTATGCCTTGCATGACCTGTTCGAGGTCGCCCACCCGGGTGATGCGCCGGAAACGCTCCGGTTGCAGCGAATCCAGGCTGATATTGATACGCCGCACACCCGCGCGGCGCAGCGGTTGCGCGAGCCGTTGCAGTTGGGAACCATTGGTGGTGAGCACCAGTTCCTGCAGCGCATCCAGGGCACCGAGTCGTTCGATCAGCCACATGGCGTTGCGGCGCACCAGTGGCTCACCGCCGGTAATACGGATCTTCGTCACGCCCAGATCGTGAAACGCCGTGGCGATGGTCAGGATCTCTTCGAGGGTGAGCACCTGGG
Organism: Thiogranum sp.; assembly: GCA_022340245.1. Taxonomy (GTDB): domain Bacteria; phylum Pseudomonadota; class Gammaproteobacteria; order DSM-19610; family DSM-19610; genus Thiogranum. Next base: position 38,095 of record JAJDOI010000112.1, read on the forward strand.
CGCGCGGCACGAACTGCATGTCCTGGCTCATGCAGTAGACGCAGCGAAAGTCGCAACGGTCGGTCAACGAGATGCGCAGATACCTGACATGGCGGCCAAAGGAATCCACCAGCGCTGAGGTGTCGGGTGCAGCAATCGTCGGCATAGGTATTTCCTGTGTCAAAACCGGGTGCGCCACACCGCGGTGGCCGGGCGTTGGCTGCATTCTACCCCGCTTGCGGTGCGGGAAGGCCGGCCTGGTCGTCACCTGCCCGCATACCGACCGCTGGTCAATGCTCCCCGGTGAGTGGCCGTGTCCGGGAAACCTGCCATACTCAACGGGACGTTTCTGAAAACAAGCATAGCGGACCCATACTGAATTGTGAAATCCCATGCCGGCACAACACGATCCGACCCGAACCAGCGGCCTGTGTTTCCCGTGTCACTGCTGTTGGAATATCACCATACCCGAACCAGCGCCTGGAGCAGCGGATGCTGGCAGGTGATCGCCGCGGTGGCCGGGCAGCGGGGCCTGCCTCAGGGACGTTCCGCAGTACCCATACATGAAGACGAACGCGGCCGGCAGATCCTCTGCCGCGGCTACCGGCTAAGTTTGCATCGGGACGATGCGGAGAGTTACTACTGCAACCTCATGGGGGAACGCCCCAGTCTGTTCGTGGTCTGCCGTGAGGAGGACGGAGAACGTCCGGAGCCCGCACTGGTGACTGCAAGCTATGGCGAGGCCGCGTCTTATTCCGAAGTGGACGAAAATGTCTACGCCGTGCCCATACCCCCGGAGATCTACTTGTGGATCGAGGCGTATGTACTCGAACATTACGTGCCGGAGAAACGCAGGAAACGTAAACGAGATGACTGGAAGCAGGATGAATCGCGACGCTGATAGCCAACCACCGGCGACTGTCGAGGAGTCGCAGAGCGCAAGTGCAGACAGCGGCTGGTTGAGCCGCTGGTCGCAACGCAAACGCCAGGCAAGCGAGCCTACCGGAGCGCCGCCAACGGCATCTGTCGACGCAAGTCCGGCGCCTGGCGGTGAAGCAGTGCGGGACGCGCCCAACGAGGATCCGCCGCTGCCGCCGATTGAATCGCTCGGTGAACACTCCGATTACCGGGGTTTCATGTCGGACAAGGTCAGTGATGAGCTGCGCCTGCAGGCATTGCGCAAGCTGTTCCGGTTGCCGCAGTTCAATATCACCGACGGTCTCAATGATTACGACGAGGACTTTGCCAACTGCAAGCCGCTGGGCGACACTATCACCCATGACATGGCCCGCAGTCTCGAGCGAGCGCTGAAACAAGCGGCTGATCCCGTGAAGCAAGCGGACACGGCAAGCGTGGCCAGCGGGGATGCGGCGCAACCGGAGCCTGCTGGGCAAACAGACACTTCGGTTGCAGACGGGGCCGACGCAGCACAGCCCGTGCGCGGTGACGAAGCACCGCCGAAAGGCTAGCCGCTGCGCCGCCGGTTTTCAGCAGCGTTATCCGTGGCGACAAGACAGGCAGGTACCACTTATGCTGGAGCAACCTAACATGGATGCCGTATTGCCTGCTTCAGGGCCGAACGGTCGGGCCCGGCAACAGGCCTGTGCGGCGGCGGCTGCACAGGCGGTGCAACCCGCATCCGCGGTGCGCTATCAGTCCCGCGGCCGCCTGGTCATAATCGGGCGCGGCGAACGTGCCGGGCCGCTCGCGGCCGGGCTCGTTGACCGGCTTGCCCGGGTGCTGGTCATCGTGCCGCCCGAGGAAGCTGCCGATGATGCGGATTGGCCTGCCGGCGTCGAGCGTCTCCAGGCCAATGTGGCGCGGGTGGAAGGGTACCTGGGTGCCTTCACCATCGTCATGCAGGGCGCCGACGGTGAGGTGGACCTCGCCCGGTTGTTTCCCCACCAGCCGCCCCACGGTGACCTGGTACTGGATCTGGGCGATGCGCCCCTGCTGGACCGGCCCCTGGTTCCGCCCGGCTATTTTGCGCCCGGCGGCGATCCGGCTGCGCTGGCGCGCGCACTTGACGAGATTCCCGGCCTGGTCGGGGAGTTCGACAAGCCGCAGTTTTTCCAATACAACGCCTCGGTTTGTGCCCACGGCCGCAGTGGTATAACGGCCTGCACCCGCTGTATCGACGCCTGTCCGACGGTGGCGATCCGCAGCATCGGCGAGCAAATCGAAGTCGACCCGTATCTTTGCCAGGGCGCGGGCAGTTGCGCCACGGCGTGTCCGACCGGGGCCATCACCTATAACTACCCCCAGCCCCGCGATAGCCTGGACCGCCTGCGCCTGCTGCTGCGCACCTATCGCCAGCACGGGGGGCAACAGGCTGTGCTGCTGATACATGACCGGGAGGCGGGTAGTGCGGCGCTGGCGGCGATGGCCGCCGACGCACCGGAAAACCTGCTGCCGTTCGACTGCGAAGAGAGCGGTAGTACCGGAATGGATATCTGGCTGGCGGCGCTGGCCTACGGTGCTGTCGCCGTTGTGGTTATGGTGCCCCCGGACACGCCGGAGCCGGTGCTGCGGGAACTGCAACGGCAGGTGGGGTTCGCGCAAGCCATCCTCGAAGGCATGGGCTACGCGGCGGATGCCGTACGTTTGCTTGGCGTGACAGAATCAAAAGCGATGGTGGCCGAGTTGCGGACCATCGGCGGACGCGATGCGGAGCAACCGGCGGGTTTTGCCGGTTTCAACGAGAAGCGCGCCGTCATCCGACTCGCGGTCGATCACCTGCACGCGCAGTCACCGGCGCCACGACTCATGGTCAATCTGCCTGTGGGCGCCCCCTTTGGCGAAGTCAGCGTGGATACCGGGCGCTGCACCTTGTGTATGGCATGTGTGTCGCAGTGCCCCGGCAAGGCCCTGCTGGGTGGCGACGGACGGCCGCAGCTGCGGTTCATCGAGGAAAACTGCGTTCAGTGCAGCCTGTGCGCGCGCAGCTGTCCCGAAAACGCTATCGCCGCGTCACCTCGCTATCTTTATGAGCGGGAAGCGCGCAGCAAAGTGCGTACGCTGTATGAAGAGGAACCGTTTCTGTGCGTGCGCTGCGGCAAAGCGTTCGCCACCCGCAGCACGGTTGACCGAATCACCGCCAAACTGCGCGGGCACCCGATGTTCCAGGGCGACGCCTTGCGGCGCATCCAGATGTGTGAAGACTGCAGGGTGATCGACATGATGGAGGAGCAGGGGGTTACAGGCGGGCGTGTGACACCGGGGGTGCGGTCGTGACGCGGGGATCGGAGCCCGCGGACAACGTGGCGCCGGATGAGGACCAGTTGGCGCGGGCGGGCGCCTACAGCCTGCTGGGCGCGCTGCTGGCGGTGCCGCCAAACGGCGATTTGCTCCATTCGCTGCGCGAACTGCCGCCGGGCGACGGGTTACTGGCGCCCGCCTGGGACAGCCTCGCGAAGGCAGCCGGCGAGGCGCGGCCGGAATCGCTGGAAGACGAATATCACGCCTTGTTCATTGGCCTCGGCCGCGGCGAGCTGGTTCCTTATGCTTCCTGGTATTTAACCGGTTTCCTTATGGAAAAGCCCCTGGCGCAGCTGCGTGCCGAACTGCGCGACCTCGGTTTTACGCGGCAGGAGGGTGTGGTCGAACCCGAAGACCATGCTGCTGCCGTTTGTGAGGTTATGGCCATGACAATTATGGAAAATAGGCTAAGCTTTCCTGAGCAAAGTGAATTTTTCGCAAACCACCTCGGGTCCTGGTTGCCACGGTTCTTCCAGGATCTGGAGCAGGCGGAGTCCGCAGTGTTCTATGCCGCGGTTGGAGGTTTCGGAGCCCGCCTGATGGCTGTCGAGCAACAGTACTTTGCGATGCCCGTCTGAAACCGGGCAACGCTGCGGATACGCCACGGGTGCTATGCCCGCACGGAGGATGCTATGAAAGCAAAGGTTGTTGAGTCGGAGCGCAGGAAATTCCTCGCCGGCATGGTAGCCGCCGGCAGCGCGGCGGCCGTGGTGGCACTCGCGCCGGGTGATGAGTCCGCCGCACAGAGCGCCGAAGTCCAGTCACCACTGCGTGAGCCCGCTTCCCGGGGCTACCAGCGTACGGCGCACGTCGAGGCCTACTACCGCACTCTAAGAGAGTAGCGCGGCCGGGCCTGCAGTGTAACCTGCAACCGGAGTGTGGTTGCGCATCTGGTTGCCGAAGGCGAATCTCGCTGGCGGCAGCAACCGGTTAAGAGGATCGGAGGAGCAGGGATCATGAAACTCACCAAGGTGCAGAATCCAGCGGCCGCGGCCGTCACCTCGCGCGGGGCCGGGCCCGCCAATACCATCGACCGCCGAACCTTCCTGAGGCGTGCCGGTATGTCTGCCGGCGGTGCCGCCGCGCTGGGTATGTTGCCCGCCACCATGATGCGCAAAGCCCATGCGACGACCGAAGCGGCGGCGCCCGAGGGCGGAAAAACCGAAACCGTACGCAGCATCTGCACTCATTGCTCGGTGGGTTGCGGTATCTATGCCGAGGTGCAGAACGGTGTCTGGACCGGCCAGGAACCGGCCTTCGACCATCCTTTCAACCGGGGGGCGCACTGTGCCAAGGGTGCCTCGGTGCGCGAACACGGCCACGGCGAACGCCGCCTCAAATACCCCACGAAACTCGAGAACGGCAAGTGGAAGCGTATTTCCTGGGAACAGGCCGTCAATGAGATCGGCGACAAGATGCTCGCGATCCGCGAACAGTCCGGCCCCGACTCGGTGTACTGGCTGGGTTCGGCCAAGCACAACAACGAGCAGGCTTACCTGTTCCGCAAGTTCGCGGCTTTCTGGGGCACCAACAATGTCGATCACCAGGCCCGCATCTGTCACTCCACCACGGTAGCCGGGGTAGCCAACACCTGGGGCTACGGGGCCATGACCAATTCCTACAACGATATCCACAACAGCAAGGCCATCCTGGTCATCGGCGGAAACCCTGCGGAGGCGCACCCGGTAGCTCTGCAGCACCTGTTTCGCGCCACGGAACGCAACAATGCACCGTTGATCGTGATCGACCCGCGCTTTACCCGCACCGCGGCTCACGCCAACCAGTACATGCGCATCCGACCCGGCACGGATGTGCCTGTGGTCTGGGGCATGCTCTGGCACATTTTTGAAAACGGCTGGGAGGACAAGGAGTTCATCCGCCAGCGGGTCTACGGTATGGATGAGATCCGCAAAGAGGTGGCCAAGTGGACTCCGGATGAGGTCGAGCGCGTCTCCGGCGCGCCTGAAGAGCAGGTAAAGCGGGCGGCGAAAACCATGGCCGAGCACCGTCCTGGCACTTTCATCTGGTGTATGGGCGGCACCCAGCACACCATCGGTAACAACAACACCCGCGCCTACTGCGTGTTTCAACTGGCGCTGGGCAACATGGGCGTGGCGGGTGGCGGCACCAATATCTTCCGTGGGCATGACAACGTGCAGGGCGCTACCGATCTCGGGGTGTTGAGCCATACGCTGCCCGGGTATTACGGGGTGGCCGAGGGCGCCTGGAAACACTGGGCGAAGGTCTGGGACGTCGATTACGACTGGCTGGCGGGGCGTTTCGACAAGGAAGAAAGACCGGGCGAGTATTTCGGCGAGGAAGGGGGCGACGAAAAGATTATCAACAGCATGCATGCGAAGGGCATTCCTGTGTCACGCTGGATCGACGGAGTGCTGGAGGACAAGAACAATATCGAACAGCGCGATCGCCTCAGGGCCATGGTGTTCTGGGGGCATGCGCCCAACAGCCAGACCCGCGGCGTTGAGATGAAAGACGCCATGGATAAACTGGATATGCTGGTGGTCGTCGATCCTTACCCCACCGTGAGTGCCGTCATGCACGATCGTACCGACGGCGTCTATCTGTTGCCCGCGGCCACCCAGTTCGAGACCTACGGTTCGGTGACTGCCTCGAATCGCTCTCTGCAATGGCGCGACCGGGTCATTGAACCGCTGTTCGAGTCCAGGCCCGATCACACCATCATGTACATGATGGCCAAAAAACTCGGCTTTGAGGAAGAGCTGTTCAAACACATCGAGGTCAACGGCGAGGAACCGATGATCGAAGATATCACCCGCGAATTCAACCGCGGTATGTGGACCATCGGCTACACCGGGCAGAGCCCCGAACGCCTCAAACTCCACCAGCAGAACTGGCATACCTTTGACTACACTACCCTGGAGGCCAGGGGTGGGCCCGCCAATGGCGAAGCCTATGGCTTGCCCTGGCCCTGCTGGGGCACCCCGGAGATGAAACACCCGGGCACGCACGTGCTCTACGACACGAGCAAACCGGTTGCCAAAGGCGGTCTGACCTTCCGCGCCCGCTTTGGTGTCGAGCGCGATGGTGTCAACCTGCTCGCCGAGGATTCCTACAGCAAGGGCTCGGCGATCAAGGACGGGTATCCTGAGTTCACGGCCGACATGCTGAAGAAGCTGGGCTGGTGGGATGATCTCACCGCCGACGAGAAACAGCAGGCCGAAGGCAAGAACTGGAAGACCGACCTGTCCGGTGGCATACAACGGGTGGCGATCAAGCACGGCTGTGCGCCTTTCGGCAATGCCAAGGCGCGTACCGTGGTCTGGACCTTCCCGGATCCGGTGCCCATTCATCGGGAACCGCTGTATACCTCGCGCCGCGATCTGGTGGAAAAATACCCGACCTACGCAGACCGCAAGGACTTCTATCGCCTGCCCACCCGCTATGAATCCATTCAGGCCAAGGACTATACCGGCGAGTACCCGCTGATTATGACCAGCGGACGGCTGGTGGAGTACGAGGGCGGTGGAGACGAGACCCGCTCCAATCCCTGGCTGGCCGAACTGCAGCAGCACATGTTCGCGGAAGTCAATATCGTCGATGCGAATAACGCGGGGATCAAGGACGGAGAGAAGATCTGGGTGGAAAGTCCCGAAGGTGCGCGCATCGAGGTGCAGGCCAAGGTGACAGATCAGGGCGTGGCCGCGGGGGTGGTATGGCTGCCGTTCCATTTTGGCGGCCACTTCCAGGGCAAGGACCTGCGTGACAAGTACCCCAAGGGCAGCGACCCCTACGTGCTCGGTGAGGCCTGCAATACCGCCTTTACCTATGGATACGACTCCGTTACCGCGATGCAGGAAACCAAGTGTTCCCTGTGCCGGATCGGTCCGGCTTAAAGGGAGAAGATCATGGCCAGAATGAAATTCCTTTGTGATGCCGAGCGCTGTATCGAGTGCAACGCCTGTGTAACCGCCTGCAAGAACGCAAATGAGGTCCCCTGGGGCATCAACCGGCGTCGGGTGGTGACGATCAATGACGGTTCGCCGGGCGAACGCTCCATGTCGGTGGCCTGCATGCATTGCTCGGACGCCCCGTGTGCCGCGGTCTGTCCGGTCGACTGTTTCTACTTCACCGACGACGGCGTGGTACTCCACGACAAGGACATCTGTATCGGCTGCGGTTATTGTTTCTATGCCTGCCCCTTCGGTGCTCCCCAGTTCCCTGCCAACGTCGCTTTCGGTGGCCGTGGCAAGATGGACAAATGCACCTTCTGCGGCGGCGGCCCGGAACCGGATAACTCCCCGGAAGAGTTCCGCAAATACGGTAGTAACCGTCTCGCCCAGGGCAAACTGCCGCTGTGCGCCGAGATGTGCTCCACCAAGGCGCTGATCGCCGGCGACGGCGATGTGGTCTCCGAGATCTTCCGCGAACGGGTCACCTACCGTGCGGCCTCCGGCCTGGCGTGGGGCTGGGGTGTGGCCTACGGAAAGCCGGGTCAACGCCGCGCGAGTGGGCTGGAGAACAAGGCAAGCAGTCAGGACTGATCGCCGATATGCACTTTCCAACACGCTACCGAGTGGTAATCTCGCTCATGCTGCTGTTGCTGGCGCTGATTCTGCTTGTGCCTCTGGCTCCGTACGCACTGGCCTACGTTCAGGGTGCTGGCGGCGTAGCCAACCCTGGGACAGAGTTATGGCGCGAGGTGCGCCAAGGGGTCCCGGGGCAGACCCAGGTGCAAGGTACCGATACGGGTACGCTGATCGGCGCGGGCGGTGAACAGTGGCGCCGCTTTCGTATGGAACAACTGGTGCCTTACAGCGCGGTGATTTTTGCCGGCGTCGTTGGTCTGTTTGTCCTGTATTTTCTGATTCGTGGTCGCATCCGTATCACGGCGGGTCGTTCCGGGCGGCTTATTCAACGTTACACGCTCAGTGACCGCTGGATTCACTGGTTCATGGCAGTCGTCTTTCTGATCCTGATGCTCACCGGCCTGGTGCTGTTGTATGGAAGGTGGATATTGATTCCCTGGCTGGGTCCGGAAGGGTTCAGCGCCACGGCGCAGTTTTGCAAGTCGGCACACAACCTGACGGGGTTGCTGTTTCCTGTCGCGGTGGTATTGGTGTTATTTGCTTACCTGCGCGAGGCGTTGTTTAACTTCAAGGTCGATATTACCTGGTTTTTGCGCGCCGGCGGCTATCTGGGCGGCAAGCATCCGAGCTCTGGCAAGATCAATGCCGGCCAAAAGGCCTGGTACTGGACCGTGGTGGTCGGCGGAGTGCTGTTGTGTGTCAGTGGCCTGGCACTGTATTTCCCGGATTTTGTGCAAAGTCGCGAGCTATTGCGGAACGCCTACCAGGTACACACGCTTGTCGCGGTATTCATCATCGCGTTCTTCTTCGTGCATATCTATCTGGGAGCCATTGGCATGGAAGGCTCTCTCGAAGCCATGACCAGCGGTTCTGTCGATGCCAACTGGGCAAAGGAACAGCACGACCTGTGGTACGAGGAAGTGCGTGGCCAGCCGGAACCTGATCCTCCCGGCGCGGGTGGCATTGCAGCCGGTGGCGTCGCCAGTCCGCGGCCAGATGACTGATCGCCGCAATACATCAAACAGCAAAGAGGCAGAGACCTGTAGTCGAGATCGGCAGGTTCAAGGGGGTGACACTGGCAACCTTATCGCGACCTATGCGAATAAAGAAGTTCGACAGGTCACAGGGGGGTTGCCAGTGACTCGTGCGGTCAGGGCTGGCCTCTCGGGTGACCTGTGCCACCAACGCAGCGGTGGGCCGATGGGCTGTATGCATGCGCGCGCGCCACGGTGCCTGGTGCCTTCCACCGCGGGGCGGGTGGATGGTCGCCGGCATACACCTCAGTCGGCTGCCGGGTTGCGGGACAGCAACGCGCTGGCTGCATCGTCTTTCAGGCCAAACATGCTGCGCAGGTGGAGGTCGCGCTGGGGAAATGGCACCTCTATGCCGTACTCATGGAGCTTGGTCTCGATCTCCCAGAGGTAGGCGGCCTGCACGGCACCGGGGCGTTTGACAGCCTCCGGGGTGAGCCAGACGACCAGCTCGAAATTCAGGCTGCTGTCACCGAATTCGACTAACCATACCTGCGGTTGACGCGCTTTAATTTTTTGCAGGGTCCACGGCACGTTTTCGGCCGCTTCCAGCACCGCCTTTTTCACCAGTTCCTTGTCAGTGCCGTAGGCGACGCCGAAGGGCACGCGCAGCCGCCGGTGCGCCTCGCGCAGTGTCCAGTTGATGACGCGGCCACCCACAAACTCCGAGTTCGGCACCAGAATGTCGATATTGTCGTTGGTGGTGATCAGGGTGCTGCGCATATTGATCTCTCTGACCTCGCCGGTTACACCGGATTCCAGCTCGACAAAGTCACTGACTTTCAGGCTCTTCTCGAACAGGATGATCAGACCCGCAACGAAGTTGCTGATCAGGGTCTGCAGACCGAAACCGATACCGACACCGAGGGCGCTGGCAAACAGTGCAAACTTGGTGAAATCGATACCGATCGAGGACAGGCCGATGATGATACCGATGGCCAGCACCACGTAGTGCACCAGCCGCCCGAAGGTATACAGCGAACTCTGACTCACCGCCCCGCGCCGCTCGCCGACGCGCGTGATGGTGCGTCGAATGCCTTTCGACAGCCAGAGCGCAATGGTCAGGATGAGCACTACCCGCAACAGGCCCAGGGCGGTGACTGGCGTTTCATTGATTTCGAACAGCGTCGCGCCCAGCAGTTCCACGCTGGTGGTCCAGGATTTCCCGCCGATCTCTTTGAGCTCACCCATCCCGCGCTGCAGCCAGTCTTCGCTGGCCTGCTGACGGGTCCTCAGCAGCTGCGCCATAAATCCGGTGGCGGGCGCCTGCTGCTCAAGCCGCAGCAGCGCCTGGTCCACGTCGTCCAGCATCTTCAGGATACGTTTGCGCAGCTCCGCCGAGCGCGCCTCTTCGCCGCTGCCCGCGGCGGTTGCTGCCGCAACACTGCGGCTGCGTTCGGCGATGCGCTCCCAGCGGGTGTTTTGCTGCTGTATTCTTTCGGCGAGCGCCTGGTATTCACCCAGCAGTTTGCGCGCCGCCTCCGTGTCGGCACCGTCGGGCGCCTGGATTAGAACCATCAGTGCCTGCGCCAGCCTCGCCTGCATGGAAACCAGTTCGTTCAGTCCGATTTCGATATCCTGTCGAACCGCCACGACAACGGCATACTGTGCCTCGCTGAGATCCTGGCTGGCATCGGTCAGCTCGACCTCGAACAGCTTGGTCTGGTCGATTTGCTCCCGCAGCTTTCTGCCGGCGGCTTCGGCATCTTCATACCGCTTCTGCCAGCGCGCCACGTCGGCAGGTGATACGCTCAGGCGCTCCGGTATTGACTCCAGTTCCGCTTCCAGCAGCTCGAGACGCTGCTCGGCGAGACGCAATACCGACTTGCGTCGCTCCGTTTCCAGGCGCTCGACTTCGAGCCGCAAGCGGCTCAGCATCAGTTCCAGTCCCGCATGCAGCCGTTTTGGGTCGGCAGCATCCAGTTCGAGGTAGCGCGTTCGGCGCCGCGACTGCTGTTTGCGCTCCTCCGCGATAACAACGCTCTGCCAGTTGGATTCCTCGCGTTCCGCCGCAACTTCCTGTTCCAGGGTGCGCCAGGCGGCGTGGCGTTGCAGGGCCTTGTCCAGCGTGTAAGTCTCCGCCGCCGGGGCGGCGGGTTTGCCGATCGGTGGCGGGGCGGATTTGAGTTCCTCGAACCGGCCCAGCTCGGTGAGGACCTTGTCGGCCAGTTGCGCCGCCTGCGGTTCTTTCGCGCTCTCCAGGCGTTGCCGGTAACGCCGCAAGTAGCTGCGCGCTTCGTTGAACCGCTGGATGCGCGTCTGCTCGTCCAGTGCCTGCGCGGGCTCGAAGTAGGTCCACCAGTCGGCGGAAAGCTTTTGCGGATCGGGTACTGATGCTGGCGCATCGTCGGCCAGCGCCGGGCTCAGGCCCAGGGCCAGCAGCAGCATTATGAGAAGCCGGATCACCACTACAACCAGCGCTTCTTGCGGAAAATGGCCAGCAGGAGCACGGCGATAACGCCCATCACGCTGAGTAAAATAAAATAACCGGACCTGGAGTGCAGTTCCGGCATGTTTTCGAAATTCATCCCGTATATGCCCGCGAGAAAACTCAGTGGCACAAAGATCGCCATCACCACGGTGAGGATTTTCATGATCTGGTTGAGGTGATGGGAGGCCACGGATATGTAGCCGTCGGCCATGTCCGAGGCGAGTTCATAGTAAAGCCCGGTGAGGCTGCCGGCGCGCTCCTGCTGTTCGTACACGTCGATCACCTGGTGGGCGATGTCCGCACCGAGAGCGGGAAACGCCCGGGATTTCAGTTCCCGGAAGATCTGCTCGTGATAGACGAACACGCGGCGGAATTTCTTTAACTCGGTCTTGTAGCGCAGTAACTCGGCGAGGAGCTTATCGCTGGGGTGCTCCAGGAGCTCACGTTCCAGGTCCTCGAGGCGTGGTTCGAGCCCGAGCAGAATCTGCATGTATCGATCGACCAGACTCCGGCACAGGCGCATCGCGAGCGCACCCTGGCCATCGGCGAACAGGGCGGCATTCCCGGTGGTCTGCTGGAACAGCTTGTCGGTGCCGGGCGATGCCCCGACACGCCGCGTAATCAGAAAGCGCTCGCCGATAAACAGCGCCAGCTGGCTGGTGGCGAAATTGAAGTCGCCCGCATCCGGTGACAGCTCCTTCAACAGCAGAAAACTGTAGTCGCTGTAGGCCTCCAGTTTGGGGGGATGCCGCTCGCGCTGAGCATCCTGTATCGCCAGCTGGTGTATCCCGAAGGTCTCCTCCAGAATCTGCTTCTCCTGTTGCGGCTGGTGCCCGGAGAAATCGGTCCATATCACGGTGTCGGGCTCCTGCTGCCAGCGCCGCAAAAGTTCTTCGCCGCCACAAGCCAGTACTCCGCTCGCGGTGTTGTACAGAAGTGTACGAATCATGCGTCACTGTTCCTCATACCGGGTCAGGGGCCGGCCCGTGGTGCCGCCTCGGTGCCTGGCCTTGAATGGGGGCAGATGCATTGTACAGCATACGTTTCGGGATTGGATGCGCGAACCTGTGATGCAACGTGTCGCTCAACCTGTGACGGAATCCGCCGGTATTCCCGATGCGGAAATCCCGGGTGGTGCCGCTACATTCTCGAAGCACCGTGGTTTCCTGCCCGCCGCCGCTGGCATTAGTCCTTGTTGGTTCGCTATATCGCGGATACAACTTTCTCGTGCACCAGCTTATGCGGGGGTACGCTTCACCGACACACCCGGCCGGGGCGTGCCATTTCCGGGAGCGACCGCTTATGAAAAGTATCAGTGACATCAAGATCGTCGGTATAGACGAAAAAAGGCCTCCCCGAGTCCTCAAGGAGCCTTATATCGACCTCTTTTTCAAGCTTTCCCACCAGGCGCCGCAGGAGTGGTGCGATGATTTCAACATGCTCACGGGAAAGCTGGATCCGGCTATCAGGATTGACAAGAGCAAAGGCCTGTTCATAGACACCTATGTGCGGGACATGATCGACATTCCAGCGCACCTGGAAGCGATTAAGCAGAAGATTGTCGTCTGCAACGAGCAATATCGAGCAGCCGTCCGGAAGCGGGAAATGGTTGCTGCGGGGAGAAACGCTGACCTGTTGGGTGACGGAGGTGAACAGGGGAAACTGAATACGATTGTTGCCGCGTTGAAATTTGATGACTGAGAAGCGGTGTCCAGGCGTGGTGACACCCGATAGCCGGTATGCCGGCGACATCCCGGCGGGTCCTCGATTGGTCGGTAAACTTCCCGGCGCAGCTTGGCCAGAGCCGGCGCTGGACAGCCGGCGACGACGCCCGACGAGGCGAAAAGGCGTGTCCCCGTCGCTGCGGCGGCTGGGTAAGGGGGTGAGAAATCAACTGGGCATGAAATGGCGGAACATCGGGCCGGGCTGTGATAATCTCTCCAGCAGCGTGCTGCCCGCAGCCGCCTGGCAGGCATCTGCCAGGTTGCCGGTATTGGCAGATGTCGCCAGGCGCAGGAAAACCGCTTGGGCATGACAGTCCTTTCAGCGCCGCATCTTCAGAACCGTGGGGGTTTGATATTGAAGGTGCGTGGGGGAACAAACTGATGAAAAAAACCGGCGATGTGCCAATTTGGGTCTACCTTGCATTTTCAAGTATCGCGACGCGAAAAGGGGCCTTGTTACTGATCGGGTCCTGCATCGTGTTTTCCGTCTATTGTATCCCCTGGGTACAGATTTTCCCGGACCGCGATTGGGTCGGGCGCCTGTTTCTTGTCGACGACTGGAGCTGGTTTGCGGCGATGGTTCCCATTACATTGTGGTACTGGTTGAGTTTGAAGTGGGTTGATAACAACACCGGATGGCAGGATAGCGAAGGGGCGCAAGGTTTGTAGCTTGCGAAGGCGGGGTATGCGGTGTCGTAGGGGTAGTTGGATCGCTGCCTGTGCTCAGTGAGCCGGGTCGTCACCATCGACCCTGTATTCCTCAAGCTTTCCACTGAACACCGCATATTGATAGGCGTTGTAGAAAATCATAATCGGAATAAAGAAACTGACAATCGCGAGCATGAACACCAGGGTGTTAGGCGCGGCCGCCGCCTCGAAAACGGTGATGGCTTCGGGAACCAGGTAGGGAAAAAACGTCGCGCCCAGGCCCGCAAAGGAAGCCACGAAAATCAGCAGGGTCCACACAAAGGGCGCCACGGTTCTGCGCTGTGCCAGGCTGCGGAACAGCATGGCGAATGCGAACAGCGCCATGGCCGGCAACGCCGCATAGTAGTAGACATTCGGCAGACTGAACCAGCGAGCGAAGATCCACTCGTAGCGCAATGGACACCACAGGCTGACCACCGCGGCGACGGCCAGCATGGCGACTGCCAGATACCTGGCCAGGCGATAGAGCCGATCCTCCAACATGCCATGCATCCGGATCATCAGGTAGGTGGTCCCCAACAGGGTATAGCCGACGAGCACACCGCCCGTTGCCAGCAGGCTGAACGGTGTCAACCAGTCAAACGTGCCACCCGTGAAGCGGCCCTGCTCGACGGTCGGGCCTTGCAGCAAACCGCCGAGCGCGAGCCCCTGGGCGCCCGCGGCAACAAGGCTACCGAACCCGAAGGCCCACTCCCAGACCGATTCGCGCTGCGCGAGGTGGCGAAACTCGAAGGCCACACCGCGGAAGATGAAGCCGAACAACATCAGCATCATGGGAATATACAGCGCATGGAAGACAACCCCGAACGCCAGCGGGAAAGCGCCGAACAGCGTGCCTCCCACGATCACGATCCACGTTTCGTTGGCGTCCCAGACTGTGCCAAGGCTGTTCATCATTACGCCCCGTCGCGCCTCTTCCTTGACAAACAACGACAGGATGCCGACGCCCAGGTCGAAACCGTCGAGCACGACATAGAACATCAGGAACAGTCCGATAATCAGAAACCAGATCGTCGCAAGCATCGGTAGTGTGGAGCTGGCATCCATCAGTGTGTGCCTCTAGTGTTCGGTGCTGGTCCCGCCGGGGGAGCCGGGTGCCGGTTTGGGCTCCGGCCGGCCCGGCAGGGGGCTCTGCAGGTCAGGACCCTCGATGGCGATACGACGCGCGAACGCGAAAGCGGTAATACCTATCAGCGCGTAGATAAGCACAAACCCTGTCAGCGACCAGAGCACGGAACCGGTGGTGAGCGTGCTGGCACCCTCGGACGTTCGTATAAGCCCATAGACCAGCCAGGGCTGGCGCCCGACTTCGCGGACCAACCAGCCGGCCTCCAGTGCCAGGTAAACCGCGGGAATGGCGGCGATCCAGGCCCGCATCAGCCAGTGCTGGTCGCAGACCCGTGAAGGCTGCAGGTGGCCCCGGCGCCAGGCGACGAGCGTCCAGATGGCCAGCACTGCGATAAACACCCCGGCGGCAAGCATGACACGGAAGCCATAATAGGGGATCCACACCGGTGGCTGGTCCGCGCGCGGGAAGTCGCGCAACCCTCTGACCTCGCCGGTCATGGAATGCGTCACGATCAGGCTCAGAGCGTTGGGGATCTCCACTGCCCAGCGATTCTCCTGCGCCGTGGTATCGGGCCAGGCGACCACCGACCAGGCCGCGCCTTCACCGGGCGGGTTTGTGTGCCAGTGTGCCTCGATGGCAGCCAGCTTGGCCGGCTGGTGCTCGGCCAAGGCAGCGCCCGCCAGGTCGCCAACCAGGATCTGCACCGGGGCGACAATTGCGGTTGCCAGCACCGCGAATCTGAACATCGGCAGGAAGAAATCGACATGACGCCGTTTGAGCAGGTACCAGGCACCGAAGCCGGCCATGACCACCGTGCTCAGTTCGATGCAGGCGAGGAACATGTGAGTAAATGAGTGGACCAGATCGGGCGTGAAGATCGCCTCCAGGAAGTCAGTGACGACAAATTTTCCGTCGCTGATGATTACCCCGCGGGGCGTCTGCATCCACGCATTCGCCACCATTATCCAGAATGCGGAAAACACCCCGCCCAGAACCACCATTGCCGTGGCGAACAGATGCATCGGCGGGGGCACGCGGTTCCAGCCGAACATCATAATGCCGAGAAATCCTGCCTCGGTGGCGAAAGCAAGCACCGTCTCAAAACCGAGGATATTGCCGACGAAATTTCCCGCTGCAATGGAAAACGGGCCCCAATTGGTACCGAACGCGAATTCCATGGGAAGTCCCGATACCACGCCGACCCCGAAATTGAGCAGAAAGATGCGGCTCCAGAAGCGGGCCTGGCGGTAGTAGTACGCCTGTCCGGTGCGCAGCCACATAGCCTCCCACCCGAACAGTATCAGCGAGAGACCGATGGTGAGGGGTGGCCAGAGGATGTGGAATGCGGCGACGAATGCAAACTGCGCCCGCGAGAGGAGGGTGGGATCGAGCCACGAGTCCATTGAGGATCTCCTCCGACCGCGACTTTCTGGCGGCGGTTGCGCAGTTTAGGCAGAGAGAGGTCATCCAGCCTCTCACGCAGACGCCGGCGTCTGCTCAGGCACGGCGTTGCTCGTGCGTGAACGGCCGACTATCCAAGGATAGGAAATCGAATGAGGTTTTTCCAGGCAGGCCCGCAGCGCGGGCAGGGGAAAAAGCAGCGCGTTCCGGGGTGCGCGGCGGGGTCGTCCGGCTGTCGCCGTGCCGGTTTTGATCAATCATAGCTAAAAGCTATGACTATTATCGCAACAAACGATTTCATCTATTCATCGGCAGCCGCGATACTGGTCCCCGAAGCCTGTACACAACCCGGCTGAAAGGAGGGTAAGTCGATGCACAAGACCATGAGTTTCGCAGTCGTGCATTTCACGGTGGCCCTCACCGTGGGATACCTGATGACCGGTAGCGCACTGGTCGGCGGGGCCATCGCGATGGTCGAACCGGCGGTCAATACCGTCGCTTACCACTTTCACGAACGGGTCTGGAACCGGCTGGGCGGGGTACACGGCGCTTCGCCGCGGCGTCTCGCGCAGCAGGCATGAATTCAACGTAAACGATAAAGGAGTTACACATGTTAGAGAATCGCGAAGGCCAGAATGTGCCGCAGGTAACCTTTCGTACCCGTCGTGACCACGCCTGGGTCGATGTGACCAGCGATGGAATCTTCAAGGGCAGGACCGTGGTAGTGTTCTCGCTGCCCGGGGCCTTCACCCCAACCTGTTCGTCCACGCACGTGCCGCGCTACAACCAGTTGACGCCGACCTTGAAGAAGCACGGTGTTGATGAAGTGATCTGTGTCTCGGTCAATGATGCCTTCGTGATGAACGAGTGGCGCAACGATCAGAAGGCGTTTAACGTAAAGTTCATGCCGGACGGCAACGGCGACTTCAGTCGCGGCATGGGCATGCTGGTGCCGAAGAACGACCTTGGCTTCGGCGAGCGTTCCTGGCGCTACTCCATGCTGGTCAAGGACGGTGTCGTCGAGAAGATGTTCATCGAGCCGGACGTCCCCGGTGATCCCTTCGAGGTCTCCGATGCCGACACCATGCTCGACTACATCGCGCCGGAGGCTGCAAGGCCACTCGATGTTACCGTGTTCGCCCGTGAGGGCTGCGAGTACTGCGCGCGTGCCAAAGGCCTGCTGCACGATGCGGGTATCCAGTTCGAAGAGCTGGTATTGAACCGCGATTTCAGCGAATCGACGATACGCGCAGTCTCGGGAACCTCGACGGTGCCGCAGGTGTTCATCAACGGTGAATACATCGGTGGGTCGGAAGCCCTGGAGAGCTATCTGAGTAAGTCGAAAGCCGCCTGACCGTCGGCTGTGGCAGTCATCGGTGGCCCGGTAACCGGGCCACCGGTGTTGCCCAGTCGACGAGACTACCAGTTTCGCCAGGGGTGGCCACGAGAATCTCGCCGAGCATAATTCTGGCGCCTGCGCGGCTTGCCACGGTGGCGGCTCGCGTTCCAGCAACACCGGTACTGTGTTGTCTGTCGCCAAGGCGGACCGCAACCTGCGCGGCACGCTGGTGCGCAAGGGTGAAGCGGTGGGTTGTAGTGTCTGCCACGGGTCTGGCGGTGTTGACTGATTGCATCTGTCCCGTTGAGGTCAGGCGGCAAGGATGCCGCAAATTACCCGTTGGCCTGATTTGAAAACCCGAGGTAGCAACAAGCGGGCATCCGATCTGCACTGTTCGTTCTGTTCGCAGCTTTGCCTGAATCCAGGTATTTTCTGAGGATACCTTTAGCCCTATGTGCGCTGCCGAACTGAAAGTACATGGCTAATGCGATTAGGATGATTCAAACGGACATCGGTTAATTGCTGAATCAGCTACGGGATCGTCCCTCCGTTGATGATTGCAGGACACCTGGGAACCAGGTCTGCTGTATGCCTTCCATACAAATCAACTTGAGGTAGCAGATTATGAATAATCTGACCAAAACATTGTGTGCCGCTGGCATTGCCGGTGCCATGACGATTCCTTTCACGGCAGCTCAGGCCTGGAGTCCATGGGGCGGCGGTGGTCCTTGGAGTAATGGCTGGGGTAATGACAGCTCGGGTGAGGGCTGGGGCGATGGCTCCGGTGATATGGACTTCAGTATGAGCGGTGGCGGCCATGGCAGTGGTTATGGACGGGGTCGTGGTCATGGTTATGGCTCTGGCTATAATTATGGTGGCTATCCGGGTTATGGCTATGGTGGCTATCCCGGTTATGGTGGCTGGGGTGGTCCTCCTGCCTATGGCGGTTATCCCGGTGGCTATGGCGGCGGCTATCCTGGCGCCTATGGTGCTCCGTATGGTTATGCTCCCCCGGCGGCTGCACCCGCACAACCAGCCGCACCGGCCAAGTAGCAAGTAACCCTATAAAACCCTA